>NZ_JBYCZT010000004.1:0-373893 GCF_057586375.1 Peribacillus sp. SRI_006 | reverse complement strand
ACCTTTTAAAAAGAAGGTCTCTTTTTATTAGGCTCTTTTCGTAAAGATTGATGTTTTTAAAACGAAACTATTTAAGGTTGATTGGAGCGGAAGTGCGAGACTCCTGCGGGAGCAGCGGGAAAGGTGAGACCCCACAGGCGTTTACGCCGAGGAGGCTCACCGCCCGCCCCGCGGAAAGCGAGCATCTGAAGGGGAAATCAACCACACCGCACTACGGGTAAATAGCAACAAAGTATGCGAAAACAGCCTTTTATTAAGATTGAGCAGTCTTTTTCAACATTAGTATATGTTTATGAGAAATGGGATTTAATTGTATCTTCAACTTTCTTTAACATTCCTTTATATGCTTCTTCATCAAGGTATCCAATACTTCCGAATAGTAAATGATCCACAGGTTCAATTCCAGTAAAATCAAATATTCCAATGTCAGAGGTAACTTTCAATCCAGCTGTCATACCCACCGCATCGTAAACCTCGTTAGGAGTTCCGTGTGTATTGATGATAAGCCCCTTTTTACCTTTTAATAGCTTGATTACACCTTCTTCTCCAGCAGAATATGCAAACCCAAATGAGAATACTCGGTCTACATACCCTTTAAGAATTGCTGGAAGACCCGTCCACCAAATAGGGTAAATAAATGTTATAACTTCTGCTTCAGAAATAAATTCTTGTTCCGTTTTAATATCATCAGGAGTTTTTCCTGCTTTCATGGCTGCTGTATCTTCCGGTTTCAGTACAGGTTGAAAATCAATTGCATATAAATCACGCACAACAACTTCGTGACCGTTTTTCTCTAATGCATTGACTGTTGTTTCCAAAATAGAGTGATTTAAGCTTTCAGAGTATGGATGTGCATAAACAACTAAGTGCCTCATTTAGAATCTCCTCCTAGTAATTTTTATTTGATTATTAAGGGTAACCTAATATTATAATGTTAGACATTTTTTTGAAAGTAGTCATTTTTTTATAACATAGTCACAAAAATGGTACCATTGAGAAAGAGAGGAATGTACGGTGGCGCGAAGCAGGTTCGGTGAACCTCCAGAGGAACAAATAGAGGTTTGTCCAGTTACACAAACTCAAGACATAATTGCAGGGAAATGGAAAATCATCATTTTATGGCATTTAAGCACAAATACAAGAAGATTTAATGAACTTCAAAGGCTGTTACCAGGTATTTCAAAAGGAATACTGACACGTCAGTTGAGAGAATTGGAAGAAGACCAAATGGTTCACAGAGAAGTATATAAAGAAGTCCCCCCAAAGGTAGAATACTCGTTAACACCTATAGGGAAAAGCTTTATTCCCATACTGGCTAGTATGGGAGAGTGGGGCAAAAAATATGAAAAATTAATAAAAAGCTAAAGCCTATACAGGTCTTTAGCTTTTTCCTCGTGGTTGATCATCCACTAACCCCATTTAATTCAATAAGACATCTTTTTTATCTTTCAAACCGTCCAGTATGTGTATTATCCCGATTTATAAGTGCATCCCCAAGATTGATTCTGCTCATAAGTCTTTCATGGTCCGAAGGAAAACGTTCTTTAACATTTGCGACACCCTCAGTTGTTGTGATATCACCATTAGGCATAGGACGTTCTTCTCTTTGAAACCCAGGGTTCAGACTATTAGTAGGGTGTCTACGAGCATCAAGGTTCCCGTCAGTATTATTTAGATCATTGTTATTATCTTGTGGCATATATTTCACTCCTTCGCTTATATTATCCGCTGATGGCATGAATCTATTCGCACGCTGTACTTTATCCTTTATTTATCCTGTTTTCCTCAATTTGCAGCAACGCCAATTTCTCTTGAATGATCAACAAGTACGAAGGGTTTTTTTAATGCTTTAAAAAAACTTCTAAATATTATGATTGACTTACATTTTAATTTGTCTTACAATTTCAATGTAAATAGTCGAAAGATTCAATCAAATGGAAGGGGAACTTACTTAAGAGCTAATTCACTTCAACATGAAGCATGACAACATACTGCGCGTTAACTTTATGTCAATTCCGGAAATGACGTAAAGTTCTGTCATAATTTCAATATCTGAATGTCTAGAGTTATCTAAGTATTATTGCTTTAGAAAAAATGAAAGCGAATACATACTCTTTGGAATGGAGTGAATAACTTGAAAAATCAATCAAATCTTGCTGAAACCACTGTGATTGCTCCGGAGGTCGAAAGTAAGAAAACAAATTTCTTCACGAAGTTTAAAACCGCCTATGGTCCAGGAATTCTTGCCGTGTTAACGTGGCTTGGCGCCGGGGACCTGGTGACTTCTTCTGTTGCCGGTGCAGATTATGGATATAGTTTAATGTGGATTTTAGCTCTGTCATTAATTCTTCGTTTTCTTATCGTTAATGTTATTGCCCGGTTCCAGCTTTGTAACACAGAGGGTTTAACCATTCTTGAAGGCTATGGACGTATCCACCCATTTTTCGGTTATTTCATGTTTGGTTATGCATTAATCATGGGCCATCTGTTTAATGCCTATATGATTAAGGGAGCGGGAGAGGTATTATCGACACTCTTCCATGTCAATCAGCCGTTCTTAGCTTCAATGGTAGTTGTAGGATTAGTGTTTATGCTTATTGGCAGGAATATTTATAATAGAATTGAAAGTGTAATGAAAGTGCTTTTGGCATTATTGACCATTGCCTTCTTGTTCCTGGCCATTCAAGCTACACCGGATGTGGGGCAAATCATTAAAGGAACGGTTGGTTTTAGCATTCCAAGTGATACTGGCGTTCATGGAGCATTATTGGTGGCGATTTCAATTATCGGTGCAGTGGCAGGATCGATTTCGAACTTTGTACATCCATATTTCATGAAGGAAAAGGGCTGGACGAAGCCGAGTCATGTCAAGGTTCAAAGAAATGACTTACTGTTTGCCATCGGAGTTTGCATCGTGATTAATTTAGCCATTTGGGTGGTTGGGGCAGAAATTTTAAAACCGAATGGAATTCATGTGGAAACGATTGATGACTTGGCAATGGCATTACAAATGTCGTTAGGACAATTTGGCTGGTACATTTTTTATCTTGGGGTATTTGGCGTATTGTTCGCGAGTATAGTAGGGAAATCAACTGGTTTTCCAAGATTGATAGTAGATGCCTTTTACGTAATAAATAAAAACCGACGCGAAAAATACAATGGTAAATATGAAAAAGATCCAATGTTTAAATGGATTATGATTTTTGTATTAGTTACGCCGCTTATTTGGTCCATTCCCGGCATGCCTGGTTTCATTGCATTGACAATTGGCGTAAATGCAATAAATATAATCGGCTTTCCGGTAATCGCAATTGGCATGCTCGTGCTTTCAAATAAAAAAAGCTTGATGGGAAAATATAAAAACAATTGGTTCGAAAATATTATTCTAACGTTAGCTTCCGTTTTAGCGATTTGGTCCGCCGTTCAATTAGCTACTACCTTTTTTTAAAATAATGGTAGATTATAGATAGAGGCGTAAAACAAAAAGGTTATGTCAGCATTTGAACCCGATGGGGTCCTACTTTATTGGAAGTGAGGTATCAATGATGAAACCGAAAGTAATCGTTTATAAGAAAGTGGATCAAAAGGTGTTGGATTATATTCAAGAGACTTGTGATGTCGTTTATTTTGAGGGTCTTGATTCACAAAACGATCCTGAATTTCTTCAGGAGCTGAAGAACGCACAAGGTATATTAGGTTCAGGATTAAAAGTGGATAAAACTTTACTGGATCAAGCACCGCAATTAAAAATCGTCTGTAATTCATCGGTTGGTTACGACAATTTGGATGTAACCGAGTTGTCCAATCGAGGAATCATGGCTACGAACACTCCCGAGGTATTGAACGAGACAGTCGCCGATACGATCATGGGTTTGATGCTCTCCGCAGCGAGAAGAATGCCTGAGTTGGATCAAATGGTAAAGTCAGGGCAATGGACATCGAATATCGGAGAAAAATCGTTTGGGTTGGACGTCCATCATAAAGTATTAGGTATTATCGGAATGGGCGGAATCGGATCTGCCGTTTCAAAAAGAGCCCGTTTTGGGTTCGATATGAACATCTTATATCACAATAGATCCAGAAACGAAGACGCGGAACAAAAGTATGGAGCTACATACTGTTCTCTGGAAGATCTGTTAAAGCAATCTGATTTTGTCTGCTTGATGACACCGCTGACTCCTCAAACCGAAAAGATGATGGGGGAAAAAGAATTCAAGCTCATGAAAGAGTCCGCCATCTTCATCAATTGTTCAAGAGGGAAAACAGTGGATGAAGAAGCGTTGATCGATGCGCTAAAGACCGGAGAAATTCACGCGGCAGGACTGGATGTCTTTGTACAGGAGCCCGTCCAGGAAGACAACCCGCTGCTTTCCATGAAGAACGTCGTCACTCTGCCTCATATCGGTTCCGCAACATATGAAACCCGCCTGAAAATGGCGATGCTGGCCGCAACAAACCTTGTCGCCGGATTACAGGGCGAAACGCCGCCTACGTTGATTAAAGCTGGCGTAAAGGTGAAGTGATCTTTTATAAATTAAGCTGGATAGCCTTAATTGGGGCTATCCATTTTTTTGTTTCGGATTATGATTATTACTCATCCTGCAAAACAAAAAGCCCTCCTATAAAGGAGGGCTTTTATATCAATTCCCTAGACTTTTGTTATTCATCAACCACATCTGCCATTTCATCAAAATCGGAAACTGCGATCTATCAAACAGTTCAGCACAAGAAATACCTGGGTTTGTCATCTAGTAAGAATAACTTGTAATCGGAGACTGCACGCAATGTTTGGATACATAGTATGCATGCACTGGTACTTGTTTTGATCCCTAGAAGTCTTTCTTAATACGATCGTCATGATTTAGATCGTTGACACCGTGTTTCCTCCTCTAGTTTATGCTACGTCTGATTGTTTAATTGAATCAACGTAATGGTTTGCTTTATCCTGGTCAAATTCCCCTTCCCATTTCGACATGACAATCGCCGCCAATGAGTTCCCAATGACATTAACCGCTGATCTTCCCATATCCAAAATCCGGTCAATACCGGCAATGAACGCAACACCTTCCACCGGCAGTCCCATAGAACCAAGTGTTGTTAAAACAACAACAAATGAGGCACCCGGAACGCCAGCCATTCCTTTTGACGTTAACATCAATACGAGTAACAAAGTGATCTGTTCTGTAATGGATAAATCTATACCATACATTTGTGCCACGAAAAGTGAAGCAAGTGCTTGATAAATCGATGAGCCGTCTAGATTAAACGTATAGCCTGTTGGAATAACAAAAGAAGTAATGGATTTCGGGCAGCCAAACTTCTCCATTTTGTCCATAAGCCTTGGTAATACCGACTCTGAACTTGCTGTTGTAAAGGCCAAAATCAATTCATCCTTTAACACTTTCAGGATAACAAAAATGCTTGTCCCTGACATTTTCGCTATAATTCCAAGAATGGCGAATACAAAGAATACCATCGTCACATAAACTGCAATTACTAGGTTACCTAAAGGAATTAATGTTGCGATACCGAATTTCGCAACGGTTACACCAATCAGTGCAAACACACCAAAGGGGGCAAATTTCATGACTAGATTCGTCACCCAAAACATTACTTCCAACACACCTTCAAAGAATCCAAGAATAGGCTTTCCTTTTTCGCCTATCGCAGCCACACCTAAGCCGAATAAAACAGAAAAGAAGATAATCGGTAATAAATCCGCTTGAGCCATTGATTCAAATACATTTGAAGGAACAATATGAGAAATTGTTTCTCCAAAGCCACTGCTGCCAGCGGTATTTGTCGTTTCTTCATATTTTGAAATATCACTTTTTTCAAGATTGCTTGTATCTAAGCCAGACCCTGGGTGGAACAAGTTTGCCGCCAGTAATCCAATAACAATGGCAATTGTGGTGACAATCTCAAAATAAAGAAGAGTCTTCCCGCCTAATTTCCCCAGTTTCTTTATATCGCCGACCCCCGCTATGGAGACGACTAGTGCAGCCATGACGATCGGGATGACGATCATTTTAATTAAATGAATGAAAATATCGCCGATAGGCACCAAAATGGCCATGACTGTTTCATTACCATGGAATAAAGCACCGACAACGATACCTAGTACAAGTGCAACAAAAATTTGAGTAGCTAAGCCAAACCTTTTCATTTGAATTCCTCCTTCGATAGTCGTTCTGTTGTTAGCGCTTTCAATTTTTAGATTATTTCAAGTTTATGATCAACCTACTGGAACCTACTGAATCCTACGGATACTTACAAGGGCCATAAAAAATAATAATTTCAGTCAAAACCCTTCTCACTTTTTTACCTTTTCATGTGTTATGTTTTTAATATAGTGACTGGGGAGGGACCGTATTGAAAAAGAGTATAAGGATATTACTATTGATTATGATTGCGGTGCCTCTTGCGGGCGAATTCAAGTTTTACCCCTTCGATGATACATTCAGAGTCAGTTTGGGAACCCCCGTCTTCTTCTTGTTTTTACTATGGGGGAGGAGCATCCACCCGATTATTGCAGGCATAGTGACGGGAGTGAGTGTGTTTTTTTTGCGTTTTTCACTGGCTGTCGGGATACGGGACATATCCGTTGAGGATGCGATCTATCTTCATGTTCCCGCCTTTTTCTACTATTTCATTTACGCGTTGGCCTTTCATAAAACGAAATTGAACGAACGGCACGATCAGCCGTTTATGATCGGGCTTTTAGGGGTATTGATCGAGCTTTTTGCAAGTGTATCGGAGATGACGATCCGATCCATCCTGGCGAATCAGGGCACACCCTTGTTAGCCATTGACCAACTTGTTTTAATCGCCTTTATTCGAAGTTTTTTCGTTCTCGGCTTTTTTAATATATTAAAGCTGAGAGAAGCGAAATCCGCAGAAGCGGAGCAACGCATCCAAAAGGAACAAATGCTGCTTTTCATTTCAAGTTTGTATGAGGAATCGGTTCAACTGAAGAAAACGATGCAAAATGCGGAAGAAATCACCCGAACTTGTTATGACTTTTACCGTCGGATAAATACTAGGGGGACTAATGGAAGCGATGCGCAAACTGCGTTGCAGATTGCCGGTCTTGTGCATGAGATCAAAAAAGATAACCAGCGGATTTATGCGGGGCTTTCGAAACTTATGTCATCCAAAAACCTGCAGGAATATATGAAGATCGAAGACCTTGGTAACATCATGATCGTGTCCAATAGACGATATGCAGAGTCCCTTGGCAAAGTTATTACATTTACCTTGCATATAGATGATGACCATCCCCCCTATCATGTATATATGGTATTATCATTAATAAATAATTTATTGGCCAATGCAGTGGAAGCCATTGAAGAAGAAGGATACGTATCACTGCATGTGAAAAGGAAAGATCAATTCGTGGAGTTTTGCATCCGTGATAATGGCCCCGGCATTGCGCCAAAGCGGAAGGAAATCATTTTTACAGCAGGTTATACAAAGAAATTCGATGCGGCGGGAAACCCTTCGACGGGAATTGGCTTATCGTATGTGAAACAAACAGTTGAAAAATTTGGAGGCCATATCAGGCTAATGGATACCTATAAAGAAACCGTATTCATCGTAGGAATTCCGATTGATGCTATTATGGAGAAAGGGCTAACGAGATGAATTATTTCATTATAGATGACGATCCTGCCATTCGAGGGATGTTGACAGAGATAATTGAAGACGAAGATTTAGGCAAAGTGGTGGGAGAAGCAGAAGACGGAGCTTTAGTGAATAATGGCTTGTTGTTTTTAAAAAAAGCAGACGTTGTCTTAATTGATTTGCTCATGCCATTAAGGGATGGAATTGAAACAATCAGGTCTCTTGCTGATGGATTTCAAGGAAGATTTGTGATGATATCGCAAGTGGAAACGAAAGAAATGATTGGTGAGGCGTATAGATTAGGAGCGGAATACTACATTACAAAACCGCTGAACCAAGTTGAAATTTCATGCATATTAAACAAAGTGAACGAGCGAATACTGGTGGATCAATCGATACAGGGCATTCAAAAGTCGTTGAACGTGTTTACGGACCGCCCGAAGTCTTCTAAAACCTTTCATACAAAAAATATCATGGAAGCCGGACGGTCCTTAATTTCTGATTTAGGTATGATTGGCGAAGGGGGAAGCGAGGATTTATTAAACATTTTAGGATTCCTCCAAAATGAAAAGCAAAGACTCGGTCCTGCCTACTCGTTTCCATATTTAAAGGAGATTTTTGCTGGGATTGCTGCTGAAAAGCTGGGAGATCAAGCGAAAGAAGCCGAAATCCAGAAAGAAATGAAAGCTTCCGAGCAGCGTGTCCGTCGCGCTCTTAACCAGGCACTAATCCATATCGCTTCATTAGGATTGACGGATTATATGAATCCAAAATTCGAAGCCTATTCATCCACATTTTTTGATTTCTCGGAAGTCCGAAAAAAAATGCTGGAGCTAGAAGACAAAAGTAAAAAAGTAAGCAGTCAGAGCCGCAATAATATGAAAAAATTTATCCAAGTGCTGTTTATGGAAGCAAGGCAGATGATGAAATAATAAACTAGTAACACAAGTTGAATAGATTGAAAATTCACAAAAACATTTCTTGTTTTTCGTTGGAAGAAGCATAAAGGCAAATCCGTTTATAGGGGATTTGTCTTTATCGCTATTTTCTCCGTATTTTTTTATGGCTCTTTTCGTAAAGATTGTTGTTTTTAAACGAAACTATTTAAGGTTGATTCGAGCGGAAGTGCGAGACTCCTGCGGGAGAAGCGGGAGAGGTGAGACCCCACAGGCGTTTACGCCGAGGAGGCTCACCGCCCGCACCAAGGAAAGCGATCATCTTGAGAGGAAATCAACCACAACCCCCTACCTGGTAAATAGCAACAAAGTATGTGAAAACAGCCTTTTTTTATAAACAGTATTGTTTCAAATCTATAGAAAAAGGATAAAGAAGTTCGTTTTCTATTCGTTGATTAATTCCATCGCTCTAACTTTGGGATGCCTCTAGTGAAAAACTTAGCAATAAATTTAGGTATATTCATATTTTCCATCATATGATTTTGAACAACTTTTTGCATTTCTATCGCAGTAATGTTTTGAGTGAATTCACCATTTATATAACAATGACTGCAATATTTAGTACTTATCCTACCATCTTTTTCAGTTCCGCCACCTAATTCATCTTTAGATAGCGGCATTCCACAACTCTGACATGCTTTATAATTTTTCATGATAATTTCTCCTACAAAAAGTTTTATCCTAAACATTATCTAACAAACAAAGTTAAGTCAAGACAATATGAATCACATCTCATCGAAACGAATCAAACGTTGATGTGGGTGTTGCAGTTCTTATGAAAGGCGGGACTGGCGAAGCTTTAGGCCTTCAATAATCATAAAAATAACCAGCCAAGCTATTGCTCAACTGGTTCTGGCTTTACATGTTAAATTAAAGTTTAAAATGACGATTCATTATGGCAACTGTTGTGCAAAATACATTGATATCATTCGGAATTTATGATAAATTAGTATAGAAACACATTTAAATACACAATAAACAGTTTACCCCTTACTATAAGTATAAGGTAAAACTCACCTCTAGTCAACCCCTAATTTCTCATTTTTTAAAGGAGTGTCCGTTATGAACAATGAAATTCGGCAGGAGCAAGAACGTTTGAATGAGGTGATAGAAACAATCACGAAACAAATCAGCAAAATAGAAGGAGAAACTTCAAAGCGTAAAAAAGAAGTTGTTAATATCCGTAAACACTTTTGGGATGACCTCAAGGTTAATATCGATACTTTCGATGATTACCTCGAGACCATCATTGGCTTAAGGCAGCAGGCCCAAGACTTGTCACAAAGCGAAGGCGCACATAGATATGCCTTCAAGAGGCTGTCAACACTGCGCCGCATGAAGGAAGTGCCTTATTTCGGCCGGATTGATATCACTGAAGAAGGGTCTCCCCTTACGGAACAAATTTATATTGGGACTTCCACTCTTACTGATGCAACAGGAGAAAACTTCATTATCTACGATTGGAGGGCCCCGGTTTCGAGTGTTTATTATGACTATCCTCCAGGTCCTGTAGAATACTCCACTCCCGGAGGCGTAATTCGGGGGATGCTGGAAAACAAGTGGCAATACACGATCAAGAGCGGCGTTATCGAATCAATGTTCGATACGAGTCTCACCATTGGGGATGAGATCCTGCAGCAGGTACTGGGCAAGGGAACGGATAAGCATATGCACAGTATCGTGTCCACCATTCAACGTGAGCAAAATAGGATCATCCGGAACGATCGCGGACGTCTGCTCATTGTTCAAGGTGCAGCTGGCAGCGGGAAGACATCAGCTGCCCTTCAACGGATTGCTTACTTGCTCTACAAGAACCGTGAAAGGCTGAAAGCCGATCAAATCATTTTATTCTCTCCTAACTCCATGTTTAATAACTACGTATCCAATGTGTTGCCCGAACTTGGCGAAGAGAATATGCAGCAGGTAACATTCCAGGAATATCTGGATCATCGTCTGACTGACTCGTTTCAAGTTGAGGATCCTTATGAGCAACTGGAATATTTACTGACTGCAGCGGATGATCCTTCCTATAGCACCAGGACAGCGAGTATCCAATTTAAGGCATCCATTCGCTTCTTTGAAATCATCAAGACCTATAGACAATCACTGGAGCAATCCGGAATGATCTTTAGAGGGGTAAAGTTCCGAGGGGAAACGCTCGTCTCAGCCAAACAAATTTCGGAAAGATTTTATAACACAGACACCACATTAAAATTTCACAATAGGATTGAAAAGCTGAAAGAGTGGTTATGTGAGCTACTTGATGAAAGGGAAAAGTTTGAGTTGAAACAACCTTGGGTCGAGGAGGAAATCGAGTATCTTAGCAAAGAAGACTACCAAAAGGTATACACCTATTTAGAGAAAAAACGCGGCCATGATGAAGATTCCTTTGACGATTATGAGATGGAAAATAAAATGCTTGCTCGTATGATTGTTCGAAAGAAACTGAAGACGTTACGCAAACGGATAAAAGCACTTCATTTTATAAATATTAAGGGCATATACAAGCAACTTTTTGACGAACGAATACGGATCGAACTGTGGAATGAGGGTGAAACACCTGCCGAAAGGGAAATTTGCTTATCAACCCAAAAAATGCTGGACGAAGGTAAACTGTATTATGAAGACGCGACTCCATTTTTGCTGCTGAAGGAGTTAATTCAAGGGTTTCAGTCGAATACAGCTATAAAATACGTGCTTGTAGACGAAGCACAGGATTATTCTCCATTTCAATTCGAGTTCTTGAAACGATTGTTTCCTAATGCCAGGATGACCGTGCTCGGTGACTTTAACCAGGCAATATTCGCTCATGCCAGCGAACGGGTGGATTTCCAGACTCTTACCAGTTTATACGGGATAAGTGAAACCGAGAGCATTACCTTGGATCAAAGCTACAGATCCACAAAGCAGATTATAGAATTCACACGTGAACTAATTCCAGAAGGCCAGCGAATTAAGGCATTCAATCGTGAAGGCGAGAAGCCAGTACTCACTCAAGTGTCCAGCCGTGATGAATTGCACCGTAAGATCATGTCTAAGGTCAAAGACTTTCAAAGCCGTGAGTACAATACAATCGCAATAATCTGTAAATCTGCTGCCGAAAGTGCCGCCGCATACGATGCCCTTAATGCCCACGGTGAAATTAAACTCGTACAGAAAGGCACAAATGAATATGAACAGGGTGTAGTTGTTATACCGGCTTATTTGGCCAAAGGCATCGAATTCGATGCAGTCATCATTTATGATGCATCCATGCAAACATACGGTGATGAGAGCCTGCGTAGATTGTTCTACACCGCATGTACCAGGGCTATGCATGACTTACAAATTTATACGGTTGGCGAACCCAGTCCCTTCTTGAAAAACGGTGCAACGGAGAGTTTACTTCTGACCTCCAACTAACAAAGAATGGAGTCATTATTAGTGCTTCCTTTTTTCTCCTTTCATTTTATTGCTCTTTTATCGAATACTATAAAAGAAAATCTTTAGAAAAGGAGGAGATGGATTGACTAACGAGAAAGAACAGGTGGAAACGGGAGGAAGCCAGGTGACTGGTGAATCAACGATTCAAACAGTTAATGATGGCCATTATCATTATCCAGGGCCCGTGGAAGAAGGCTATAGCGGAAATACAGGAAGAGCAGTACAGCCTGCCGGGAAAAAAGATCCTGATGTTCCTCAGAACAAAGACACATTTAATTACACCCGTAATGTAAAGTAGATCCGTCCAACATCATATACTTGGAGGTGAAGGAAATGAGTAAAAAGACAGGAAGAGGTCGCATCGCACCAAGTGTTAACCCGCAGGGACATGGAAAAGATGTCGAATTCTCCACTGAGCCCAAAAGCGAGCTTGAAAACAAGGCAAAAAAGTCCAATACAAAATAAACGTATCGGATAAAAATGCGGTCATACTTTATTAAGGAAAGCCCTTCTCTTAGTCGAGAGGGGCTTTTATAATCTATATGAAGGCTTTAATCATCTTATTGGTTATGGAAAAAATCCAATCCTTGCTCCTCGGTTTTTGTCGATGAATCATACGTTTTTGAAGCAGCGGAATGTGAAAGAATAAATGGATGGGGTTACCGTTAAAAAAATACCAAATACATATACCGCTGTGCTAATATGAAAGACTGAGCTTGAAAAAATGAGAGGAGTTACAAATGAAAATAAATCGATTAATAGCGAACAATATAAGCCATTTAGATTCATCACTGCCAGACGACCAATCATTAGGAATTGCTGGTTTATCAGGTTCCGGGAAGACGACTTTTTGTCAAACCATTGGCGAAGAATCCAAGAAGCGTCTCGTTTCCTTATTGCCGAAGTCTGAATATCAGTATTTATTCCCTAATATTATGGAAACCAACTTCAGTGCCATCAAGATGGAGGAAATGCCGCTGGTCCTTTTTCTCGGCAAATCATCCATTTCAGCTAATCCCCGTTCGACCATTGGCACACATACTGGTGTGTTTAAAGAGATTCGTGTTTGTCTTGCAGAAAAATTCAATCTTTCTCCGGAAGTTTTTTCATTTAATAATGCCTTAGGCTGGTGCCCTACTTGTAAAGGACGCGGTACGACGAAAAACGTCGAATGTCCAAAGTGTGAGGGGAAGCGCTACAATCAAGAAGTCGAGCAATATACCATTGAATTATTAGACCGCCCGCATACTATATCCGATATCAACAACTTAAGCATCGAAACGATCCTTTCACTCGCAGAGACCTTACATATAAGTGAAGCCAAACAGCATATTCTCCAAAATATTATCAATATGAATATTGGTTATTTAGGCTTGAACCGTATTATGGGGACAGTGTCGGGAGGGGAATTAACCCGGCTTTATTTGGCCGAATTCATGGCAACAAGTGAAAATACCGTGATCATCATCGATGAAATCTCCGTCGGTCTTGATCATCAAACCCTTTTGAAAATTTTGGAGCAGATTAAGCAATTAGGTTATAAAAATCAAATTTGGCTCATTGATCATTCAGACACGGTGTTGGATAGCACGGATGACCAATTGTTCTTTGGACCCGGCAGCGGAAAATATGGCGGGAAAATCGTTGAAGAATCACCGCGGCCCAAACCAATCAGCTGGAAGCGAAATGAAGCAGCGCCAACTAAATACTATCAATTTCAGGATCTTTACTGCCGTAATATTCAAATGGAAGAAATCCGGATTCCCAAGAATAGACTTGTTACCTTTACGGGTGAGTCCGGCTGCGGTAAATCTACACTAGTCAATGAATGCATCTCCAAAGATTTTCAGAAGCGTTATCCAAAGGATAAGCTGGTCATGGTCGGGCAGGACCGAAATAAATCGATCACCAGCCGGTCGACCGTTGCGACGTTTCTTGATATTAAAAAGAAGCTAACCAAATACAGTGATGAAATTGATGATATTTTTCAGCGTTCGATCGAAGATATCATCGAAGAACTCCCAAAAGAAGACATCGCACATAAACGTTTGAGCTTATTGATCAAACTTGGGCTTGGTTATTTAACGTTAGAGAGAAAAACACAAACACTATCGACGGGTGAATTTCAATGTGTCCACTTAGTTTCCGAGCTGTTTGCGAAGACAAGGAACCCGCACACGCTGTTCATTTTTGACGAGCCTTCAAAAGGGTTATCGCAAAATATTTTAAACCAATTCATTGACAGTGTCAGGGTCATTCTGGAGGATGAATCCGTCTCCATCATCATGATTGAACATAATGCCTATATGCTGGAAAGCTCGGATTATATCGTGGATTTTGGCAAAAGACAGCTAACACCTGTCCAGCATCTTGACGTTGTCAGTCATGATGATTATTACAGTCACAAAAACAGTGACGAGCGGGTGGAGCCATTGCATATCTCTTCGACGCTCCGGTCAAAAACTGGTATCGATTATTTACAGGAAAATCATCTGGACTATTTCAAGAACGCAGAGAACGTTTATAAGGGCGGCATTTTAAAAAGCTTATCACCAATCGCTCGCGTGATTTATGGGGAGTACGAGTCCGATACGATTGCCCCTGTGATCGCCATTGATCTTGAACGGCACTTGTACAGTCAATATACGTTTCTTTATGAATTGGGCGGAATGATCAACCATATAGTGGCTGCACATCCGACCAATAAGGATACAAGAAGCTTCGATTTCTATTCTGCAGAAAATCATTGTCCAAGCTGTTCGGGACGCCGGTTCATTGAAAAATTCGATTTCAATGTAGTCATACAAGACAAAAACGTGCCATTCTGGGATGGTTTATTACATCCGGACGTGATGGAAGTATTAAAATATTATCAGCATTCCAAACTGCAATTCCTGTTTGATGAGATCAAGAATGAACTAGGTCACGACATTAGTAAAAGCTATAATGAGATGACAGATGCCGAAAAGCATACCTTCTTATATGGGTATTGGGAAAAGTCCTTTTACGATAAAGCAGGCAAGGCATCGCGAATTTGGGAAGGGTTCAATTTCATCATTGGGCGTTATATTTTCGTATCGAAATCAATCATTAAAGAGCAGATGAAAGAAACAAAAGAGATGATCAACTGTCCAGTCTGTAAAGGAACGGTTCTCAAACATCATAAAAAGCTGATGTTTGGTGATACGGACATTCGCGAGATCATCCAACAGCCAATTGATCAAGTCATCAAAATTGTAGGAAAGCTGCCGGAACTGGAAAAACTAAAAGCGATTGTGGGCGGCGATATCGCACTCACTGATGATGTCTCATTCCTTCCACGTGAAACAAAAGCCGCGTTGAAAATGCTCGAACTCGAACTAGCAAGCTTTGTCGGCTATGAAGTGGTTTTACAAAATACCCAACCATTCTGGGACAGCATCAAAGGCAATATCGAAGCAATCAGCAGCAAAAATCAGATTACCATCTGTGACTTTGCCAATATTAACGAAACAAGAGAAACCATTATTGATAAATACTTCACCAATGGCAAATACAAAAAACTAACCTATGTCTATGAAGCATTCGGCTACAAAAAAATCGTTACCCAAATCAATAAAATTAAAGCAAGTCATAAATGCCCATTCTGTAATGGCAAGAAAGTCATTTCAGAAGACAACATCCATGACGGTGTGTATAAATTAACGATCCCTTGTGTGAGCTGTCATGCCAGTGGCATCGATGATGAAGGTCGCAAAGAAATCGTCGAAAGCATCGACGTCCAAACCTGGCTGACAGGGAAAGTGAAGGATGTCGTGGCCGAAAGTGAATGTACCGAGGGCGTGGCCGATATCCCCATTTTCGCCCGGATTCGTGAATTGAACAAACGAGACATGATTGCGGTTTATCAATGCCTTGACGAGAAAAAATAAATGTAACAGTACTCTATTGAAAATCAAGTTTGTCTACAGTTTTATAAAGGTTTGTACAATTTGACCGTTGATTTCCACTCCAGGCACTCGCTTTCCGCGGGCGGTCCGGGAGCCTCCTCGGCGCCTTTGCGCCTGCGGGGTCTCCCTTGGACTCGCTTTTCCCGCAGGAGTCTCGCACCTTCCGTTCCAATCAACTTTGGTTTTAAATTTAAATAAAACCATATTTGTCTACAAACTAAAAGTCCGCCATTTACGGCGGACTTTTTTATTATTTTCCAGAATGATCTTCTTGATAAACGGGAAGTGTTATTGAAATCGTTGTTCCCTTATTCAAAGCGCTAGTTAAATGAAGTGTACCATTCATCGTTTGGATGGTCTTGACAGCCACCATAGATCCCAGCCCAGTTCCTTTTTCTTTGGAACTGTAATAAGGCTCACCAAAACGATTTATTTGTTCCTTGTTCATTCCCACTCCATTGTCACTTATTTCGATAATGATATCGAAATTATTTACATAAGAAACAATATTAAGTTCCCCGCCGTTTGGCATTGCCTCTATACCATTCTTGATGAGGTTTAGGAAGCATTGCTTGAAATGTTGAATATTCCCCCGGGTGATGCCTGGAGCCAACTGATTAGATATAGTAACTAAATTCATGTTAGCCAATGGTTTGATCATTTCAATTACATATCCTATTTCACGGTTAATTAAAATATTTTCCACTTTCTCAAGTGCAGGTTTTGCAAATGCTAAGTATTCACTGATAATGGATTCTGCACTATTAAGCTCTCTAACTACATGTTGGATATATTGTTCTCTTACTTCCTGAGTCAGATCAGGAGCCTTTAGCAGTTGAACAAATCCTTTCACAACCGTTAAAGGATTTCTAACTTCATGTGAAATGCTGGCTGCAAGCTGACTGACTACCTCCATTTTTTCAAGCCTTACCATTTGTGTCCGGATTATAATGGCATCTTTTAAAATTTCTATGATATATAAAGCCAAAACGATAATGAAAGGAGGGAGGATAATAAAGTAAAATACATACGCCTCCGTTATTCGAAAATAATCAGACATAACGATTGAAATGAAGCTCGTTAGTATTCCAAGAAATAAAATTAATAGTATCGAGCTATTAAGTTTATTTTTTCGATTGAAATTTTTGAATTTGGAAGAAAATAAAGCCGTTATAATAAAGATTACGATATATACAGTTAACGTAAGTAAATTGAAACCATAAAAAGCAAACCTAAAAGTTAATATGATGACTAACAGTGCAGCCCCTACAGGCCAACCACCATAAAGGGTCCCTATTATAAAAGGGATTTGCCTGAGATCATGGACACAATATTCATCGATATAAATAGGAAACTTCATACATAAAATAATAGGAATGCTCATGCATGCAGTAATAAGGGTCTTGCCATACTGACTTAACCTTTTGCCATGATCTAATAAAATGTAATAAATCAAAATGCTTACTAAGATATAAAAAAGATTATCTAATATGTTTTGATTAATATAAATAAAATTCATAGGATTCTCCTGAAAAAGTAACCGTTTGGTTTATTATACAAGAATAACACCAAAAAAGAGAATCTTAATAAGTAATTTATTTACAGAACGACTCTAAATTTAAAAAAGTCTTGGTTAATGTATCTATTTAATTAGAATTATTTAACGATTCATCCGTTCGAATTTGGTTATTACATAATAAAGGAAATATAATAGAGGCAGAGGTGATTTTCATTGAAAAAATGGACAAAAGAAATAGAAATAAATGCCCCAATTGAACAGGTATGGAAGTTTCTTGATGGTTCTGTAGAAAATTTGCAAAAAATCATGCCTCAAGTAGTTGAACAAAAGCCGGTTAAAATAACGGAAGAAGTGGTTGGAAGTGTATATCGCCAAAAATATCGAGAAGGAAAACGAACAGAAGAGTATGATATAGAAACATTGGAATATTTGAATGAAACTAATGAGAAAAAGCTAAAAGTAGGCTTCATACTTGCTAAAATGTTTGAAATTACAGCTTTTTATGAACTAAATAAAATCAATGACAATAGAACTTCCTTTACATATACAGTCACCAGTCGCCCGTTAAAGTGGTTTTTGAAATTACTTTTAGTATTTGCCACCGATAAAGTGGTCGTTGAATTTTTAGATCGTGTCAAAAAGGTAGCTGAAGCAGAAACAAGTGTATTAGAATGAATTAGGTCAATCTTCCGCATTATAGGGGGCATACAACTTGCCTATATTTGGAGAGTGTACTTTGATCGTTTCATTCCACTGCAGGCACTCGCTTTCCGCGGGCGGTCCGCCCTCGGCGCTTTGCGTCTGCGGGGTCTCCCTTGGACGCGTATTCCCGCAGGAGTCTCGTACACCCGCTCCAATCAACTCTGCGTGAAAACTAAGTCGACACCAAATTAAAAATAATCCATCTTTTTTCAAGGTGGATTCAAACTGAAATACAAGCCACATGGCACTATATGATGCCAATAAAAAAAGCGACCGTGATAAAGGCTTGATCGCTTGTGAAAGATATGGATTATTCAAAAGGCCCTTCCGAAAGAAGGGTCTCTTTATTTAAAGATGAAATGTTACTGCAAGCTTGAACGTCGCTTGTTTCGGGTTGTTATTACATTCAGCGTTAGCAAAATGTATGGACTTCTGTCATACCTCAATCTCTATCCCGGTGTTCCGTTCTTTCGATTGGCTGTAAACACCTTTTGCCACAGCGAGGTCAAAGTAAGCGGCACCGACTGATTTAAAGAAGGTAATTTCCTCTTTATTTCCCCTTCCTGTTTTGGTTCGCATGACAAGTTCATAAAGCTCTCCGTGAATATCATTAAACGACCAATTTCCCTGATTGGCTGCAGAAATGAGTTCTCCTGCTTCAGCCTTCACGCCCGCCAAATCGTCGACGATAATTTTAGCAGCGCGTGAAACGGTGGTATTATCCACTTCTTTCATATCCGGTAAGTAAGACCCGACCCCGTTAATGTGTGTGCCCGGCTTTAAATCGAGTCCATTAAATACTGGCTCGTTCGAGCGGGTTGCACAGCAAATGATATCTGCTTGACGAACAGCTGCTGAAACATCCTCGCAAACTTCAAAAGGAACGGTTACTCCGAAAGCCTGCAGCTTTTCACCGAATTTCTGCGCTTTCTCTGGTGTGCGATTTACTAATAAAATACGCTCAATGTCCCTTACGGCTAACACACCAATTGCTTGTTCAAATCCCATAGCTCCTGTTCCGATGATCGTGAGAACCCGGGCGTCTTTACGAGCAAGAAAGTCTGTGGCAATGCCGCTCAATGCCCCTGTTCTGAGACGTGTTAAATAGGAGGCATTCAACAATGCTAGGTGTTCGCCATTTTCTGCATCTGACAGCAAGATGACTCCTTGTGTGGTTGCCATCCCCCTTGAAGGATTCTTTGGAAAAATCGTAACGACTTTGACCGCCGAAACCTCTTCAGATAAATCAGCGCTTGGCATGTAAAGGGCCGATGCCTCGTGTTGAGGGAAAGCAAGCACTGTGCGATGAGGGCTGTCTATTTGTTGAGCACCATGTGCACGCAATACGGCCTTTATATCTGCTATTGCGTCTTTCATTCCATATGATTGTTGAATTTCCTTCTCGCTTATTACCAACATTCAATTGTCCTCCTTGAAGTGAAAAATCCATGGATTACATGGCACTAGTATTATGTGTTTCGTCTAATTTCTGATTGCTGCGATCCTTAACTGCCCAAATCGCTGCTAGTGACAGGACAGATGCAAAAATAATATAAAGGGCGACAGGAACATAGGAGTTATTAAACCTATCAAGTAAAGCCGTTGCAACTAGCGGCGCTGTTCCTCCTGCCAGAGCTGCTCCGATTTGATAGCCAAGCGTGATGCCGGTATAACGGATCTTTGCATCGAAAATTTCCGAGAACATCGTTCCAAGAACAGCTGTGATGGGAGCCCAAATAACCCCTAAACCTATCACTGTTGCAACGATTAATAGCAGTACCGATTTTTGCTGCAGCAACCAGAAGTATGGGAATGCAAACAGTGCCATCCCAATCGTTCCGCCTATAAACAGCTTTTTGCGGCCAAGCTTATCAGATAAAGTCCCCATGATAGGTATTAAAATCGTCGTTATAATTGTCGCAATCATGACTGCAGTTAATGTAGCTGTCCGGGAGAAGCCGAGATTTGCAGTAGCATATGATACGACAAACGTGCTGAAAATATAAAATGGAGCTGTTTCTACCACTTTGGCTCCGACGGCGATAAGCACTTCACGCCAATAATTCTTAAGAGTTTCCACAATCGGCAGCTTTGGAACTTCTCCCGATTCCTTCACTTTTTTGAAAGACGGTGTTTCATCAATTCCTTTACGAATCCATAGGCCAAAAAATACTAGCAGAGCACTAAAAATGAATGGTATACGCCATCCCCAAGTCATGAATGCGTTTTCAGGCAGCAGTGTCATAATGGATAAGGCAACGGTTCCAAGCAGCATTCCTATCGTAACACCCATTTGAGGAATGGCTCCGAACAAGCCCCGTTTCTCAGCGGGAGCATATTCAACGGCCAATAAAAGCGCTCCTCCCCATTCACCGCCAATTCCCAGACCTTGTACTAAGCGCAGCGTGATCAATAAAATCGGCGCCCAAATCCCAACGGCTTGATACGTAGGAAGAAGCCCCATCCCAAAGGTTGCGACACCCATTAAACTAAGTGTTAAAACAAGGGTTTTCTTTCTCCCGATACGATCGCCAATATGGCTGAAAATCACTCCGCCAAAGGGGCGGATGAAGAATGCTAACGCAAAGGATGCATAGGAAAGCAACAGCCCTATTGTCGGATCCTCATTCACGAAGAATAGCTGGTTAAACACGAGAGCTGAAACGGTCCCATATAAAAAATAGTCAAACCACTCAATCGAACTTCCGACTAAACTCGCAATTAAAATTCGCCGCATTTGTTTCTTCTCCATCTTGAGTCACCCCATTAAAATTGAAGTGTCACTTCAATTTGTTATTTCCTTTATTGTAAATAATTTATAATTTTCTGTCAATTATTTTATTAATGACGGAACATTCATCAAAATTTGTACTGTATAATGAAGCTAGATACTATGTAAAAAAAGGGGGCATCTCCATGCCTTTTGATTCAATCGGGGAAAAAATGAAATCATTGAGGAAAGAGCGAAAACTAACATTAAAGAGCCTTGCTGAACAAACAGGCGTTTCGATCAGCTTTTTATCACAAGTAGAACGGGGTAAATCAAGCGTCACATTAGAGTCATTAAAAAAAATCGCTGATACTTTGGATGTCAACCCAAGTTTCTTTTTTTCTGAGGACCGTTCCCAAGAAAATTCAGATTATAATCATGAACAATTTCACTATCAGAATTTATCCAGCGGCATTCGTGATGCTGTTTTTTCGCCTATCCTTGTCACCTTAAAGCCAGGTGAAAATAAAGGAAGCGCCTTTTCTCATGGCGGACATGAATTCTTGTTCATTATCGAAGGGAAGTTGACAGTGGAAATAGAGGGAGAAAGAATGGAACTCCATGAACAGCAGTCTTTCATGTTCGATGCTCGAAAAGCCCATTACTGGTTTAACTTCTCGGATCATATTGTCCGGTTTTTGGTGGTGTCGTCGAAATAACGTTGTAATAAAAGTATATCCAGTTAACGAAACATGTCGTACAAAAGGATAGATGTAAACAGGGATTCCTCACTGTTCATCTATCCTTTCTAACTGTTAATTTGTGTCTTTGCATTAGGTCCTCATTAGTTGATAGAATGAGTTGTGTTTCTTTGATGAAACTATTAATGAGGAGCGCTATACATACCTTTCAACAAATAGAAAGTGGGATTTTATGATTAACCTGGATCAAGTGAGTAAAAATTTTTCACAATTTCAGGCTATTAAGTCTGTTACTTTAACAATACCTAAAGGTGAAATTCATGGAATAATCGGAGCAAGCGGAGCAGGGAAATCAACGTTGCTGCGGCTAATGAATTTGTTGGAGACCCCAGATGCGGGCGAAGTGGAGGTAAACGGCCAAAGCTTGACAACATTGAACAATAAAGCACTTCGAGGGGCACGGAAGTCGATTGGCATGATCTTTCAGCATTTTAATCTTGTGGCAAATAAAACGGTTTATGACAATGTTGCAGCCTCTTTAGAGCTGGCAAATTATCCAAAGAAGGACCGTCGGAGCCGTGTTTTAGAATGTCTCCAATTTGTCGGATTGGAGGGTGAGATGGAGAGATATCCTGCACAATTAAGCGGGGGACAAAAGCAGCGTGTTGCCATTGCAAGGGCATTGGCAAATAACCCTCAAGTGTTGTTATGTGATGAACCGACCTCTTCCCTTGATCCAAATACAACCGCTGAAATATTAGACGTGCTACAAAACATCAACAAACGCTTCGGTGTGACGATCGTCATTGTTAGTCATGAGCTGGATGTCATTAAAAGTATATGCAATCGTGTATCGATCATGGCAGAGGGAGAGATTTATGACACGGTCTTAATCGAACCAACCGGGATTCAAAAAAAGGATAATCGTCCCGAATACTTTATCGAACAATTAGCAGAGAATGGTGGGCGAGGCCATGCCTGAGATTTTAGTTCAATATGAGGCAGAAATTTGGCAGTCAATTGGAGAAACCATTACGATGGTGGGTGTGTCCATTTTAGCTGCGATTTTGATTGGATTGCCTGTCGGGACCTTGCTATTTCTTTCTAGGAAGGGTCATTTGCTTGAAAATCCGTGGGCTTTCTCGATTTTAAATTTACTTGTGAATATTATCCGTTCATTCCCGTTTTTATTATTGGTTGTTTTTTTAATCCCGTTTACAAGACTCATAATCGGTACAGCCATTGGTACAGCAGCTGCTTGCGTTCCATTAGCCATCATCGCCATTGCCCATTATTCGCGATTGGTCGAACAATCTTTATTGGACGTGCCAAAGGGTGTGATCGAGGCAGCTATTTCGATGGGGGCTTCCGTTAAGGATGTCATATTTAAATTTCTTTACGTGGAGGCTCGTTCAGGGCTTGTCCTCGGACTAACAACATCGATCATCAGCTTTATTTCTTATTCAACGATCATGGGAGTGGTCGGAGGCGGCGGTATCGGCGACTTTGCCATCAGGTATGGCTACCAGCAGTTTAAAACAGAGCTAATGATTTATATGATTATCATTATGATTATTCTAGTACAGCTTATCCAATTCATTGGGACAGCTGTAGCCAGAATGATTGATAAAAGATAAATAATGGAGGGAAACATCATGAAAAAAATACTCTTTCTCATGGCAGCAATTATGTTGTTTTTAGTAGGATGTGGAAAGACGAATGAAGTAAAAGAGAAAGAAAATACGCAGAATCAGGAAAAGGAAGAGGTTACATTGAAAGTGGCCTCACTCATTCCCCCGATGACGGAAATCCTTGAGCTTGTTAAACCAAAGCTGGCAGAGGAGGGCATTAACCTGGAAATGGTCGTATTAAGTGATAATGTGCAGCCTAACACCGCACTAGCGGCAAAAGAAGTGGATGTGAACTTCTTCCAACACGTTCCATATATGGAGGAATTCAATCGAAACAAAAATGCCGAGCTAGTACCAGTGAAACCCATTTATTTTGCCAATTATGGTGTTTACTCTAAAGAATATGATTCAATGGATAAATTGCCAGAGGGTGCCGTTATTGTCATTGCAAATGATGTGTCGAATATCGATCGCTCATTGGCCTTGCTGGCACAGCATAAAGTGATCACTTTAAAGGAAAAAAAGGGTCCATACTATACAATGTCTGATATTACTAAGAACCCTAAAAACTATAAGTTTAAAGAAGTCGATTTATTAATGCTAGCGAGAACGTATGATGAAGCAGATGCGATCGTAATAACACCTGCTTACGCTGCCCCGCTTGGTTTGACACCAAAAAATGACGCCCTTCTCACAGAAGGTGTTGAAAATGACTTTGCGATTACATTAGTGGCACGCAAGGATAACGTGGATTCCGAGCCAGTCCAAAAGTTGGCCAAGGCCATGACAAGCCCGGAAGTACGCAAATTTTTAGAAGAGAAATATAGTGAAACGGCCATACCGGCATTTTGATTTTGATACAAAGAAAGGGGCTATTCCTTCCACAGGAATAGCCCTTCTTTATGCTAATAAATCCGTTTAGTAAAAAGTCCCTTCATTTCTTGAATAAATTTAGAAACTCTTCTAAAATATATTTAGTCCATAATTTTACAGTGAATAAAAATATTACATAGAAATGAATAAGAAAAGAAGTTGAAAGGACTTTCCATTATGTCGATGATTTACGAATCTCAAACACTAGTTTCTGCCATGCAAACGCGTGTCGGACAATATAAGGACCTAAAGGAACAGCTCACGGAATTAAAAAAAGGATTTGAGAGTATCGTTCATTTGGATGATGAGCTGCAGGGGCAAGGTGCAGAGGCCATTAAAGGGTTTTACAAAGCACAGATCGATGTCGTGGATTCTTGGCTGCGTCTGATCAATCGGCATATTGCCTTTTTAAGCGGAATTCAAGGAGATACAATCGAAGCGAACCTTAGTGAAACCGTGGTTACGGTTCCTTTTTTAGAGGAAGAGCTGACAAATGCCACTCGAAATTCCAAGGAAATGGTCACAGCCCAGAAAAATGATCTGAAAAAAATATTGGCTGGAATTGATGATATCATTCAGTTAGAGCCTTTTTCCGATGATGCGTTCTTTGAAAATATCGAGAAAGCTGAAACAAAACGGACCCAAACGATAGACAAAGTAAACGAAATCGATCATAAGTGGACGAATGAATATGCCAAATCCGAAGAAGACCAAGCGGCAGTGACGGCACTCATGGAGCAATTGAAAGTATCCAGTACAAGGGGAGGAGTAGTATCCCCTCTCTATTTTAATGCAGCAGCTTATAAAAATAGTGAAGCCTATAAAAACCTAGAAGTCAGGAAAAAAGAAACCGCGCAATATCTGAAGGTTAAACAAGAGGAAGCGGAGAATCGCCGGATCAAAGACTTGAAGGCCCAACTCGATCATGTAACAGATCCAGATGAGTTCCTCAAAATCGCCAAGCAGATCGGGTATGAAAACTTAGCGCCCACCCAGCAGCGATATGTCATGCAGCTAGAAGCATCCAAGCAAACCGCAGACATAGCAAAAGGAATCGGCGTAGGCCTGTATGATGTCGGGAAAGACTTCGTGACAGGAGTTTGGGACTTTGTCACAGATCCCGGGGAAACGGTTGAAGGCGTAGCAAATTCAATCATGCACCCGATAAAAACCTATAAATATATTTCCAAATCCATCTCCGACTCATATGAAAGAGATATGATAAATGGCGATGCCTATTCGCGGGCTCACTGGGTATCCTATGCCCTTGGAACAGTCGTCACATCAATAGTCGGAACTAAAGGCGCAGGAGCCATAACGAAGACAGGGGCAGCCACTACAAAAGCGGCTGCAGTAAAAGGTGCAACAAAGGCAAAAGAACTGGCCACTATCCCTAACCTATTGCCATACAACCCTAAAAACCAACTGTCGTTGGCAGGTGGAGTACCTTATAATGTGGTTAATGGTACTGGGCTGAAGGATCAGTTAATTTCAATGGCGAAAGTGGAGTCTGAGGTTAGTGGTAGGGTTAAATCTGTAAGTGATTATCTTGATGGTATAGGCGAAGCCGGTAATGTCAATGCCATTAAGATGAATAAGCTTAAAAATGCTATTCAAAATAATACTTTTAGTGTAGATGAACTCTCTGAGATTAGTAAAAAGATGTCTGAATTAGGTATTACTAAACAATATAATGAGGCATTAATTAAAATTGATTTTGGTAAGTATCTTAGAGGATTAATAGGTGGCCCACCTACTGCAATGATAAATCCTCATGCACATCATATTCTATTTAAAAAAGGTCTTGGTCAGAAGCAGCAAGAACTGGTTCGAGAAGGTCAGGAAATATTAAGAAGGTATGGGGTTGATCCAATAATTGGAAAAGAAAACCTTGTTTGGGCACCAAATGCCGTAATAGGACAACATAGTCTTGATGCTTTAGAGGAAGTAGTGAATCGGTTAAGAGCTATTGAAGCAATGGACGGTGACTTTGATGATATTGTTGAAGCTCTTGAAGATTTAGGAGACATAGCTAGTACAAGATAGTAGAAATACAGGAGGTAATGTTATGGATGAAAAAAGTCTAAATAAAACTATAAGAAATGCTATTAAGGTTGGTGATATTAATGAAGTAAAGCGTTTAATAGCCGATAATCCAGAATCTTTACATACAATGACACCATTTGGTACGTGGTTACATGTTGCAGCAAAAAAAGGACATTTTGGAATAGTAGAATATCTGATCCATAAAGGAATCGATGTTAATACAAAAGGTGATATATTTGATGCTTCTCCTTTAAGAGTGGCTGCAGGAGCGGGGCATTTGGAGATAGTAAAGTATTTAATAGATGCAGGCGCAGAATTAGATGTGACCTTAGCGAAAAGAAACCCATTATTTGGAGCAATTTATGGTGGGCATAAAGAAGTAGTTGAGCTTCTAGTTGAAAACGGAATAGATATTTCAATTAGATATACGGGAGAGAGTATTAAGAATATGGATGCATATGAATATGCTAGAGAATTTGGTCAAACTGAAATTGCTGATTATTTAAAGCAGAAGATGGATGAAAAAGAATAAAAAAGTGTTAGGGAATAAGCCTAGAAATTACGAATTTAATAGGCTCGTTAGTTTAGATGTGATTAGTAATAGACTACTTTAAATAGCTAACCATAAAGCACTTGATTGCCTTTTAGGCAACAGGTGTTTTTGTTTTCTTTTATGAGATTTCTATACTTTGGACGATATGAATAATGCTTGACTGAAATTAAAAGCTAATGAAGGTTGTACCATGTACCATCATGCAATAATGTTTTATGCTTTGTATTAAAGTAGAAATGTATTTAGATAAAGATGAATCAATAGAAACGGCATACCCATTATATATAAATGATTTAAAAGGGGATTAAAGCGTATGAAATATTCATATGAGTTTAAAAGAAACCCATTAGGATATCTAAGGATAATCCTACCACAAGAAATTAACCTTTTCTCAGACTTCATTGAAGATATTGTTTTTGAAACAGAAATGGATGAGTATATTGATATTGTTCACAAAGTAATGGAAGGTGAATACGATGAATTTGAAATAGAAGGGAATGCTACCAGTGTCTTAATAAAAAAAGATACAACGGTTCTTCATCACTTTTATATCTTCGATAAGCCAAATGAGAATGAAATAGAAACTGAACAATTTAAAGAACTTATGCTAATATGGAAAAATAAAATTCCAGAAAGATACAAAGAACCAGAGAATTAAGTTTTATAGATTTAGATAAAGCACATGGCTATCCAAAATAATATGCCTTTATGTAATCCCATGCTCTCTCTAACTGGTATCCAAATTAATACAAGGTTGTGATGTTATGTTGTCTTCTAACAAATTAGAAGAACCAGTTTTTCAGTTTTTGGCTGGAACTTTTCATCAGGATATTGAATCTTCAGAAGAGGCATTGGAAGAATTATTAACAGAGGAAAGTAAAGAGTATCTGGAATCTGCTATTTTCTTTTTAACAGATTTTATTGGAAGTGAGTATCCAGATATCGAAAAGAATGAATACATTCAATCTTGTGCAGATGGTGTGTACTTTCCCGCTCTTGGTTTAGAACCACTTCAGTGGCTCTATCAAGTAAGTGAACAAATAAAAGAAGCTGTTAAAACAAAATAGAATTATTATGAGGAAAACCTTGATGGCTAAAAGCCTTTCAATGATTTTCTTAATAACATACCTTAAACTTAATAATCGGGTTAACTATAGACTAGAATAAATTAGGAGCGTTTATAATGGTAAAACAAGGGGTGGTTTCTATATGGTTAGGTAATATCAAAAATGAAAACTCTATAGAAGAATATGTGGATTTAAAATATGATGAAGATGGGGAGTCTGTTCCTTCCAAATTTTTTATAGATTTCAATATTGATATGAATGAAACTGACGTGGATTTTATTGAAAAAGCAGTATTAAAGGAGAATAGTAATAACATTTCAGTAATGTTAGAAGGCTGTTCATATGAAGAAATTATGATCCCTAAAATTAATAAACATTTTAATTTAACGAAGTCATATAATGCCGTAGTTCTAATATATAACTTTGAATATGATAATAAAATTAATTCAATAGGTGAGTTTGATTTTATCACTTCTATTAGTTATGTATAATAGATTTTGAAAATTATTGAAATAATGGGGAGTTATAATGTGGATAAGAAAGATATTAGTTTCCTTGAACAGCTACTTTATGATACAGATAAAGAAATAATAATCAATAAGATAACGAATATAGATAACCCTTTATTTCTTCATTTTTTTGCTGCAAATTATAATTGGAATAGTGGATTTGATGTACCAAGTGTTATCTTAGAAAACGAGGCTTGTGATTTAGGAACCGGTTTACTAATGTTTCATTATGCAGACGGCTATCGTATGTTAGAAGATTCATATGAAGTTTCAAGTTCTTCGTTAGAGGAATGGAAAGGTTTTTTGAATAAGATTCACAATAAACTTATAAACTTTGAATTTAAATCTCAGAATATTTCCTTTGACCCTGAATTAACTAAAATTCAAAAGTATAAGTTGAAAAAGAATAACCCAAACATTCCTGATATTCTTATTAATAAATCACCAGGCGAAGTGGTTGATATTCCGGTTTATCATTTTGGAAAGGGCTGTAATTAAGGAGAGGAGGAAAAAATGAGTAAATGGTTTTCTAAAGAGGAATTAGTTGAACTAGTAAATAAAATATGTAATCCTATGCTGTCTGATGAAGAAGTAAGTGAATATTTAGAAGTTTTAGAAGACAATGTTCCTCATCCTGCCCTTAGTGACTTAATTTTTTGGAATGATGAGGATTTAACACCAGAGGAAGTAGTAGAGATTTCCTTAGCATATGAGGAAGAAAAATAATGAATTTAGAACAGAACACGTATTAGTAAAACCTTGAATGCCATTTACCATTCAAGGTTTATTTTTTCGTGGGGCTACCCTTAATTAAAAGGAGTTTTTAAATCAAGATTAGTAGGTGATTTTGGTGAAATATTCAGCTTTACAGGAATTTATTAAGCAGTATGGCGAAGATGATGATTTTACAGGTGGAGTAAGTGAAGACAAAGTAAAAGAAACTGAACAAAAATTACAGGTTTCATTACCGGAAAGTTACAAGTGGTTTTTAAGAAATTATGGTTACGGTGGACTTTTTGGAGTGAGAATAATTGGATATGGTTTTACGGGTCCAGCAGTAGTAGATTCTACCAAAGATCATCAAAAGTATTATGGTTTAATCGATGGAATTGTGGTTATAGAAGATATTGATGAATTTGCCTATTGCCTCGATACTAATAAAATGATAAATGGAGAATGTCCAGTTATAATGTGGGATAATCAGGAAGGCTATGGTCGAACGCTTACCGATAATTTTTTAGACTATTTAATCGAACGTCTTGAATTGGCAAAAGAAGAATGGGGAGAAGGTGAAGAAGCTTGGTAAAAGCTGAGGGGAATAGTTATTTATCTTGTTTTGTTATAAAATAAGAATTGTTTTTATATAAGAAGAAGTGGATAGAGCCTTTCGAAAAAGGGGCTATCCATTTTTTTATTCAAAAAAGGAACAAAACTATTCATATAGGTAAGGAGTTTGTGGATTTTGGGACTCTGTCACAAACTCCTGTGGTAACCACTCTAAAAGCAGCTGTAGTAAAAGGCGTTATGAAGGCAAAAGAATTAGTCTCAACTCCTAAGCTATTGCCTTACAATCCTAAAAACAAACTATTGTTGGCAGGGGGAGTACTGAATGAATAAAGAGGAATTAACAAATTTTATTAATGAATATAAGGAGTCAGATGACTACACAGGTGGAGTAGATGAAAGTCAAATCAATATTGTCCAAAATGTGCTAGGGGTGGAATTACCAGAAAGCTATAAGTGGTTTTTAACTACCTATGGTTCTGGTGGGTCATTTGGTGTTGATATTTTAGGAGTGGCTAAGTCAAATAGAGCTCCTGTTGTTGTTAACACGAAGAGTTATAGAGATTTAGGGTTGGATAAGGATTTAGTAGTTATTGAAGATGCTGGAGAATATGTCTATTGTTTATATACAAGCAAAGTGGAGAATAATGAGTGCCCAGTAATAGCGTGGAATAGACAAGGGGGACTTGATAACTACAATACAGCAAAGAATTTTTATGAGTTTTTATCACAAAGGTTATTGGATGCAAAAGAAGCATGGGAAGAAGATTTTTAAAATTGATAACAAGAAGCAAAATATAAAAGGGATCTCGTTATCCAATGGGATAAGTTTTTTAGGTTTATATGAAACTTAATTGGGAAGATAAAATGTATTGGGAAACGTTGGTAGTTTACCTGAAATGTGCATAAAAGGATGTGGTTATAAATGAATAATGATAAACATCTTAAATCAGAAACTCCAATATTAGGAACAGACCATACTATTTTAGATTTCTGGAAATGGGGATTTTCAAATATTCTAACAAACAACCTAAGGGGAATTTTTGCTGAGTTTTTAATTGGAACTGCTCTTGGCTGTTTAAATCAATTACGAGTTGAATGGGATTCTTATGATTTAGTTTATAAAGGCATGAAAATTGAGGTCAAATCTTCTGCGTATATCCAAGCATGGCATAAGGAAAAATATTCAAACATCAGTTTTAGTATTGGGGCAAAAAAAGAATATGATTATTCTACAAATAAATATAACCCTACGGTAAAACGGAATGCTGATATATATGTATTTTGTTTACTAAAAGAAAAAAATCATGAAATAATTGAACCATTAAATGTGAAACAATGGGATTTTTACGTTGCATTAACTAAAGACTTAGATATATATTTTCCTAATCAAAAAACAATATCTTTAAATTCACTAAAAAAAATAGCTCAACCAAGTACATATGAAGAATTAAAACAGATAATAGATGGTCTATTGTAAGAGTTTTTTACGATTCTTGGTGTTTTGGAATAATAACAATTAAGAATAATTACGATAAATATTTAATAATATAAAAGCAAAAATGGTCTTTTAAGAAATATGCAATATAAAAAAGATAAAGACTTACTAAAACTACTTAATGAAGTCAGAATAGAATATATTTTCCTATAGAAACAGGCCAGAGTATGTATTATTGTTTTACGAGTTATTGAAATACATCTGATAATCCCTTATATATTAACCACAGTCAGGAGCAAATCATGGACATCGAGAAAAAACTAATTGTCAATTCAGACAAGGGTAATTTATTAAATGAATTAATTTCTTCTATAAATGAATGTGAAAAGTTTTATTTCAGCGTGGCCTTTATTAATTATAGTGGTCTTCAGCTGTTGTTGGATACTTTCAAGAACGCGGAAAAAAGGGGCGTAAAGGGGAAGATTATTACTTCTACTTATCTGAATTTTACTGAAGCGAAGGCTTTAAAGAAAATAAATGAGTTTAGTAATATTCATTTGAAGATTTTTGAGACAGATAAGGCGATTGGTTTTCATACGAAAGCGTATATTTTTGAATTTAAGGATAGTTATAAGGTGATTATTGGTTCTTCTAATATTACTCAAAGTGCCCTTAAGAGTAATATTGAGTGGAATGTTGAGATTATTGCTAAAGAGAATGCTCAATTTCTGAAAGATGTTTTAAAGGAATATGATGGCTTATGGAATAGTAGTGTCGTAGCAGATGACAATTTCATAAGTAAGTATGAAGAGTTTCTGAGTAAATTAAAGGGCTATACGAATACACAGCAATTTATTTATGAAAGCTCTGAATATATTATTCCCAATAACATGCAAAAACGTGCGGTAGAAAACCTTGAAAGAATTAGATCGTTTGGGGAAAAGAAGGCTTTGGTTATAGCAGCAACAGGGACGGGTAAAACGTATATGTCTGCTTTTGACGTAAAGGGATTCAAGCCTAAAAGATTACTGTTCATTGTACATAGAGAAGAAATATTAAAAAAAGCAAAAGAGACCTTTGAAAAGCTCCTTCCTAATGAAAAACTGACATTTGGATTACTGACTGGGAATCAAAAGCAAAAAAATGCCGATTATATTTTTTCTACCATACAAACTTTGTCTAAATGCTACGAGGAATTTAAACGAGACGAATTTGATTATATTATTTTTGACGAGGCTCATCATGCAACAAGCCCAAGCTATCAAGCAGTGCTAGAATATTTCGACCCACAGTTCACATTAGGGATGACAGCTACTCCAGAGAGAAGCGATCAACAAAATGTCTTTGACCTATTTGATAATAATGTTGCATTAGAAGTTCGTTTACATGAAGCTTTAGAGGATGAACTTGTTATTCCCTTTCATTATTTTGGTATTACCGATATTGAGGGAATTGATTTAAGTGATGTAGATATTGACGATGTAGCGGAGATAACGAAGAGATTAAAGGTTAATGAGAGAGTCGACTTTATTATTAAGAATATGAATTTCTATGGTCATGACGGTGAAAAAAGAAAAGGTCTAGGGTTTTGTGTAGCCGTTGAACATGCACAATATATGGCACAAGAATTCAATAGTAGGGGTATTCAAAGTATCTGTTTATCTGGAAATGACTCAGTCGAGCAGAGATCGTATTATATAAATAGATTAGAAGATGATCATGATGATTTAGAATTTATTTTCACCGTTGATATTTTTAATGAAGGTGTTGATATTCCTTCAGTAAATACCGTATTAATGTTAAGACCTACTAATTCTCCAATAGTTTTTATTCAACAGCTAGGACGAGGACTTCGCAAACATAAAGACAAGACTTTCCTAACAGTACTTGATTTTATCGGGAATCATAGTAAAACGTTCTTAATTGCCATCGCCTTAAATGGAAGCCGTTATTATGATAAAGAAAGCTTGAAGGTAGCTATTGCAACTGGCTTTGCAAATATTCCAGGGTGTACGCATATTCAAATGGATAAAATTTCTGAAGAACGGATATTAGCGCAGATTGATAAGGAAAACTTTAATTCTTTGAAGTATTTGAAGGAAGAGTACTTTGAATTTAAGAAAATGAATCAAGGTAAAATTCCATTATTATTAATGGATTATATGAAATTTGATGGAGCTCCAGATCCGATTAAGTTTATTAATCGCGAAAAAACATATTTGCAATTTGTAGCAAAAGTAGAAAAAGAAGATTCCTTGAAAAGGCTATTACTAGACGAAGCTTTTGAAGGAGTATTAAAGGAATTATCGAGCAAGTTACCTTTAAAGCGAGTGTATGAATTTGCTATTGCTAAATATCTATTGGACCATGATGATATTTCTTTAGAAACCGCGAAACATGAGATATTGAAGTTGATTAAAGAGGTAGATGAAGATAGCGTATTACATGCCTTGCAGTGTCTAAATCAGGATTTTTATGATCCTGGTCAGAAAAAGAGGAACTTTAAGTTATTTGCTCTTGAAAATGGTCATTTAACTAAGACAGCTTCTTATCAAAAGGTTTTACAGAATGAAGAATATAGAAGATATGTAGAAGATCTTATTATTTATGGAATCTTTAGATATGAAAAGGAATTTAAAGAAGACTACTATGGTGTTCCACATTTGAAGCTGTATGAACAATATCAAATGGGTGATGCTGCATTACTTTCAAATTATCGCAAAAGCCACAGTGCTTTTAGGGGTTCTGGTCTACTTTCAAATGGAAATGACTACTTCTTATTTATTGATTTGCACAAGGAAGAAGATATTAAAGAGAGCATTAATTACCACGATGAATTTATAAACGAACGCATTTTTCAATGGCAGACTCCAAATAGTACTGCCCCAAGTTCTGAGAGAGGAAAGAATATTGTTTTCAATCAGGATAGAGGGATACATTTACATTTATTTATTAGAAAGTATAAAGAAATAGACGGAAAGACAGAACCGTATATTTATATCGGGAAGGGTAACACCGTGGAATATGAAGGGGAAAAGCCAATTACTGTTACAATGGAATTAGAGAATGAAGTTCCTGCTAGTTTATATACGGAGTTCACTAAAAGAGTATAGTCTTCTCATTTGAGAAGACTATTTTTTTCATTTATCAATTGTTCCACAGCTGGAATGTCAGCAGGAGCCCATTTTAGAGAGCTCAGATTCTCGCGCTTTAACCATATCAGTTTAGAATGCTCATTGACTGTTGGGGTACCTCCAATGATTCTACATTTTATAGACAGTAGGTTAATGATGAAGGTTTCATATTCATGCGTATTATCATTAAAGATTGAAGCCTCTGTTTCAACCTGACATTGTAATTCCTCATCAATCTCTCTTTTTAAAGCAGTAAAAATATCTTCTCCCTTTTCTACTTTTCCACCTGGAAACTCCCACATGTTCGGGATGCTCATTTCTGGAGAGCGTAACGCACATAGTATTTCATCATTTTCATTTTCAATAATGGCTGCAACTACTTTAACTTGCTTTTTCATGTTATCCTCCTATAGGTTTTGCTATGATTAAATAATATCATGATTAAGTGAGGTTTGTGTTAAATACAAAATTTGGGTAAGTGATATAATTGTAAGATAAACTTTGAAGGAGGCTACTTTATGCCAGTCCACAATAAATTAGTCCGTGATCGGATTCCAGAAGTGATTGAAGCTACAGGTAAGAAGTTTACAACAAAAGTGTTAAATGAGAAGGAATACATAGAAGAATTGAAAAAGAAGAGCTTTGAAGAGTTACAGGAATATGTAGAGACAGAAAGTAAAGAGGAAGCGATTGAAGAGTTGGCGGATGTGTTAGAAATCCTTCATGCTTTGGCTGAGTATCATGGAGCTTCTATTGAGGAAGTGGAGAAAGTAAGGAAGAACAAAGCAGATAAACGCGGGGGGTTTAAGGAGAAGATTTATCTAATTGAGGTTGAAGATGAGTAAGGTCCAATTAATTGCCGGTCAATTAGGGTCACACTTATTGAAGCAGATTGATTCTGCTTCTTCTATTTGTATTTTGACCTCTTTTGTTATGAAATCTGGTGTTCAATATTTGAGAGAAGCATTAAGAGCGGCTGCTGAACGTGGAGCGGAAATTAAAGTGTGTACTGGCGATTATTTGTTTGTGACCCAGCCAGAAGCATTAAGGATATTGTTAGAGATTGATTCAAGGATTGAGGTCAGATTATGGAAGAGTAATGGAGTGTCCTTTCATCCTAAAGCTTATCTATTTCAAAAAGAAAACCAAGATAGCCTGTTTGTTGGATCGTCCAATCTTTCTCGTTCTGCTTTAAGTAATGGAGTGGAATGGAGTCTTTCTGTTAGTGATGATGAAGAAGTATTTTCTCAAGGTCTGCATCTATTTTTAGAAACGTTTTATAGTGACCATACGATTTCTTTAAATCAAGAAACGTTGAAGAATTATGAAGAAAGCTATGAGAAGTTTCATATAACTAATCCAAATCTTCTTCAAAAGTGGACAGAGACAGAGGAAATGGATTTAATGCTTCCAAGTGAAGTTGATGAGTCTATTCCAACAACGGAGATCATTCATGAATCATCTGCATCATATGGGGAAATTTATCCTCGCTTTGCACAAATTGAGGCATTAGAGGAATTAAATAAAACAATGGAAGAAGATTATGATAAGGCGTTAGTCGTGATGGCCACCGGATTAGGAAAGACATATTTAGCCGGGTTCTTTGCGCGCAATTTTAAACGGGTGCTGTTTATTGCACATCTTGAAGAAATTCTATATCAGGCTAAGAAGTCATTCCAAACGGTTATGCCGGAAGCGAGCTTTTCTATTTATAATGGCAAGGTGAAGGAAAGGCATGGACATAGCATTTTTGCTTCGATTTACACGTTAAGCATGCAGCGTCATCTTCAAGCTTTTGATCCCGAAGAATTTGACTTGATTATCGTCGATGAGTTTCATCATGCAGCGGCTGATTCTTATCAACGAGTACTAGATTACTTCAAACCGAAATTTTTGCTTGGAATCACGGCCACACCGGATCGGAATGATAACAAGGATGTATATGCTATCTGCGGTGGAAATGTAGCATTCCGGATGGATTTCCTTGAGGCAATTCGACGGAACTGGTTAGCGCCTTTTAAATATTTTGGTGTGTATGATGATACAGATTATAGTCAGATTACTTGGCTCGGAAATCGATATGATGAAAAGGAGTTACTACAGCTTCAATTACGGGATGAGATGGCTCAAAAAGTATTGAGCGCGTGGAAGGAAAAAAGAAAAACACGTACAATTGGTTTCTGTTCATCCATTAGGCAAGCAGATTTTCTTTCTGACTTTTTTAATCAAAAGGGCTATAGGGCAATTAGTCTACATTCAAGGCAAAAAGACATGAATAGAGATGATGCAATAAGTCAGCTTACAGCTGGAGCCCTCGATATTATCTTTACTGTCAATCTATTCAATGAGGGAGTCGATATCCCGGCTGTTGATACGCTTTTATTTGTTAGACCAACAGAATCTTTAACGGTCTTTACCCAGCAGATTGGCAGAGGGCTAAGACTACATGACTCCAAGGATCATTGCGTTATCATTGATTTAATCGGTAATTATCGAAATGCAGATGTTAAATTAAGTTTGTTTGATACAAATTTGAGCAAGCAGAAGACGAAAACCATTGAACCGGTTGTTCCTGAGTTATGCGATATAGAATTAGATATCCAGGTTATTAATCTCTTAAAGGAAATGGTGAAAAAGAAGCAGCCTAGACGAGATAAATTAGTAAATGATTATCACATATTAAAGCAGAAATTAGGAAGAAGGCCTTCCTATTTAGAATTACATCTAAAAGGGGCCTCTGACTCCCTGCAGTATCGTCAGGAATTCTCTTCATATTATGGATTCTTGGAATATGCTAAAGAGCTTTCAGAAAATGAATCAGAAATCTTTCATCGATATGAACAATGGCTAGTTGAAGTAGAGAAAACAGGTATGGCGAAGAGCTATAAAATGGTCGTTCTGCTAGCGATGCTAGAGCGTGGGGAGTATAGTTGGTTCAAGCCAATCACCTCTGAGGAAGCAGCACCATTCTTTCATAGCTACTTAACAGAAACAGAGTATCGAAAACAAATTGACTTTGCTGACAAATCATCTAAAAAGCTATGGAACTACGATAAAGAAGGGGTGAGCAAGTTGATTGCAACTATGCCTATGTCTAAGTGGAGTGGCAGCTCTAAAGGATTGATTTCTTACGATGAAGATATTTTCAGTCTGAATTTTGATGTCAGACCAGAAGACCAAAGGGTTTTGTTTGATATGACCAAGGATATTTGTGAATATCGACTTCATTATCACTTTGAGCGCAAGGCTAAGTAAAAGTACCCATCCTTAAAAAAGAGACATTCCAAAAGAATGTCTCTTCCCCCTATAAACTAATAACACTCATCATCCCCTCATGCGTAGCTTCCTCTATCGTCCGCGGACCAAGGCAATCCCCAATCTGCTTCACAATAGGTGCATGGCCTTTCATTTCTTCGAATAGTTCTGTGTTGGGTATGCGGCCAAGGGAGAGGACGATGGAGTCCCAGTTTGTTAGTTCTTGTTTTTGTTGGGTGAATAGGTTCCGGATGATGACGTGATTTTCTTTGATTGCCCCGATGTCGTAATGGGGTAGGAGTGTGACGTTTAGGTTGTATAGTTTTTTTAGGTATTCGTTCCTGAGATATTGATGGACGGTTTCGCCGATGTGCAGTCTTGATGATATGAGTGTGACTCCATGGCCTATTTCGGCTAGGTAGATGGCTGCTTCCATGCCGGGCCAGTCGCCGCCAAAGTCGAATACGAGTACGTTGTCCCCGACTTTTTTGGTTGAGCTGAAGAGGTCATCACTCATGATGATCCGTGGGTCATCGATTCCTTCGATGGCTGGTGTATAGGGCCGTGAGCCTGTTGCACAGATGATGGCGTCCGGATTCGATTCGGATATTTCCTGGGCGGTGGCTGTTTTGCCTAATTGCACATTTATATTGCTTCTCATTAGTTTCCTGGAGTAGTTATCGAGCATCGATTCTGCGAGTTCATGCCTCATCGGTGCTTTGCGCATGGTGCGAAGCAGGCCGCCGATTGATTTGCTTTGATCAATCAGTGTCACGGAATGACCTAGGTAGTCAGCAGTTATGGCTGCCTGTAATCCGCCGGGTCCGGCGCCGATGACGAGGACATTCTGTTTGTTTCTCGTTTTCTTTAATTCTGGTAAGATCCATGCTTCTTTACCTGTTGTCGGGTTTTGGACACAGCCAATCGGCAGTCCTTTATGATAGTGACCGATACAGGCTTGTAAACAGCCGATGCATGCATCGATTGCCTGCAGGTCGCCATCTTTTGCTTTGTTGGGCATGTCTGGGTCGACGATTAAGGCCCTGGTCATTCCGACGACATCGGCTTTTCCGGTGGATACGATCTGTTCCGCTTCAACGGGGTCGACGATTCGATTGCCGACAAAGACCGGGACGGCTCCTGCCATCCTGATTTTGAATCCATGTGGAGATAGGTAAGCGTGCTTTATCGGTGATGGCGGCACGATATGGGTTGATCCCTCAAAGGTACTTGAATCTCCGGCTGTGACATTGATGAAATCCAATCGGACTTTCTCAGCGAGATATTCGACGATTTGCACGGAATCCTTCATCGTTGTCCCGTCCATCGTCAGTTCATCTGAACTCATGCGAATGCCGACGGTAAAGTCTTCCCCGACTCTTTCCCATACCTTCTCCAATATTTCCACGATGAATCGCATCCGGTTTTCAAATGATCCTCCATAGTGATCGGTGCGTTTATTTGTATGCTGTGACCAAAACTGGGCAGGAAGATATCCGTGTGAACAGCAAATTTCCACTCCATCAAGTCCGCCTTCCTTTGCCAGCTGTGCTGAATGGGCGAACCCTTCAATCACTCCTTCAATATCCTCCAAACTCATTGGTTTTGGCATCACGCCAAAGCGCAGGCTGGGAACGGCTGAAGGCGCCCATGCCGCATTTCGATAGTCGCTCGATACGACTTCCCTTCCGCCATGAAATAGCTGCGAGAAAACCTTCGTTCCATACTTATGAAGCGTTTCGGAAAGCTCTTTGTAGGCATCGACGATTCTTTGGTCATAGCCTGCGATCGTTTTGGACGTAAGCATGCCGGATGGATGTACGGATGCCGCTTCAAGGATGATTAATCCGACGCCTCCTTTAGCACGGGCTTCATGATAGGCGACCATATCCGAAGTGGGGATTCCGTCCGTGACATGATTTGTTTGATGTGCTGTACTTAAGATCCGGTTTTTTAATTCAGTAGAACCGATCGTTAATTTGGTAAACAGATTCTTGAATTGTGCCATATACATGACCACTCCCTAATGTTAGATAGAATGAGAGTATAGAGGGCATCCATTCGCCCCCTACCTATCCCTATACAGGTTCAATATGCAATAACCATGCCGTTTGGGGAATGTGGTTTCATATTCGTTTTTTTACTTGGATAAAGAGGGTATGGCTCATGGATATAGTATTTTATATATAGATAACTGAACCTTTTTTGGAAAGTGGTGATTCATAAAAGGTTCAGCATTAGATTGGTTGATATAGAGACATTCGTCGCTTATGAATATGACACTTATCTCTTTTCGTATCAAAAAGTGTAACAAAATCGGTTCGAAATCAAAATATGGGGTGATGTGATGGAAGTAAAAAAGGAATCACTAATTGTATTTTCCGATATTTCTATTTTGGATGTGAAAGCATTATTGAAAATTAATTCTTCGCCTTTTATTGTCATGAAAAATCACTTGGAAATCCTCGGCATATTGGATGAAGGTTTCTTTTTGAAGAGATTGGATAGCGATGGTCAAAATCAGGAAATCATGGCTTATCTTAATTCATCGTTTGTCGTCGTTGATGATTTAGATAAGCTAAGTGAAGAGGATATGAGCATCTATGATTTTGTAATTCAACATAATGATAACGAATATAGCTGCCATCCGATCTCTGAAGTCAGGGAAATGCTGCTTAAAAAGAAGATGAAGAGCTTAATCAGTCTAAATGAATCACTGCAGAAAGAGCTGGAGGTGACAAGAAAGAAGGTAAAGGAGCTCACGCAAATTCTGCATTCCAGCTATGATGAAATTTTCGTGACGGATGCGAATGGGGACACGTTATTCGTGAGTGAAGCGTGCAAGAAGCTTACTGGGCTGCCGCCGGAGGCCTTTATTAATAAGAACATTAAAGAGCTGGTCGAAAAGGGACTGATCAATAATTCGGTTACATTAAAAACGATGAAAACGAAAGCGATCCATTCAGCTGAACAAACCTATCCGCATGGAGTGACTGTATTCTGCACAGCAAAGCCGATTTTTGATGAAGAGGGGAACTTATATAGAATCGTTTCGAACTCCAGGGATATCACGGAATTGGTTGAGATGAAAAGTCAATTGAACAGAGTGAAGCTTAGGAACCAGCGGGCCCAGCATGAAAATTCGAGAACCGTTTCATTCAATAACTTCATTACAAATTCGGATAAGATGATAAAGGTTTTGGAATTAGCTGAAAAAGTCGCCCCGATGGATTCCTCGATCTTCATCCATGGAGAAACAGGAGTCGGAAAAGGGGTTTTAGCAAGGGTCATTCATGATCTCAGCAGCAGAAAGGATAAGAATTTCATTCAAGTGAATTGCGGCGCGATTCCATCGGCTTTAATTGAGTCCGAGCTGTTTGGCTACGAAAGCGGTGCATTTACGGGAGCTAATAAGCATGGGAAAAAGGGGCTTGTTGAGAGTGCTGATGGAGGCACGTTGTTTCTTGATGAAATCGGGGAAATGCCGCTCGACATTCAAGTGAAAATCCTCCATTTGGTCCAGGATCGAACATTCATGAAGGTGGGAGGAACGAAGGAGAAAAAGGTGAATATCCGCATCATCTCCGCTACGAATAAAGACTTGAAGCAAATGTTCAAGATTAATCAATTTCGTGAAGATCTATACTATCGGCTGCATGTCGTTCCAATGGAAATACCGCAGCTGCGTGAGCGGAAGGAAGATATCTTATTATTAACCGATTATTTTCTGAAGAAATTCAATGAAAAATACGGTCAATCCATCACGATCGATGATCATTCCAAGTTAATTCTGCAGCTGCAGGATTACCCGGGCAATGTTCGGGAGTTGGAAAATGTAATTGAACAAATCGTCGTGACGGCTAGAAAGCCTATCGTAACGATAGAGGATTTGCCTTCCGATTTAACCTACAAAGATACGGCTCTGGTCAATTTAACAGGAATCATTCCCTTGAAAAAAGCATTAGAGGAAACGGAAAAGCAATTATTGTCACAGGCCCTTTCCACCTATAAATCAACCAGAAAAATGGCCAAGGCCCTGGGGGTCAGCCAAACGACGATCATGCGCAAACTGGGAAAATACCAATTTAGCTATCAGGACGATTAATAATAAATTAACCTCCGTTAAAATCTGAATATTCAAAAACTTGGTATGGATATTGCATATTTAATGATTGATTATTTCTATTTTGATAAGGGGGTCAAGAAATGGGTGAGCTGATTTTCTCTTTAAGCTATGGGGGTTCCTTAATTGTCATGGGGTGGATCACGAAGGTTTTCCTAGTAAGAATGAAAAGAAATCAAGAAGAAATAAAAGCAAAAGATCCGATTGAAAAGGTGGGGATGTAAGTGGCCTTTCTCCTTGGTATTATCATATCCTTTTGTGTGTATGTCTCGATTGGCATCTTTTTATTCAGGAAAGTGAAAAGCTCAGAGGAATACTATGTTTCTGGTCGAAGCGGAAACACATTGATGATAACGGGTACGCTTGTTGCCTCTTTCCTAAGTACGGTATCTTTCATGGGAGAAGCGGGATTTTCCTATGAAGGGTATCCGATCCTGCTGCTTATCCTCGTTATTTTTAATGCAAGCGGCTATATATTCGGAGTGTTCCTGTTTGGCAGGTATTTAAGAAGAAGCAAATCATTGACCGTTCCTGAATTTTTTGGTAACCGCTTTCATTCTAAGAAGGTAAGGCTGGCGGCTGCGATCACGACGATTCTCGGAATCGCTGCATACTTGGTTGCCGTTACTCAAGGGGCAGCCGTGTTATTGGCCGAGGTTTCGGGTGTTTCCTATCCAATGGCTCTGGTGATCATGTGGATCGTGTATTCATCCTTCACCATTCTTTCAGGTGCGAAGGGTGTTATGGTCAATGATACGGTGATGTTCTTTTTATTCTCGATCGCAACGTATCTTAGTTTTCCTTATATCATCAAATCCGCAGGCGGGTTCCCAGATGCCGTTATGAAAGCGGCAAACCTGGCTGAACGACCTGATTTATTAAGCTGGCATGGCATTACCGGACCTGCCGCAACGATGGGCACTCCTTGGGAAGCATTGGCCTGGGCCGTCATCATGGGCTTGGTCTGGGGCATTGTCATAGCAGTGAGTCCATGGCAAAGCAGCCGATATTTAATGGCCAGAAATGAACATGTTGCCATCCGGGCCGGCGTTTGGGCAACGATATCCATTTTGACCGTCTATTTGTTTCTCCATATCAGCATATCGACAGTCACCACCATTAAAGCGGATATTGCCCCGACGGAAAAGGTATTCATTTGGGCAGCGATGAATATTGTCCCGACATGGCTTGGAGTCATCATCGTCAGCGGCATCATGGCTGCGGCCTTATCATCCTGTTCGAGTTTCCTTCAGATTATAGGAAGCAGCATTACACGGGATATAATGGAACAATCGCGGAAAAAGGAATACACAGATCATCACTTATTACGGGCCAGCCGCATTTCCATGGTTGTGATCAGTTTAATCATCTTATTGATTGGATTGTTCCAGCCGCCTGCCGTCATGTGGATTGGCTACTTTGCGGCTACACTTTTTGCGGCATCATGGGGACCGATTGCCATATCAAGCGTATTCTCAAAGAAGGTAACGAAGGAAGGCGCATTTTGGAGTATCGTATTCGGCTTCGTTGGCGTGATACTCGGAGAAAGTCTCGGCATGTTCGGAATAAGCCTTCCCGTTTACTTCAATCCTGTCATCATAGGTTTAATCTTAAGCATAGGCGCACTTATCATTGGCTCCAAATATGGAACGATCACCATCGAAGAAAGGGAGTTTCAGGCAAATATCCTTCAAACCCCGATTGAAATAGACGAGCAGAAAGAAATGAACATCACCCGCAGATATCCAGCTTATTTAATGATCAGCGGCGTCATGATCATCATGGTTACACTGGTATTTTATTATTGGCCGATTAATATGAATTGATAGATTGAACGAAACTATTGTACGGGCAGGGGAAATCCCTGCCTTTTTTTGACTGAAAAAAAGTGTCCAGGTTTCCCTAGACACATTAAGGATGAATCGTAACCGGTGTCCCGATTGGAACGATTCTTGATAATTCCTCCACGTCCCGATTATGCATGCGAATACAGCCTTTTGAGACGGCTTTACCGATCGAGCTGGGATCATTCGTTCCATGAATGCCATAATGTTCTTTTGATAAACTCATCCACATTGTCCCGAATGGGCCTCCGGGGTTGGGGTCTTTATTAATGATGATGAATTGTCCTACTGGTGTACCGAAAAGCATTCTTCCAACAGCAATCGGGTATTGCTTTTGCAATACTCCATTTTTAAGCAGCCTTAGCTTACGATTGTTAACGGACACATCGATCTGAAATGGAATGGTATCAGCCGGAGGAAAACCAGGGATCATGATGGGTTGACCAATATTAATGACATTTGGATTTATGGTCGGGTTAGCAGCGATGATTTCAGATAGCGGTTTCCGGTAGTCCCTGGATATCTGTGTCAGTGTTTCACCTGGTTTAACTGTATGAATCAGTCTGAACACCTCCATAGGTTATAGTGGTCATGTTCCATTCTATGTAAATTTTTAAAAGTGTTTCGTAACTCGCTGTTATCTGTTTTTAATAAAACTTATATGTTAAGTAACTAAGCCGAAAAGAAACCGAAATGTTCTTTTGATAAAATAAGTTTTTAGCGAGATGGATTTTTTGTTAGTTAAAGAGGGGGAATAAGGGTGGAGGAACATGTGAAAAAGGCTTTAGTAGAATGGAATGAAGAAATCAGTGATGTATTAAATGGGATAGAAAAAGAGTATGAAGAAGTTAAGCGTGACCTTCAGGTTTATTCCTATAAATTCAATATTACTAAACAAGTTGTGCAATCCACTATAAATGATGAAATTATTCGAAACATCCGCGAGCTCTATCATAAACCTTTTGAACAAAAATTGAACGAATTGAAAGAGTCGATAAAAGAGCTGGAAGAAAAGAGAAAGGTTTTTCAAATGTTTGTCGATAAAATCGAAAAGGTTAGTGAAAGAGAAGAAGGAAAACCGCAAATATCAGTCATATAAGACAGCGAAGGGCAGGATACTCATAAGTACTCTACTATTCTATACCCAAAAACAAGGCAGCGAATATACCTGCTTTTTTTTGCTGGAATAGCAAAAAGCGTCCCTTGTTTACCCCAACATTAACCCGGGTACACTATCCTATAAAAAGGAAATGGGGGAATTCTATGTGGAATGCGGTCTTTTGGGGAGGGGTATCAGGTTCTGCCGTCCTGCTTGGCGCACTTGCCGCCATCCTCATCCCGATAAAGAAAAACATCATTGGCTATATTATGGCCTTTGGTACGGGTGTATTGATTGGTGCCGCGGCATATGAGCTGCTTGCTGATTCGGTGAGTGATGGAGGAATCTGGGCGACGGGTATCGGATTCATAGCAGGGGCCGCCGTGTTTACTGCCTTGGATTTTCTTATTTCCAAAAAAGGTGCGGATAAAAGGAAACGGTCCAATAATAGCTCTTCGAAGGAAGCGGGCATAGCCATTTTCATCGGGACGGTGATGGATGCCATACCGGAGTCGATCATGATTGGCGCAAGCTTAATAAGCGGCGGCTCGGTAAGCTGGCTATTGGTCATTGCCATCTTCATCAGTAATATTCCGGAGGGGCTCTCAAGTACGACAGGTCTGCTCAAAAGTGATTACTCCAAGAAGAAAATCATGCTGCTGTGGTTTTCCGTCCTGGTCATTTCGGCACTATCCTCGATGTCGGGCTATCTATTCCTCGATCATGCCCCGGACTATGTCCTGGCAGCGATGGCAGCATTTGCAGGCGGCGGAATCATCGCCATGATTGCCTCAACGATGATGCCTGAAGCATATGAAGACGGAGGACCGATCACGGGCATATTCACCGCAGCCGGTCTGCTTATCTCTTTGGTTCTGGATTCGATGTGAGATTGTCCCCTTGGAAGGAAGGGGGGCAATTTTTTTGTGTATAAATTCTATCATAGAAGGAAATGCACAAGGAAATCTATCTCGAAAAAAGAATTGCTGGTGTTAAAATATCATTTCAAAACATACACTCTTCATATAGATTTTAGACATTGAGGAGATGTTAGAAATGAACTTCGAGATGCAAATAGCGAATATGCTGGCTGATAATTTAAATGGTTTCATTACATTCGTCCGGGAAAATCATGAAAATGAAAATAATTGCTTTTGTTTAAATAGAGATAAATTGTATCAATTGAAGCTTCTTGTTGAGGAGTTTAAGTTTCAAGTATTGGCCGATGAACTTAAACGGATCAACCGGTTTACCTGGGATGAAAACTATACGCACTTATTAGTTGATAGATTCAGAAAAGGGATGGCAATCATTGAAGAGTACGTTGAAAATAACTACAGCGATTTATTCATTTTCACCGCTAGACTTTACACGTTGAATAGCCTCAGCTTAACCTTTTGCAAGGAGGAAGAATCAATAGTCAGCTAATTAGGGCACCCGCGAAAAAAAGAAGAGCACATATTATGTGCTCTTCTTTTTTTTCATTATAGGGATAGTTGACCAAAAAGATTCTAATTCTATATGCTCCGAGCCCTATCTTATTTGCTTGGCATCGTAGAGATATATTTTTTGACCACTTCATAAACATATTCTTGATTGGCTGCTGCTGTATTAGGGTTATATTTACCGCCATTCACTTTATTATTGGATAGCACCCGTATACCTAGGAAGGGCACATCGTAAGCTTTGGCGATTTGTGCTGCCGAAGCTCCTTCCATTTCTTCAACAGATGTACCATATTTCGTATGGAACCATTTAATCCGATCCACTTCATTATTCCAAACGTCTGCAGAACCGATAGTACCATCGACAACCTTACCTTTTGTGTAGGTATCTTTAACTGCATGAGCAGCTGCGAGTAAATCCTTATCTCCTTCGTAGAAGCGTGGTTTTTCAGCGTTAGGATCTTCTCCTGCACTTCCTTCAGAAGCCATTAGGTCCATTGGTTTCCAAACGGTTGGATCGATTCCTTCGTTTTCAGCTTTATCTGCCGTTTTTAATGAACCTAGGTTTACCGTCCTTTTTCCTAGAACAATATCAAAAACGTTTAAGCTTGGATCATGTCCGCCTGATGTCCCTTGATTGATGATGGCAATAGGGTTATATCTTTCAATGGCCAATGCTGTAGCGGCAGCCGTATTTTCCATCCCTTTACCTGTTTTTGCAACGATTACAGGATAATTGTCTAAAGTTCCTATGTAAAATACAAAATCTCCTGACTTTTCTTTTTTAACATTTTTTAACCTTTTCGCGAAATTTTCAGCTTCGATTGGCATTGGACCTTGAATCATGATCGGCCTTTGTGTCTTTTTCTCGACCGTTTCATTTTTGGAAGCAGAACTGCAAGCTGCAATCACCGACACGAAAAGTAAAGTAATGATTCCTAATAGAGTGTACTTTTTTAACATGTTTTTTCTCTCCTTAAAAACAAATTATCCAATTGTTTGAAACACTCGCAATTGTGGTCAAAGAAAAAGGTCCAGAACGGCAGAATGAATGCTGCCTTCTAGACCTACGATAGTCAAAGTATAGATAATCAAGCAAAAGTGAAGCGATTGCTAAATCATTAGCTGCCAAAAAGCGGGCGGCCGAATACTTTAACTCGTAGTCTAGTTCTTTAACTGGGAACCAGGTAGAAACGCTCAGACCATATTTCCGAGCATATACGAGTAATGATATGTATGATTATTACTTTGCTAATATAACAAACAAATGAAAGATAATCAACATAAAAGTGAACATTAAAATATAAATATAATTTAATGTTCGTGTTTAAGGGGGTCTGATTCGATAATAACGTTGATTTCCACTCCAGGCACTCGCTTTCCGCGGGCGATCGTGGAGCCTCCTCGGCTCGCGCCTGCGGGGTCCCCATTGGCCACGCTTTTCCCGCAGGAGTCTCGTATCTTACGTTCCAATCAACTTTGTTTTAAAAGATAGAAATCTTTTTTGTCTACAGTTTTTTGAGTCAGTGTATCCACTCCAGGCACTCGCTTTCCGCGGGCGGTCGTGGAGCCTCCTCGGCTTGCGCCTGCGGGGTCTCCCCTAGACGCGCTTTTCCCGCAGGAGTCTCGTACCTTCCGTTCCAATCAACTTTGTTTTAAAAGATAGAAATCTTTTTTGTCTACAGTTTTTTTGAGTTAGTGTATCCACTCCAGGCACTCGCTTTCCGCGGGCGATCGTGGAGCCTCCTCGGCTTGCGCCTGCGGGGTCCCCATTGGCCACGCTTTTCCCGCAGGAGTCTCGTATCTTACGTTCCAATCACTGGAACTTCTTTTTTAAGAAATATTGTAGGGTCTGGCGGTCCATCAACTTTCCGGTAAAAGGAGTTCCGAATTGCTCTCGCCCAGAGCCAAAATTTTAAAGGTAAACTAGTTTACTCTTCATAGTTTTTTTCAGTATTCCTTAAAGGGTTGAAGAGATTTGCGACACACCTGCCGAATAACGGTTAGCCAAGACCCCACAGGCGCATGCTTTGATGAGCTTGGCAGACAGTCGGTGGAAAGGGAACGGGTTTCTGCAATAATCTGAAATGTTTTCTTGGAAAAACTGTAGGCTAGTCTCACCCGAATTATGTTTATGACTAGATTATCCTTTAAGTTTTTTTCTGTAATCCCTTAAAGGATGGAAGAGATTTGCGACACTCCTGCCGAATAACTGGCTAGCCAAGACCCCACAGGCGCATGCGCCGAGGAGGCTTGGCAGACAGTCGGCGGAAAGGGAGCGGATCTCTGAAATCAATGGAATCTTTTCTTGAAAAAACTGTAGGCTAGTCTCAATTATGTTTAGACTAGTTTATCCTTTAAGTTTTTTTCAGTAATCCTTATTGGAATGAAGAAATTTGCGACACTCCTGCCGAAAAACTGGCTAGCCGAGACCCCACAGACGCTTGCGTCGAGGAGGCTTGGCAGACAGTCGGCGGAAAGGGAGCGGATTTCTGAAATCAACTGGAACGTTTTATTTATACAAAGACTATGGATTTTGTCAGGGGCTATCATGATCAACCAAAGTTATCACGACATTTCCTTTTTTATGTCCTAGCTCTACGTATTTATGAGCTTCGGGAATCTGTTCCAGCGGGTATCGCTTATCAATGACCGCTTTTATTTTTTCAGTTTCGATTAGCTCCTTGAGGAGTAGTAAGTCTTCCGTAAGTACCTTTGCTATTCCTTGCCCTTCGACGGACACGTAACGCCCGTTCAGGGTTAGTGCTTTTTTGCATGTGGCTTTCGAACTTTTCCCGACTGCATCAAAGATGATATCATATTGCTCTTGTCTTTCCGAAAAATCCTCTTCCGTATAATCGATTACTTTATCGGCTCCCAATGATTTTACCAATTCAAAATTAGCGGCACTGCATACTCCGGTAACCTCTGTTCCAAAGTATTTGGCCAGCTGTACCGCGGAAGTGCCCACCGAACCGGATGCGCCATAGATGAGGACTTTTTGTCCGTCCTGGATATTGGCTTTTCTGAAAAAATGCAGTGCTGTCGTTCCACCAAAAGAAACGGCGGCAGCTTCTTCATAGGTCATATTGGCAGGCTTCATTGCGATTGGGCCGTCTTCAGGTAAGCATGTGTATTCGGCATGGGCCCCGAAATTCATTCCAGTCATGGCAAAAATCTGGTCGCCTTTTTTGAATTTTGTTACATTCCTCCCCGTGTCTTCTATCTCCCCGGACAACTCCACTCCGAGTATCGGTTTTCGCGGTTTTCTAAGGCCCAGGAACATTCGCATCGGCAGCCATAATAAGAAAGGGCTATTGAAACTCCGGACTCTTACGTCCCCAGAAGCCACTGTTGCCGCGTGAACCTTTACCAGTATTTCGTTGTCCTTTGGGGTTGGCTTTACTACCTCTTTGAGTTCCAGTACATCGGGTGAACCGTATTTCGTGCATACCATTGCTTTCATCGCAAGTCTCCTTAGTTTTTGATACAATCTTTTAATACTATGATAGAAGCTGTAATATAAAACTACATGTAAGAGAAACGGAAAAAACTTTAGAATGAATGCTTAAAAGCAGCAGGTATTTGTCCAGTATCGGTCAGGGGCAGTAACGCTGATCAACAAGGGGAATTCTATAAAAGAAGGAGATTAAAGTATGGCCATTAACGAAAGACCAAGAAGAATTATTTTAGATTTAGCAGTTACATTAGATGGATTTATTGAAGGGCCGAAAGGAGAAATCGACTGGTGCATTATGGACTCTGAAATGGGGTTCATTGATTTCTTGAATCAAATTGATGCTATTTTTTATGGAAGAAAAAGCTATGATTTATGGGGACAATATACGCCAGAAAATGAGGTATCCGATACTGAAAAGGAAATGTGGAATATCGTTCATGGCAAACAAAAATTCATGTTTTCTAAAACGAAAAAAAGCACGGATAATAACGTAACGATCATAAATGATGATATTGTTGAAGAAGTAAATAAAATAAAGAATAAACCTGGTAAAGACATCTGGCTTTATGGAGGGTCAAGTCTTATTACATCTTTTATAAGATTGGGGCTGGTTGATGAATTCAGGTTATCTGTTCACCCTGTTATTTTAGGGGAAGGAAAACCTTTGTTTATTGACATAAAGGAGAGATTGAACCTAACACTGGTTAATACAAAAAGCTTTTCCTCTGGCGTTGTCCAACTTTGCTATCATCTTAATGAAGAGTAATTGTTAAGCATGATGAAATATACTTGTAAAATGATGAATTCACGAGTAAAACGTTGAAATTCACGAGTAAAACCCAAAAACTCACGAGTAAATGCTTAGAATTCACGAGTAAATCCCCAAAACTTACGAGTAAAGCCATAAATAGGTATCCATACTTGATGTGTGGGTACCTTTTTTTATACATAATGCAATTTATAAATTATAAAATGTAATATATATGTTGCAAAAAGTAAAATGAATCATATAATAAGGGGAAGCGATGGAATTAAATGGAGGTCGATTAAAGATGAATCTATTTAAACGAACGAAAAAGATCACGGATGAGCGGATTGAGAATGTAAGAAATAAAATTTATAAAGAAATGTATTATGTTATCTTGGTCATTTGCCTGGTGAGTGCACTTTTCAAATTATATAAATATGGTGCAGGCAGCGGGGAGTTATATCTGGAATTCGCGATCCTTGTTGGAGGGGGGCTGTATTACTTAGCTCGTTCGATTTTCTTAGGTGTATTCTGGGATGAGGTGGAGATGCATGACCGCAACAGCAAAACACCGATGAGCAAGAAGACGGTTCTTGGAGCGGTTGCTTTAGCACTTATCATCGCTATATTCATGGGCGTGAATAGTGCTGTATCCTATGCCGATGGCAGTTCCCAGGGCGTATGGTATTTTATATTGGTATCGTTTGTATCCGTCATGATCTATTTGCCGTTTTTACTTCTGTTTTTTGGCGGTATATACTTGCTGGCGAAGAAAATCGGAATGAAAAATAGCTAAGATAATAAGAAATAGTAGGTGCTGTCCCTTGAAAAATATAAAACTGAAGCTTGCGAGAGTAGAAAAGGACTTGTCACAAGAAGAACTGGCCAAGATTGTCGGCGTATCCAGGCAAACGATAGGATTGATTGAATCCGGAAAGTATAATCCCTCATTAAGTTTATGTGTCGGGATTTGTAAAGCATTATCCCGTACATTGGATGATTTGTTTTGGGAGGAAGACTAATTGGGTATCCATTGACTTGGATATCTTTTTTTCAGGAATTTATCATCAAAAAATGGGGGAAGGTATAGCATGTAAGCAAAAATCTAACATTCGAGAGGGATGGTTTGATGGATCGTACGATTGGTTACTTACGTGAGATATTGTCTAACTATACGGACCAATATCCTGAGGCGCAGGAAATATATAATAAAATCAAAAGCGGACACTTTCATTCGGAAGAAGAACTCGTCAATAAGCTATCCGGTAAAGAGGCCAGTCTCCTTAACCATATTCTTCCTCAGGAAATCAAGCATGCAAAGGAAGCGAGTGATTCGGAACGGGTCACGCAATTATCAGAGGTATATGAACTGATCATTATATGATGAAACCTTGTCCATGATGATCATGGACAAGGTTTTGTTGGTTTTATTCCATTTCACTAAGTGAATCCATATGACTGGCTATCATGGCGATGATTGTGCTTGCTTCTTCCTTGCTGAAAATGAAATTCGTTTCATCCTTTATCAGGTCATCATCCGCTGTCCGAATCCGATTGATCCGTTTCAGCACACCATCACCCGTCTCCTGAACGATACCGAACTGGTAGGTGACCTCCACTTCATTATCCTGGATATAGGCAGTCACTTCAGGCGTTTCCCAATCTACATCAATTTCGTATATATCGGAATTTTCGCCGTCAGGATCATACAAGTCATCATTATCATCTTCTATATCCATTTCATATGCATAATCGTAATCATCATCATCCTTATCTTCTTCCAAATAGTTATGGAAGCTCTCATGGACAGCATCGATGATATCTTCAATATCCGAAAGGATGACCTTGCTGATCTGCCCTAAATCCGGATCGAACGATTCCATATAAAATTCTTCATTATACGGATCAAAAAACAGCGAGGAAAAATAATCCCGTTCATCGTCTTCCAGCTCTGTATAAAACTCGATGCGTGGATGCTTAGACCCGCGCTCCACGATCATACTGCCATTGCGATCGTATTTCTCACAAATTGATTTAAGATGATCCTGCAATTCCCCGCTTACTCTGTCAAACCATTCTAATGACATCAACATCCACTTCCTTTCGAGATTATTATTTCCCAGAAAAGCCGAACATGACATGCCATTTAAAGGCAGCTGCAATTTAACAACGCATCAGGAATGTCCGTAATAAAAAAAGAATGTAAAGGGAAAATAAGATAAAAGCAAAAACGTTAGATTTCCCTATACCTTTCAATGATGAAGTCAATAAAATACCTGCTGGCGATTGGCAATACTCTTTTATCCTTATACGCCAAAGTAATGGTTCGGATAATAGAAGGAGAGATGCTTTTCGTTACAATATTATAGGGACATTTATGTAAGAGCAGTTTCGGTAAAATCGAAATGCCAAGCCCTTGTTCAATCATGGATATAATCGCATAAGGATCATATACCCGGTATTGTGTATCAGGTTCAAAATCGTACTGTTTAAAAATCGTTAATGGTTCATGTATCACTCCCTCATCCAACAGAATATAAGGATCTTTTAGCAATTCCTCCAAGGAGACTTCTGTGGATGATGTTAAAGGATGATCTACTGGCATCACAGCCACCATCTCATCTTCTTGCAAGGGAATCATAGTTAAATCCGAAACATTTGAATTCACAAAGCCGAAGTCTACGCTGCCTTCTTTAATCCAGTTCGAGATTTCCGTATAATTTCCTTGATGTAATTCGAAATGTACAGTTGGATAAAGTTCCTTAAAATCCTTGATCAATCCTGGTAACCAATGACATGTAACACTGGAAAAGGTGCCAATTCGAATAAGGCCGCTTTGCAGTCCCTCCATCTCTTTATGCTTTTCAGTCAGTTCCCTATGTGAATTGCAAATCTTCCTGATATATGGCAAAAATTCCTCGCCATCTGGTGTCAGTGTAATACCCTTTCGAGAACGTAAGATAAGAGTGGTGGAAAGCTCTTCCTCTAATGAATGGACCATCTGGCTAATGGCGGACTGCGTATAGCCAAGTTCTTCAGCCGCTTTTGTAAAACTGCCTGTTTCTATGGTTTTGATAAAAGCATAATACGAATTCAACCGATCTGACCCCTTTGCATTAGTAATTCTAATAGAACTATTATAAAAATTGGTTTTACTAATGTAAATGGAAGAAATAAAATATAGTTGGAATCTAAAATTAAATCATGGAGTTGAAGCAGAAAAATAATGAAGATTAACGTTAAATACAGAAATATTATTTATGCATGTTTAATGGCTTTTTGTATGTCCTTTTTTATTTCATTCATATTAGTCTCAATAAATAGGGGGTATGATCATCAATTCTTATCTGCATGGTTAAAAACTTGGTCACAGGCTTTTATTTGTGCTTTCTTTGGAGCTTACTTCTTTCCGAGAGTCATACAACAAATAATGAGAAGAATTAATTTTGTAGAAAAACCGCTCATGATTGAGAAGGATTTATTAGTGAGAGAAGAAGACAATGGATGATGCCAGTAGATAATTAAAAGGATTTCCTGATTTTAGTGCTGCCCAAATGATGGGGAGCCTTTTTTGCGTTTCCCTGCAAAATTTCAAGATCATGCTACTTTCATCCTGTAAAAGTTTATATAGAGTGTGAAAGGGGGTGAGTGGCATGGCAAAGCAGATTCCAGTTTCAAGTACGTTGCGGATCGACTTTGAGACGGGGTTAAATGAAAAAGGGGCTCTCGTTTTCAAGCGGAGGACCTTTTCGAACATCAAGGTCGAGGCGACGGCGGATCAATTGTTTTCGACGGCTGTTGCAATCACAAGTGTGCAGAATTATCCAATGGGTGAAGTGACAAGGGTCGATATGTATTCATTGATTGGCTAAACGGTATTTGGAAAGATGCCGAAAGCGGGGGAGGTGATTGGAAATGGCTAAAGTACTGGAATTGATTTTCGTTACGGAGGAAGGAAAGTCAGCGACGATTTCCGTTGATAATCCGAAGGAGCCGGTCGAAGTGAATACGGTTAAACTGGCAATGGAAAAAATCATTGCGGGGAACGTGTTCGTCACATCTTCAGGGGATTTCGTCGATTTGAAAGCGGCACGCCTTGTCGAGCGGAATGTCGAGGAAGTGGAACTCATCTAAGAACGGTTTTGTAGGTCACCCTGGAAGAGAGGTGGAAAAAGTGGATCAAATCCTGCCGTTTGTCAGTGATATTGGGTTCCCGATCATTGTTACCCTTTATTTGCTTCATAGGATTGAAACGAAATTGGATACTTTGAATGAAACCCTTGTGGAGCTGCCAGAACGCCTGCGAGAAGGGATTCCGAAGTCAGGTTAAGGATAATCGGGGAGCCTCGTGGGTGATAGCATCCATGAGGCTTTTCCTTTTAAAATGGAAAAGTTTTAATAGATTCTAGTTTTATATCAAAACTATCGGGTATACATAAAACTGTAGCTAGTTCATCAAAAATCCAAATAATAAGGAGGAGTTTTAATGGCTAACAACAATGAAAAAATGAGCAGGGAAGAAGCTGGCCGCAAAGGCGGGGAAGCTACAGCAAAAAATCATGATAAGGAATTTTTCCAAGAGATTGGTCAAAAAGGCGGAGAGGCCACTTCCGAAAATCATGATAAGGAATTCTATCAGGAAATCGGCAAAAAAGGCGGAGAGGCTAGAGCCGATCAACGTGATTCCGATGATTGAAAAATGAGCAGGAAAAAGCAGGACTTAATGGCGGGAAAAAAAAGCCGCCGCTAAAAAAAACGATCTGAAGTTTATAGCTGAATCTAGTTTTATGGCTGTTCAAGCGGGTACATGACATATGTAGCTAGTACATGGAAAATCCAAATAATAAGGAGGAATTTTTAATGGCTAACAACAATGAGAAAATGAGTCGTGAAGAAGCAGGACGTAAAGGTGGAGAAACAACAGCGAAAAATCATGATAAGGAATTCTATCAAGAGATTGGCCAAAAAGGCGGAGAAGCAACCTCCGAAAATCATGATAAGGAATTCTATCAAGAAATTGGCCAAAAAGGCGGAGAAGCAACCTCCGAAAATCATGATAAGGAATTCTATCAAGAGATTGGCCAAAAAGGCGGAGAAGCCACTTCCGAAAATCATGATAAGGAATTCTATCAAGAGATTGGTAAAAAAGGCGGAGAAGCCACTTCCGAAAGTCATGGCAAGGAATTCTATCAGGAAATCGGCGAAAAAGGCGGAGAGGCACGGGGCAATCAACGTGATGATTCCGATGATGGAAAAATGAGCCGTGAAGAAGCAGGACGCAAAGGCGGGGAAAAAAGCCGCCGTTAAAATATAATCCAGTGAAACTTATAAATGACCGAGGGAGTAAACATTCCCTCGGTATTTTTATGCCAGCACAGCACATCGCAAAGTGTGCTCAGGGATTAAAGTGGGTAAAGAATAACACCTAGAAAAGAAGAGGTGATGAAGAGGTTGATTGCCCATTATTCATTTCCCCGTTTAAAAGTAGGCGGAGTTACATTCACTGCACGGCATTCATTGCTTGCTCTTGGTCTTGCGGGAATTGCTTATCTGGTTTCCAATAAGAGTAAGCATCAAGCGGTATTCAAAACGGCTTCATTAATGTGCAAGATCGAACGGAAAGAGGATTCCATCAAGCTTATTTGGCCTGATGAAGGTGGTTACTATCGGGTATTCAGGGGGCGAGAGCTGATTTACAGCGGCTCTGAGCCGAAGATTGCAGATCGGGGTCTGGCTCCAGGAACCATCTATACGTACACGATAGATAGCTTGAATGAAAAAGAACAGGCAGTGAACAGGATGAAAATACAGACATCAACGACCGCCGAAAATAAAAAAGAGGATAATATCCTTTTGGATTTGGTATTCACCACAATTGTCGCAAAAGGCCAAGCCAGCCTGGAATGGGAGCCCATCAAGGGAATAAAAGAATATACGATTTATCGAAACGGCGTGGATATTGGGAAAGTGAGCGGATGTTCCTTCATTGATCGGAGTATTAGTGAAGATCAGGAATACACATATACCATTAAAGCGAAGCGGCCCCTCCCGCGCTCGGAGCAGGAGTCCTATGCCGTGAAATCCCTTGTAGCTAGTATTGTCGGAGCCGTAAAAAAAGGCTCATCCCAAGCAAAGGCGGCGATCGAGGAAATAACGAATACAAAAAAGATAGGACCTGTAAAACAGCTTTTGCAGTCAGTTGAAAGCGATGTGGATGGTAAAAGGAAAAGAAATTGGCAGCTGCGCTATTCCACTTTTTTACCGGAAGAGTGGCTGAAAAACCCCAATCTAGCCTCAAAGGTTCCCTATTTTAAAGGAGACAACCGCGGGTTTGATCCTGAATCATCCCGTTTCCGGACCAGGGTCGATGTGTACATTCACGAAAAGGAAAGGGAAGCCGAGATTGAATTTTCCAAAGCGGTCGGGAAAAGTGAGGCTTACAACCATGATGGGGATTTCCTTGAGGAGGGAGTGGCCTCGGATGAAGGTGTTATAGTGAAGCGCGTAGTATCCAATCATGAGAAAACGACAATCCAGCTGACACACTCTGTAGGCAATCCGATCATCATTTCACCTGCCGTGGATTATAAAGTGATCGGGACCTTTTACCGAAATGGTGAAATCAATATCGCTGGCTATCATGATCAGGCCCCGCATCACGAAGTCTACCTAAAGGAGGCAGATGACCAAAACTGGAAACCGCTGCACCTAGCGGAAAACAAAGGGCTCGAAATGATGGCGCACCCTACGGCCAATCATTTATGGAGATACTCCACATTCACACAATGAAAAGGACGAAAAGCCAAGAGCGCTTATCGTCCTTTTTTTGTTGAGGACCAATGCCAATCCAACCACTACATTTTCTTATAAAAACCGCTTTCGAACACTTGGCGACGGCAGCATACAGCTTTCTTCTCTCTTTCCGAACCATTTGTAACGGTTCCTGGCAATGAAATCATAAACGAAGTTCCGGATGAAGCTTGGGACGATGATGAAACCGTAAAGCAATTTCCATGCCCCTTGTAAGCCGCGGCAAATCCTCAAGGCTGCAGACGATTTATAGTAGGCCTTATCCTTTTCGATCAGCACCATGCTATCTATATCTACAGGAACATCATACTTCTTCAGCAACTCTTGTCCTGCCTCACTTTGAAGCGAAGCGTAATGAAAAAGCCCCTGCGGATCCCGCTTGATAATGAACTGGACACTCGAATCGCAAAAGTTGCATTCACCATCAAACAAAATGACCGGATTCATGAACATTCCTCCTATAGAGAGACGTTATCATACTCATGCTTATATAATACACTACCCGTTTTGAAAAGACGAAAACGTCTGGAACTGCCTGGAGTTTTGATGATGGAAGAGATTGTTCGTTCCGGCAAGTCACTAACGGGTACGTAAGCCACTAAGCGGGTGTACCCATATATAGGCAGTTTTTTGACTGTTATCAAACTGTTATTTTCCATTAACTAAACTGTAAACAAGCTGTGATATGGTAGATACTCCAATGAAGTTCCAGGCCGGCAATCCTATAGTAGAGGAACGCCGGCTTTTTCATTCAAACCATAAATGAGGGTTAGAAAATATAACTGGCAGTTTCTTTATAGGAGGTAAGATTTCATGAAACGTGATCCGTATTTTGACAATGCGAAAGCTGTCTTAATCGTACTAGTTGTTTTGGGGCACACATTAGCTAGAATGGTGGAAGAAAACCAATGGATTTTAACTATTTATCTGTTTGTTTTTTCATTCCATATGCCAGCTTTTATTTTAGTATCCGGTTATTTTTCCAGGAAGATAAAAAGCAAAAAGGACCTCTGGGGGCTCATTAAGAAAATATTAATTCCCTATGTAATATTCCAGGTGATATATACCTTCTATTATCGGAAGGTATTTGATGAACCAATAGACTTCACAATATTGACTCCAAGATGGGCTTTATGGTTCTTAATAAGCTTATTCTGCTGGAATATATTATTGTTTATATTTTCCTCCAGGAAATATGGAATCGCCCTTTCAATCATTGTCTCTCTAATAATCGGTTACTTTGGTGAAGTGAATGAATGGTTAAGTTTGTCGAGAACCTTCTTTTTCTTTCCTTTCTTTTTAATTGGACATTTTTTAGAAAAAAATCATTTTGAATGGGTTAAAAAGAAAAGTAATGCCCTGATCGGCTGGGCTTTACTAGGGTTAATCTTTATCGGTATTTATTTCTATGGGGAAATGACTTGGAGGGAATGGTTTTATGGCCGCTTAGGTTATCAGGAATTAATGGAAGGCTCCATTGCCCTCGGTTTTATATATAAGTTACTCGTATATTTAATTATGGGAGCAGCAACTTACTGTTTTTTATGTATAGTTCCTAAAAAACAAACGTTTTTTACTAAAATAGGATCCATTACATTAGGTATTTATCTTTTTCATATGTTTTTCCTGGAATATGTTTACAACTCATTTATTTATGATTGGATCAAAGAAAGTGGCCAATACTATGTTTTATTAGTCATACCTGTAACCATAATATTTATATTATCAAGAAAACCGATAGTGAAAGTGGAATGTGCGTTAATAGGAACGAAAATGAAAACATAACAGAAATCTAACACTGTAGACAAACTCGATGAAAACAAGTTTGCTCAATTTTCATTTAGGTTTGTAAAACATGGAACGTCCATTTCCACTCCAGGTACTCGCTTTCCGCGGGCGGTCAGGGAGCCTCCTCGTCGCTTTGCGCCTGTGGGGTCTCCCCTCGACGCGCTTTTCCCGCAGGAGTCTCGCACCTTCCGTTCCAATCAACTTTGTGTTTTAAAAGAAAAAACTGCTGGCTCGTCTTATTCCAAACCCTATTTAAGACAAGGTTATCCTTCATGTTTTTTTCCTGTAATCCTTAATGGATGGAAGAAGAAATATGCGACACTCCTGCCGAAAAACTGGCTAGCCGAGACCCCGGAGACGCTTGCGTCGAGGAGGCTTGGAGGCAGTCGGCGGAAAGGGAGCGGATTTCTGAAATCAACTGGAACTTTTGTTAAGAAGAAACTGTAGGCTGGACACATTCCAAACCCTATTTAAGACAAGGTTATCCTTCATGTTTTTTTCCTGTAATCCTTAATGGATGGAAGAAATATGCGACACTCCTGCCGAATAACTGGCTAGCCGAGACCCCACAGACGCTTGCGTCGAGGAGGCTTGGCAGACAGTCGGCGGAAAGGGAGCGGATTTCTGAAATCAACTGGAATTTTTAAAAGAAAAAACTGCAGTCAAACTCGCTTTTCTTAGAGTTTCTCTACAGCCAGAGCCCTTCCGTTTGAAGGGTTTTTTCATGAAAAGAAATTTCCAGGTATTTAGTGAGCTGCTAAAAAATCCGTTTAATGGAGATTAAATGGAGGCTCCACTAAAAGGGTTACAACCCTTTTAAAGTTATTTCAGGAAAGAAAATGAAGGTGATTACCCGAAATGTTTCCAAAATTATTAAGGGGTAATTACTTTTGTATTTCACTTTCAATAAAACAACTTTAAACATTCAGATTTATTTTATTATAACTATATAAGATTTAACTATCATCAAAGGAGCGGCATATGAAAAAGTTTTTCATCATCTTCATTTTGGCTTTAATCCCTTTCGCCTCTACGAAGGTAAGTGCAGAATCTGACTTACCTCTCAATAGTGAAGCCGGGATCATTATTGATGCGAAAAGTGGAAAAGTATTATACGGAAAAAACATGGATAAACGTATGTATCCAGCCAGTCTAACGAAAGTGGCCACGGCGATATATGCTATAGAACACGGGGATAAGAACGAACTGGTGACTGTTAGCAAAAAAGCGGCGAAGGCAGACGGGTCTTCCGTATTTATTGAACCTGGGGAGGAAATAGAGCTTTCCAAATTAATTGCAGGCATGCTAATCAACTCCGGAAATGATGCAGCCATCGCAATTGCCGAGCATATGTCTGGCAGTGAAAAATTGTTCATGGAAGATTTGAATGAGTTTTTAAGAAAAGAAGTAAACGTTACCGATACTCATTTTACGAACCCCCATGGATTGTTTGACAAAGACCATGTAACTACGGCCAGTGACCTTGCGAAAATTACCCAATATGCAATGAAAAATGAAACATTCCGTGAGTATTTTGGGAAGAAGGAGTTACCATGGGAAGTGGAAACATGGGACACAACTCTGATTACCCATCATAAAATGTTAAAAGGCGAACTCCCCTATAAGGGAATAACCGGCGGGAAAACCGGTTTCGTAAGTCAATCCGGCTACACCCTGATTTCTACTGCCACTAGAGGAGAACAGGAATTGATTGCTGTCACTCTAAAAGCTCCTTCAGACAAAGTTGCCTACTCTGATACCAGGCTTTTATTCAACTATGGCTTTGAAAACTTTAAATCAGGAAAAATTGATAAAAAAAGCAAACTTTATTCAGCGGATTACTCTAATTCCTACACGCTGAACGAAGACATATACTATACTCATTTAATCAGTGATCAACCTAGTCTAAAAACGAGTAATGATGGAATGCTTTCTATCATGAACCAAGAAGGGGAAGCAATCGACTCCTTTGACCTTAAAACGGTCGCTGATGTTAGGAACACAGTATTGCCTGCCCCGATTAAACAAGAAACAATCAATGATAAGCTAATTAAATTTTCTGTCCCATCTTTAGGGTTGGGAGGATTTTAAAACTTGTTCCTATACATACCCCAGTTTATAAAAAATAAAAGTGTGCCCTTATCATCCATGAATGATAGGTGTACTCTTTTATTTTTATTGATGATCCGAGGACAGGACTATACTAATCGGACAGCACAAAGGTACCTGAATTGGAAATGGAGTATATGACCATAATAGTATTAAAAAACTATTAGGGATGATTTCATGATGTATATCTATAATGATTATGGGGGTACACATACCACGTCTTTGGCTGCCGCCTATCATTTAAAACAATTACCTCAATCGGAAAGAAAACTAACTTCCGAAGAAATATTAAATGTGAAATATTTTAATAAATTAACGAAAAAGGAATTTGGAAAGCTGATTTTTCGCGGGATCGATGAAGATGGCAATTCCGTTTATACAATGGGACATAAAAGAGAGAAACTCGTTGTACCGGCATTAAAAGAATTGACTTTACTACTGGAGGAGAAATTTCACTTTAACGAAAAAATAGTATTCTCCAATACATCCCCTACTGTCCCTATTGCCATGTCTATAGGGGGATTTTTATCAAGAGCATTAAAAATTGATTTCATAGGTGTGCCATTATTAATTATAGGCACCAAACAATGCTGTGATAATATTTTTCGCTTGGTTGAAAACACGAAACAAATAGGAAAAGCAGCGAATGGGGAAAAAGTGATTATAATAGAAAATGAAAAATATAAGTAATCCTATTAAAAATTTACTTAGCCCATCAAAAATCGTTTTTGAAAGTGCAGGCTTTCAACTGTATAGGGATACAAGTCAACAATTGATGTTGGCTTTTTTTTGTTACGCTTCTGGATGGATACATGCTATACAAGAGGTGATGCTTGCACTTAATCGAACAATAAACCACCACCCGGAAGTGGAGGTTTATTAATGAATCGAGGAAATTACTGTTCTTGCAGGCTGGTAACAGAAACACTTTGTTTTTTATTTGGATCATCAAGGGGATGGATTGTAGCTGTTCCATTTTGTTCATCCACGTGCTCAATGTAGATACTTTCCTCATTATAGGTTACAGTAACCATATTTGGTGAAGAAGCAATTTCTTCTGCTCGTTGTGCGTTCATTTTAGCCACCTCCTTTGAATTTGCAACATGTTTAATATTTGTTCCGATTTACTTAGATATACTAGTTGTAATTAAAATTCTTCCAAGAATCCCTTACTTAACGAACTGGTGGGTGAGTTATTTGTATGGCAGTTTTTAAATATTTCGATAACGCACGATAGTTCAAGATAAAATCAGTTGATATAATTACAGAAAATTAAAAAAGTATAGGGGGATGTAAAATGAATAATGAAGGATTTTCGATTTCTACTAATAAAAAGTATTTAGATGTAGATGTAATACATGATTTTTTGAATCATGAAGCTTACTGGTCAAAGGGGATAACTAAGGAAACAGTAATAAAGTCAATTGAAAATACGACCTTATGTTTTGGGGTTTATAAGGGTGAAATAGGAAATGAAGATTGTGATCAAGTTGGATTTGCAAGGGTAATAACCGATTTAGCAACCCATGCGTATCTTTGCGATGTGTTTATATTACCTGACTATCGTAAATTAGGATTATCAAAATGGTTAATGGACGTTATCACCGACCATTCCGAACTAAAAAAGGTTCGCAGGTTTATGTTAGCAACGAATGATGCACATTCATTATATGAAAAATTTGGTTTTAATCAGATTGATAAACCAGAGCTATTTATGCAAAAAGTCGGTAAAACCCCATTTCAACAATAAGTACTTTTAACACAAAGGGATTAGACCCTGCATAATCGTGCACATAATGTCGGATGTTTCATTTCAACTCCTGCTATTCTGTTGATATAAGGGAGGTCATTGAATGGATTCGCTCAAAAATATGAATGGTGCCATTAAATTCATTGAAGAAAATCTTACGAACGAAATTGACTTTAAAGAAGTCGCAAGGCTCGCTTATTGCTCGGAATATCATTTTAAAAGGATGTTTTCCTTCCTTGCCGGTATTTCACTATCCGAGTATATCCGCCGAAGACGACTTACACTTGCAGCGTTTGAGCTTAAAAATAGCAACATAAAGGTCATTGATATTGCGATAAAGTACGGGTACAGTTCACCAGACTCGTTTGCAAGGGCGTTTCAGCATTTGCATGGTATCACGCCATCAGAAGCGAGAAGTAATGGCCATTCACTTAAAGCCTATCCACCGATGTCCTTCCAATTATCCATTAAAGGAGGCAGTGAAATGAACTATCGAATTGAAGAAAAAGAGGCATTTCACATAATTGGAATTAAAAAAAGGGTTCCAATCATTTTTAACGGGGTCAATCCAGAGATTGCATCTATGTGGAAAAGTATAGACGAGAAAACGATAAATGAACTTAAAAACCTATCGAATGTCGAGCCATTAGGGCTGCTTAGTGCATCCGCGAACTTTTCCGAAGGCCGGTTGGAGGAAAAAGGGGAGCTTGATCATTATATCGGCGCAGCAACAACGAGGGAATGTCCAGATAACTTAACACAGCTGAATGTTGATGCGTCTACATGGGCGGTATTCGAAGCAGTCGGCCCCTTTCCTGAAACACTGCAAAATATTTGGGGACGCATTTATTCCGAATGGTTTCCATCCTCTAACTATGAACAAAGAGAAGGGCCGGAAATCCTTTGGAATGAAAATAAAGACATAACCTCACCAACATTTAGAAGTGAAATATGGATCCCCGTTATGAAAAAGTAAGTTTACCAGGCGAAGAATTTATCGGAAAAGCTGTCTTCTGGCAGCTTTTTCTTATGGAGCAAACAGAGAAGGATAAGGGAATAAGAGCTGGGTATAATTTGCTTTAACGAGCTATAATGGTGGATAGAAAGTGCTAATATAAGGAGATTGGAAAATGCCTGTTATTGAGTATCAACAATTTATTAAAGCCCCAGTTGAATTATGTTTTGACCTAGCGAGGAGTGTGGATATCCATACCAAAACGACAGCGAACACAAAGGAAATGGCTGTTGATGGTGTGACAGAAGGGTTATTAGAGGAGGGAGATGCTGTTACTTGGGAAGCCATACACTTTGGTATTAAACAAAGGCTGGAAGCCAAAGTGACATTAATGGAAAAACCAAATAAGTTTGTAGATATTATGGTGAAGGGTGCCTTCCATTCCTTCGTACACACACATCATTTTAAAGAAGAACCAGGCGGAACTATTATGATGGATACATTTCAATATAAGTCACCGTTCGGTCCAATTGGAGTATTAGCTGATAAGTTGTTTTTAGAGAAGTATATGAGGGCATTTATCGTTTCTCGTGCAAAGGCACTGAAAAAGATTGCCGAGAATAGGTAATAACCTTGTTTAAGACTATACTCTGCTATCATGGGTTGCTGCGGCAGCCTTTTTATGTTCCCCTAGTACCAAGAATAACTAAAGAATGAAGGAGATGATGGATAATGAAATTTATCCCTAAAAAGTTTCCTAACGATGAAGATGGACAAGTGTTATAAATGCTTTATAGAACTAATGGGTGCTTAGCTGAAGTTCGGAGCTGTCTTTATAACCGGCACCCTAAAGATTAGCGAATGGCTCGGCTCAGCGGTACAACCGTGTTAGGCCCGCGGATACAACCGACCGTTAATTATAATTACGGATCAAATCGTTTGCTGCGATTAGATCTTTTCTTTTGTTTTTATAAGAATAACATAAACAGAACAAATGTTCCAGAGTTAATGTGTAAAATTATTACTTTTTTTCAAAAATAAATCTTTTAAAGGATTTAGTCGATTCTCTTGAAGATGAACGGACAGGATAGTTAAGCAGCAAGCGAATCATAAATCATATTTTCCAAAGTGGCGCAAAATGAGACTGACGATGGGTATGTATTTGTTTCGGAAATGTGATAAAGGGCAACCGAATGAGTACTCAAAACATGTGAGGTTGACATGACTCATCTTTTGGGAACAAAAAAAGTACTTTGATAATTAAGGTATCAAAGTACTTTTCATTTAACAAACTACCAATTCCATGACATATGACACCCAAAGTCAACATGGCATTTATTCTGCTTACAACAATGATCGTAATGCTCATTATCGCAGCGTTTTTTCTTCTTACAATCATGATGCTCATTATCGCAGCGCTTTTTCTTCTTACAATCATGATGCTCATTATCGCAGCGCTTTTTCTTCTTACAATCGCAATGCTCATTATCGTAGCGTTTTTTCTTCTTACAATCGCAATGCTCATTATCGCAGCGTTTTTTCTTCTTACAATCGCAATGCTCATTATCACAGCGTTTTTTCTTCTTACAATCGCAATGCTCATTATCGCAGCGTTTTTTCTTCTTACAATCGCAATGCTCATCATCGCAGCGTTTTTTCTTTTTACAATCGCAATGCTCATCATCGCAGCGTTTTTTCTTCTTACAATCGCAATGCTCATCATCACAGCGTTTTTTCTTCTTACAGCAATCGTGCTTCTCATTATTGCAGCATTTTTCCTGCTTCCAACAATGATCGTGATGCTCATTGTCGCAGCATTTTTCCTGCTTCCAACAATGATCGTGATGCTCATTGTCGCAGCATTGCTCCTGCTTCCAACAATGATCGTGATGCTCATTGTCGCAGCATTTCTCCTGCTTCCAACAATGATCGTGATGCTCATTATCACAGTATTTCTCCTGCTTCCAACAATGATCGTGTTGCTCATTATCGTAGTGTTTCTGCTTACAACAATCCTCGTAATAAGACATGGAAATGTCACTCCTTTCTATCTTTTAAAATATGAATAAAGGCAAAGCCTTCTCTATTTAGAGAGGGCTTTGCTAGTCAAGATTAAAAACTAATCAACACCGTCATTTACGGAGCAGGAAGAGTATTAGTTGTTGGAGTAGTTGTAGTTTCACAACGACGTTCATTTACGTCGCAAATACCACCTTGTGGATCTACAATAACTTGTCGAGTCACTGTAATTGTAGTGCGTAGTACAATCTTGACTAAAATAGCATTGGCAGTAACAAGTCCTGTAGGGCCGATGACTGGAACGCCTGGTTGAGCAAAGATCCCTTCTATTGTTAATGGGGGTTCTACTATCATATCCTCAGGGCAGGCACCTGGAAAATCTGTATGCTCCTGGAATGGTAAACTAGTTGCAAGTGTGGCTGTTAAAACAGGAGTGGTTGTTCCTGGTGCCGTAAACGTTACCGTAACAGTTACAGGAATAAGCCCGATGTTAACAACTTTGTCCCTAATAATTGTCGTGTTACGGGTAATACCAGCTAGATTCGGTACAACAGATACTGTTCTAATTGTGGATCCAGCTGGTATAACAGGAGCAAACGCGGTAAAAGGAAGTGTTGTTTCTGCAACCTTTTGTACCGCTTTTGAGCCTACAACTGAATTAACTAGGACACAGTCGCTGTTTAATGGTGCAGCGAGTTGGCGAGCTGGAGCTCTAAAATTGCAATTGCAAGCAGAAGCGTCTTGAGACTTACAAACGTTACATGATTTTTTGAATTTGGAATCATGACCAAATCTTGAATCATTGCCCATACCCCAGTCGCTGTCGGAACAGGCAGAGCCCCAGTTGCTGTGCATTGGATTTTGTTTACTGAAATTTCCCATAAAATCTCAATCCTTTCTTGTAACTATTTTTTTTTTCGAAAATGAAATGGAGTGTAGTATCGAACCGTACTAAAGCACTGCCAAAAGCATTTTCGTTGTAGTTACAAAATATAGTATTAATAAAATAAGGTAATTGCTTGGACAGGTTGCTTATATTTGCGGACAAGTCGTAAATATTTATCGGGCTTACACTTATATAATTTGGCATTAGAGGAAGTATGGAACGCGAGTAAAGAAATGGACGAATATAAAGGGAAGCAAAAAGCTAAGTGATGCCAGCGAAAATATAGATAAACCCAAAAAGGACTTCTTTGCTCGCTTTTTACAAAAAGTGAACAAAGAAGTCCTAGGCTCTTTTTAAGGCGTCTGAAATTTCGTTTTTAAATTCATGAGGTTTATAGAGGGGGAATTATTACTTTTATATATTGTTATTTCTTTTGAATACTAAAGTTCCAGGGAAGCAAGACAGCCGAGGTATTATGGACTGTGCGTGTATGCTATAATTATCCAAAAAAGGAGAAATCTTTATGTCGGCGTTAATTATATCAATATATATATAACTATTATGCTTGTATCGCTCTTTACCTTCGCTGGGCCTTATTCGCCATTGGTGGGACTTGCAGTCGGTATCCCTATACATATCCTAATAGTACTTACACAAATATATAAAGAAATAAAAGTGATATCTAAAAAACTATAGTAATAGTTTTTTGTCGACTCTATGTCCTGTTTATTAGATATAAGAAAAGAAGAAAGGAGTGGGGTTCTTTGGGTATCAATATAGGTGATTTAGTATATTAACTTATTATGTTTATTTTGTTGCTTGGTATGATCTTTGCGGTTTACTTTATTGTTCGTTCTCTTCTTGCAAGGTCAAACAAATCCAATAGTATAGAACAAAAACTTGATAGAGTCATTGAGCTGCTTGAAAAGGATAAAAGAGAGTAATTTCTTTTTATCCTTTTTTTCATTTTTTAGTTTTTGAATTTTCCATAATCGTTTCTGGCTATCTGGAGTGGAATTTTAATTATTATTGTCGCAGATATATTCCGATTTTCGCAGATATAACTGGAATTTCGGAGATATATTCCGATTTTCGCAGATATAACTGGAGTTTCGCAGATATATTCCGATTTTCGAAGATATAATTGGTTTTCCGGTGTAGTTGAAACAAGTATGATTGTCAACAGAACAGCCATGGAAAAAACAAGAATATAAGAATTTCCTTTCAACATGAATACCTCGGACCTTTTTACCTTCATTGTACAATAAGCTTGAATTAGTGGGAATTGGATGTCGCAAACAATCATTAATTTCAATGAGTAAATAAGGTGTCAGGCGGAGCTGTATGAAATTTCCAAACAGTGAAAATAGGCGCTGATAAACTGTTGATTTTAGGTAGTGCGGGTGGTTGAAAAAAGTTTTTGGTGATTTTTGTGTCATTATCCTATTTAGAACATAAGTTGAATTAACCCATTTAATTTTTTCCTCCTAAAACAAATAAGGAGATGTTTCTATTGTCAAATTGTGGTCATGATTCAAATTGCGGTTGCGGTAACGATGTTGGTGGATTTGGTGGCGGTTTCGCTTTTATAGTCGTATTGTTTATCCTCTTAATCATCGTTGGAGCTGCTTGTTTCGGCGGCGGCGATAGAGGAAACGATTGTTATCCCGTTCAAGGATATGGCGGTTTCTGCTAACAAATGCATAAAGAAAAGCCGACCTTTATTGGTCGGCTTCCTTTATGCAAACTTATTTTAATTATCGCGAAGTAAGCTTTATGACTGATTCGATAATCATATCCCAGTCGTCACTATGAATTTCATGCCCTGATCCATCAAGAGTCACTAATTCAGCTTGAGGGATGGCTTTCGCAAGAGCAAGTCCGTGCTCGTATGGCAAGGCTGGATCTTCTGTGCCGTGGATGATGAGGACAGGTATGGAAATCTCACCCATTCGATCGAAATATTCGTCTCCTCCAGCAAGCATGGCATGATTGAATCTGCTCGGTAGCTGCTTGGCACGGTCTGCTTCTCTTTTTGCCAGTTTATGCATTCTTTCCTGCTCATAGGGTTTGGAACCGGCTAAAGTTTTCCATCCATCCGCAAGATAAGCGATGACCGTCTCCCGATTTGACCAATCAATGGAAGCGCTTTTTGCATGATGATCCAATATGCTCTGGTCCATTGGAGGCAGTTTTTCCATTACAGTCCCGAACACGCTTGAAGTAATTAGCGTAAGCGTATTTACGCGTTCCGGATATCTTAAGGCAAGAATCTGTCCGATCATACCGCCTAGGGACATCCCAACGATAGAAGCACGTTCTATGGAATAAGCGTCCAGGACACCCGCGGCATCGTCAGCCAAATCCGTTATTGTATAGTTGGAGGTACCGGGTTCATAAACGGTAGACCGTCCCAGATCCCGATGGTCGTAGCGAATCACAAATCTCCCCGAATCGGCAAGGCGGAGACAGAAATCATCATCCCACCAATCTAATGAAGACATCGCTCCCATGATCAAAAGCACGGCAGGGTCCTTAGGGTTTCCAAAACTTTCAGTACATATATCGACTTTATTTATTTTCAGTATCTGTTCACTCATGTTTTTTACCTCCGTATTAAATATTATCCAATAGCCGTTACGATGGCGCAGATCAATATATACTTTCCGGAGCATGATGATTGGCCTGCGCTTTTCATTATCGCAGTCTAACCCACTTAATAATCATGACGCGGCCTCCTTTTAATAGTTGTAAAATGGGAGGTATCCCTATATTACTTTAACATGGGGGATATCTTTTCGTCACCAAATTTTCCCACATTTCCATACAGAAAACCCCGAATACAGAGCACTTTTTGGTGCCATTTATTCGGGGTTTTTAAGATGCATTTTATTGAGCAGTATATCCGCCATCTAATACGACTGCCTGGCCTGTGATGCCCCGAGCTTTGTCGCTTGCAAGGAAAATGGCGTAGTCGGCAATTTCACTTACATCGAGTAAGCGGTTTTGTGGGACAAGTGGATAGATGACCTCTTCCAAAACGCTTTCTAACGGTACCTGTCTTGTTTTTGCCAGGTCCTCCAATTGACCGCGGACGAGAGGCGTGTCTACGTATCCTGGGCAAAGGGCATTGACGGTTATGCCAAAAGAGGCGCTTTCCAGGGCAGCGACTTTCGTCAAGCCGATTACACCGTGTTTGGCACTATTGTATGCGGCTTTGTTGGCGAATCCAATCAGGCCGTTAATGGAAGAGATGTTGATGATTCTGCCGAAGCCTTGTTCTTTCATGATTGGCAAAACGTTCTTAATTGAAATGAATGGCGCGGTCAGCATGATTTTGATCATCAGTTCGAATTTTTCAGTTGGAAACTCTTCAATTGGTGCAACATGCTGAAGGCCGGCGTTATTGATGAAAATATCGATTCGTCCATATTTGTCTTTAGCTTTTTTGATTAGTTGGATAATATCCTCTTCACTTGTTACGTCAGCTTTTAAGCCGATAACCTCCAAGCCGTTGTTCCTTAGGTCCAGAGCAGCTTTTTCAACTGTGTTTTGATCAAGGTCGGACAAAACGACCTTTGCTCCATTTTCAGCAAATATCTTTCCAATCTCAAAGCCGATTCCTCTAGCAGATCCGGTAATTATCGCCACTTTATCTTTAACCATATTACATTCCTCCAATAAAAAATGTAATGGTCCAAGTCTGTCATTTTATGTCGTGAACAGGGAAGTATTCCGTAGAGTAAGTATATAAAGGGAAGGGTATAAAAATATGGTTTAGGTTAATGAGTAAGAGTCTATCATGATTTTCAAAATAAAAAAAGAATTTTATTTCCCCTTATCATTGGCATGGATATTGCATATATAAAAAGGTGAGTAAATAAAGGTAATTGAAACGGAAAGGGGAAGCTGGATGATTAAAAAAATAGCCATTATCGGTTCAGGTGTAATGGGTAGTGGGATCGCTCAGTCTTTTGCAGTTAGCGGGTATTTCGTCACCATTAACGATATAAAGGAAGAGCTGCTATACCATGCCCAAAATCGAATTTCTGAGAATCTATCACTGCTCATGGAAGAAGGGGCTTTGACTGATCGGGAAAAGCAAGGTGCTTTAGCGAATATTACATACAGCGTGGACTTGGAAGGGGCAGTAAGGGATGCTGATTTTATTATTGAGGCGATTCCGGAAGTCATCGAGCTGAAATTAAATCTATATCAGCAACTGGAGGAAATAATCAAACCGGATGCAATTGTTGCTTCAAATACATCGACCTTTCCGATTTCCCAATTGATGGAGAAGGCCTCGTTTGCGGAGCGAATGGTCATCACGCATTTCTTTAATCCTGGCCATTTGGTTCCATTGGTTGAAATTGTTCAGCATGACGAAACGAAGCCGGAAATCGTCAAGACAACCATGGATTTAATGCGTAAAATCGGCAAGTCTCCGATTCTCTTGAAAAAAGAAATAGCAGGGTTCATTGCCAATCGTCTCCAGACTGCCTTGATGCGTGAAGCCTTTTATCTATTAAAAGAGGGCGTTGCCGATGCCGAGGATATCGATACGGCGATAACGGCTGGACCAGGTTTTCGCTGGGCATTTACCGGGCCGATCGAGATTGCCGATTTTGGCGGACTTGATACATGGCAGCGTGTTTTCGATAATGTTTCACCGGTATTGGACCAGAGTAAGGAAGCTCCTGAATTGATTCGTGATTTGGTGGCTGAGGGAAAGCTTGGGACGAAGTCGGGAGAAGGCATTTTTACGTATGAAGAATCTACCGTTTCTCAAAAAATCAATGAGAGGGACCGTAATTTTATTAAACTGGGAAAATTAAAAATGGAGAAGGAGGAAGTATTATGAGAGAAGTGGTGATTGTAGGGGCAGCAAGAACACCGGTTGGTGCGTTTGGAGGCAGTCTTGCCAATGTTTCGGCGGTTGACTTGGGAGTCGTGGCAGCTAAGGAAGCGATTAAGCGGGCAAATATTTCGGCTGACATGATCGATGAGGTATTGGTTGGGAATATTCTATCTGCTGGATTAGGGCAAAATGTGGCACGTCAGGTTGCGATTCATGCAGGGATTCCGGAAACAACGCCGGCCATGGCCATTAATAAACTTTGCGGATCTGGCCTCCGTACGGTCATAATGGGAGCGCAATTCATTGCCCTTGGTGATGCGGATGTGATTCTTGCCGGGGGGATTGAAAGCATGAGCAATGCTCCATATTTACTTCCGAATTATCGTTTTGGACAGAAAATGGGTAATGCCGAAGCGATCGATTCAATGACTTATGACGCCTTAACGGATGTATTTAATCAATATCATATGGGCGTGACTGCGGAGAATATCGCCGAGCAGTGGGGAATCAGTCGTGAAAAGCAGGATGAATTTGCTTTAGATAGCCAACTGAAGGCTGAAAAGGCGCAGCTTGAAGGACGATTTGCAGAGGAAATCGCACCTGTTGAATATAAACGCAGAGGAAAGACGATTTTGGTGGAACAAGATGAACACCCGCGTCATGGGCTGACGATAGACCAGCTAACGAAGCTGCGTCCTGCATTTAAGGAAAATGGAACGGTTACGGCAGGTAATGCCTCCGGAATCAATGATGGGGGTGCGATGTTAGTCCTGATGTCTAAAGAAAAAGCGGACGAGCTGGGACTGGAAGCATTAGCGACAATCAAGTCATATGCAAACGCTGCGCTTGATCCGAAAATCATGGGATATGGTCCGGTTCCTGCGACAAGGAAAGCTTTGGCAAAAGCGGGATTGACAATAGATGATATTGAATTGTTGGAAGTGAATGAAGCCTTTGCGGCACAGTCACTCGCCGTGCTTAAGGACCTTGAACTGAAGCCGGAGAAAGTGAATGTGAATGGCGGGGCGATTGCCCTGGGTCATCCGGTAGGTGCTTCCGGTGCCCGCATCTTAGTGACTTTATTGTATGAAATGAAGCGCCGGGATGCAAAAACAGGCCTTGCCACCTTATGTATCGGCGGCGGACAGGGAACTGCGCTGATTGTGGAACGGTAATGACTTGGCCTCATTTTCCTATGATATAATGGAGGAAACTTCAGACGGGTTAAGGAGAAGAGGAATGGCCAGCGATATTGAAACGATTCAATTGGAATTAGTGAATGCGATATTGGAAGAATTGCCTTTTGGTGTTTTGGTAACGAAAAACGAAAAAGAAATCGTTCTATGCAATCGCGTATTATCCGAGGCTTTTGCTGGGAATCAATTTGATCGGCAAATACATTTGATTTTAGAAAAAAACCTTGTACCAGCTGTAAATACTCCGATCCGTTTGAATGAGAATAATGGGATTGTCAGAAAGGCCATCATTCAAATGGGGGATGAGGAGTATCAGATTTATCTCCTGTTATTTACAAATAATAAAAGTGATTTTCTTAATATCGATAATCATGAAGAACTTCTGTTTAAGGATATTATCGAATTTGCCTATGACGGCTTGGTGATGGTCGATACGGAAGGGTATGTCCAAATGCTGAGCCATGCTTATGCGGATTTTCTTGGGGTCGATCAGGAAAGCTCCATAGGGAAACATGTAACGGAGGTCATTGAAAACACCCGTATGCATGTGGTCGCCAAAACTGGCAAGCAAGAGGTCGCTGAATTACAAAAAATTAAAGATAATTATATAATTGCGACCCGTTCCCCGATAAGGAAACAAGGCAAGTTAATAGGGGCGGTCGGGAAGATTCTTTTTAAGAATGTCGGGCAATTCACCGCTCTTTCCAAGCGGATAAATTCTCTTGAAGTAGAGCTGAAAAAGTACAAAGGCGATTTTCGCGAGAGAAATAAGGCCTCATATACGTTTGATCATTTGATGGGAAGAAGCCCAGCTTTCATGGAAGTGAAAGGTCAGGCCAAAATTGCCGCTAAAAGCGACTCGAATGTATTGATTTTGGGTGAAAGCGGAACAGGTAAGGAGCTGTTTGCCCATTCCATTCATAATGACAGCAGACGGGCCATGGGTGTGTTTGTCAAAGTGAACTGTGCCGCCATCCCGGCGGAACTGCTGGAGTCAGAGCTATTTGGCTATGAAGAGGGATCCTTCACTGGTGCAAAAAAAGGCGGAAAAGCGGGTAAGTTCGAAGCGGCTGAAGGTGGTACGATTTTTCTGGATGAAATCGGTGAGCTGCCACTGCATATGCAGGTGAAGCTGCTCCGTGTTTTACAAGAGAAAGAGATTGAGAGGGTCGGTTCGACGGGAAGTATTCCGATTGATGTACGGGTAATCGCTGCAACGAACCGTAATCTGGAGGAAATGGTCTCGAAAGGGGAGTTCCGGCTTGATATGTATTACCGATTGAAGGTCCTGCAAATCCATGTTCCTTCCTTAAGGGAGCGACCGGAGGACATTGAAATACTGGTAAATCATCTTGTTGAAAAGTACCAGAATCTCATGAAGAAACGCGTAAGAGGGATGAGCGATCAAGCATTGCGCCTGCTTCGCCTTTATAAATGGCCGGGGAATATTCGTGAGTTGGAGAATATCATTGAACGCGCAATGAATATAGTTGAAGAAGGGGAAATGATACGTTCCAAGCATCTCCCTAAAGAAATAACGGGTCATAAAGAAGCCGTCTCGATCCGCACCTTGGCTGAAGTAATGGATGAAACCGAACGGGCGGCGATCGTTTCCTGTTTGGAAATGACTTCTGGCAATAAATCAGAAACGGCAAAGAGACTCGGAGTGAGCCGAACAACACTGTATGAAAAAATGAATAAATATGGTTTATGATTGAAGAAAGGGCCCTTTTGCCAAAGGGTTCAGACTGCAGGCAAATTCGAAATAAATCGAGTTTGCCTGCAGTTTTTTTATTTTTAAAACGTGCAAGATGCTTTCAGAAGTCCGCTCCCTTTCCGCCGAATGTAAGCGAATGCCTGAATCCCCCTCCCCAAGCTTTTACTAGCAAATATTTGCGTGTGTTAGGAAATCCGTACATAAAACGAAAGGGAATTTAAGAGTTGTAAGAAAAGTCTTACACTTTTTTGGGGTTTATCTTTGTATGTACTGAAACCTTTACAGTTTTAAGTGATTTTAGGGAAGGAAATGTTTGAAAAAGCTTTAAAAGATGAGATTTTTCCTTGTATTTAAGTTGGCACAATAATTGCATAATTACTTTAGTGAATGGCCCATCTGTCATTTTATATGGTGTTTCCACGTAAAATGAAAAGGGATTATTGAAAGCGTTCTCAATGTTTAGGAGATATTTAGGGGGATCATTCAGCTTGACTTGGGGAAGGCAGGCTTGAATGGTAAAAGCGGAAAAATTAAAAATATGGAATTTAGGAGATTACTAGTTCTATTTAAGGGCTTCCGAATTATTTGGGGGCAAGGGAGAAAAGGGGGAATTGAATTGGTGATTCAAATTTTAGCCATTGTGGTGGCGTTGGGACTTTTAATCTTTTTAGCCTACCGGGGCTATCCGGTCATTATCATAGCGCCGGTTGTTACTTTACTGGCGGTCATTTTATCCGGCGGACATTTGCTGCCGAGTTATACAGAGACATATATGACGTTTGCGGCTAACTATATAAAAGCGTTCTTTCCGATATTTTTATTAGGGGCCGTATTTGGAAAAGTCATGGAGATGAGCGGTGCAGCTGCATCCATCGCCAAGACCATCGTAAAATCACTAGGCTCCAAGCAGGCCATTCTTGCTGTAGTGCTGGCGTGCTCGGCGCTGACATATGGCGGGGTTTCATTGTTTGTAGTGGCATTCGCCGTTTATCCATTTGCAGCGGCAATTTTTAAAGAAGCAGACATTCCCAAAAGATTATTGCCGGGAACGATAGCATTGGGCGCCTTCACATATACGATGGATGCCCTTCCTGGAACACCTCAGATTCAAAATATCATTCCAACGAATTATTTCGGAACAGATACGTATGCAGCTCCAATCATGGGGATTATTGGCGCGATCATGGTATTCACTGGAGGAATGATCTGGTTAGAGCGTCGCCGTAAACAAGCGGTGGCAAATGGTGAAGGCTATGGGGAAGGACATATCAATGAGCCAGAAAGTGCAGAACAACAAAACCTGCCTAACTTTTGGCTGTCCATCGTACCGCTCATCCTTGTCGTAGCGTTTAATTTTGCTTTCAGCCGCAGTGCCATTTCGGTTAAGCATTGGTATGATGCTTCGATGTTGAAGGAAACTTTCAACATTGCCGATGTAAGCACAGTCACTTCATCCTGGTCTTTGATTGTGGCATTGACAATCGGCATCATTGCAGCGATGCTTCTGAATGTTGGACGCATCAAAGTCAAATTGGCAAGTGGATTAACAGCTGCGGCAATGGGATCATTGCTTGCCATATTCAATACTGCATCTGAAGTTGGCTTTGGGAATGTGGTGAAAACACTTCCTGGATTCTCGGTCATTCAAAACTGGGTGTTCAATGCAAGCGGTAATCCGCTCGTATCCGAAGCTATTGCCGTCAATGTGCTGGCAGGGATTACCGGATCCGCATCAGGTGGACTTTCGATTGCCCTAGAAGTGATGGGAAGTCACTATTTGCAGGTGGCCCAAAGTGTCGGAATCACCCCGGAAATGCTTCATCGGATAGCATCCATGGCATCTGGCGGAATGGATACGCTGCCGCATAATGGTGCCGTCATTACCTTGCTTGCCATTACTGGACTGACACATCGTCAATCTTACAAGGATATTTTTGCGATTACGATTTTGAAAACAGTGACCGTGTTCATCATAGCTTTTGCAACATCACTGTTTATTTAATAGAATAGTATTAAGAATGGAGATGATGGAAAATGAGTAAATTATTAACATCTTTTGATAGCGCTATTCAACAAATCGAGGATGGAGCAACCATTATCGTAGGCGGGTTCGGATTAAGCGGAATACCAGAGAAACTAATCATTGCTTTGCGTAACAAAGGTATAAAGGATTTGACGATTGTCAGCAACAATTGCGGTGTCGATGACTGGGGTCTGGGTCTATTGCTTGAAAATAAACAAATCAAAAAAATGATCGCTTCTTATGTTGGGGAAAATAAGTTATTTGAACAGCAATTTTTAAGTGGCGAGCTGGAGGTCGAACTAGTTCCCCAAGGAACGCTGGCCGAGCGTTTAAGAGCGGGCGGAGCGGGAATTCCTGCCTTTTATACAGCTACAGGAGTAGGGACGGAAGTCGCAAAAGGTAAAGAACATAAAGAGTTTGATGGCCGCACATACATTATGGAAAAAGGAATAGTCGGGGATTTTGCCTTTGTAAAAGCCTGGAAAGCAGATCATTTCGGTAATCTTGTATATCGGAAAACGGCAAGGAATTTTAACCCTGTCGTTGCCACCGCAGGGAAAGTCACACTTGTCGAAGTGGAGGAGCTTGTGGGCACAGGGGAGCTCGATCCAGATGAAATTCATACTTCAGGGGTTTATGTACAAAAAGTGCTTGTAGGAAATGACTATGAAAAACGAATTGAAAGACTTACAACTGCTAACGCATAAAAAGGAGGAGTATCGAATGACTAGACAACTAATTTTAGAACGGGCCGTTAAAGAAATCAAAGATGGGATGTGTGTGAATTTAGGGATTGGAATGCCGACCTTGATTGCCAACATGATTCCAAATGACTTTAATGTCATGCTTCAATCGGAAAATGGCTTACTCGGAATCGGGACTTATCCCCATAAGGATGAAGTTGATCCGGATTTGATCAATGCAGGAAAAGAAACGGTAACGGCAAAAGCGGGGGCATCATTTTTTGATAGCGCTGAATCATTCGCAATGATTCGCGGCGGCCACATCGACCTAGCCATTTTAGGCGGGATGGAAGTTTCCGAGAATGGGGACTTGGCAAACTGGATGATTCCAGGGAAGATGGTAAAAGGGATGGGAGGAGCGATGGACCTCGTCCAAGGCGCAAAACGAATTGTCGTCATCATGGACCATGTGAACAAGCATGGGGAATCCAAAGTGAAAAAAAGCTGTACATTGCCATTGACGGGAGAAAAAGTCGTCCATTGCCTGATTACCGAACTGGCCGTTTTTCAATTTACAGACGCTGGCATGGAATTGATTGAATTGCAAAATGGGGTAACACTTGATGAAGTGAAAAGTAAAACAGAGGCTGACTTTACAATAAGCCCCTCTATTGAAATCAAAGCGTAAGGTTAAGAGATTAATAAAATAATACATGATTAGACGGCTTTCATTCGCAAACGGGCGAACGGAAGCCGTCTTTTTTTGGGGGATTCCCTATCTATTTGAAGAACGAAAAGCCTTTTCACCACAGTTATCAATACTTGGCAGACAGTCGGCGGAAAGGGAGAGGATTTCTAAAGGTGGGTATGTGTAATGGATTTCCACTCCAGGCACTCGCTTTCCGCGGGCGGTCGGGGAGCCTCCTCGGCTTTCGCCTGCGGGGTCTCCCCTAGACGCGCTTTTCCGGCAGGAGTCTCGTACCTTCCGTTCCAATCAACTGGACTTCTTTTTTGTGAAATATTGTAGGAAAACTGGCACTTCTCTCCATTCGTCTACAGTCTGGCGGTTCCATTAATTTTTCGGTAAAAGGAGTATCGGATTGCTCACCCCGAACAAGATTTTAAAAAGTAAATCATCAACTTTCAATGCTAGCCTTTAGAAAAAACCGCAGTGGCTCATCTTGAAACATGTTGAAGACTAGATTATTCTTCATGTTTTTATACTGTAACCCTTAATGGATGGAAGAAATATGCGACACTCCTGCCGAAAAACTGGCTAGCCGAGACCCCGGAGACGTTTACGTCGAGGAGGCTTGGCAGACAGTCGGCGGAAAGGGAGCGGATTTCTGAAATCAGCTGGAAGTTTATTAAGAAAAAACTGTAGGCTACTCTGAACTGCCCCGTAAATGTTAGACACCAAACTAACATTTACGGGGTTTTTTTATGGCTAATTTTTCTGCCGAAAAACTGGCTAGCCGGAGACCCCACAGACGCTTGCATCGAGGAGGCTTAGCAGGCAGTCGGCGGAAAGGGAGCGGATAAATAACATATCACTTCTATTCTCTATTAAATGAGAACAAACTTTACCAACTCTGCTACTTTTCCGTTAAAAAGTCTTATATAAACTTTGATGGGAACTTAAAAGGAGGGATGAAAGTGAAAGTAGCATTACGGACATTATTGGAGCGGTCAGTGAAAAAGATGGGCAAAGGGATGAATCCTATTGTGAAGGCAGCAGCCTTGGAAATGATTGAACTTGCTTATAATGAAGGGATTTATGTACAGATTAGTGCGGGTTATCGTTCTTTGGAAGAACAAGCCAACCTTTTTGGCCAAGGACGAGTTTACAGCTACAAAGGAAAAAACTATAGTAATCTAGCTAAACCGATCGTGACGAACGCTAAGCCTGGGCAATCTTATCATAATTTTGGACTGGCTATTGATTTCTTCATTGTGAGTGATGATGGCAAGAAAGCGATATGGACAGTGAACTCAAAATGGCAGCGTGTGGCTGCCATAGGTAAAGAATTAGGATTTATCTGGGGCGGGGATTGGAGTTCATTCAAGGATTACCCCCACTTGGAGATGACAGGCGGGTTATCCTATAAACAGTTACAAGCAGGAAAAAAACCTCATATTACTTCTCCAAAGACCAGCAAAGGAGATGGGCATATAATTTCCATACAAAAAACGATAAATAGCCGATATAAAACGTCTATTGCCGTAGATGGCGTTTATGGTCCCAAAACCCGATCGGCCCTTATAAAAGGTTTACAAGCGGAACTGAATAAGCAATTCAATAAAAAGCTTGTTGTCGATGGAAAATGGGGGCCTAAAACGAAGAATACTACCGTCACAGTAAAAAAAGGGGCTAGCTGCAATATCACATGGATCTTGCAGGCAGCACTTTATATGGAAGGGTTTGACCCCGGTCCCCTTGATGCAATATTCGGGGAAAATACCGAGATGGCATTATATAAATACCAAAAGGCAAAAAAGATTACTGCAGATAAGCAAGCAGGTAAAGAAACATGGAATGGATTGTTTGGTAGATAGAGAATGAGAACAGTATTGTGTAAATTTTGTATGAATGAAAAGATGGTAGAAGTCTTTTGTTTATTCGAGAGATTTTTTTGGTTTTCCTTTAAATATTAATTTAATTTTTGAGCAAATAAAAGAGACTACTTATTATGGCCCAAACCGTAAATAACATGGTCTGAACCTTAGAGTGGGTTCTGAACTTTTTCTTAATAAAGTTGATTCTCAATTTTTTTCGATGGGACATGGGGTTTGCCCAGTTTTCTACTTTCTTGTGATTACTGACAACTAAAGCCTGCAGGGACAATTTGTTTATCCCCGAAGGGTCATCCCAGAGCAGTAAGCCGCATTATATGAAAAGCAATGAATTTCTTTCGCTCATATTTAGAACTATAATTTACGCCAATATACATTAACTCATCACTTTTCCTTTTCGACGGTGTAATTCATATCAAAAAGACCATGTATCCACTAAATAATAATTAGAGAAAAAAATAATATCGATATATAAGTTATAAATTTTTCTATTTGAATGTAGACAACCATTAATATGAGTTAATTTGGCTTTGACTTCAAATACTTCTCAAAGTAATTGCCTATATTATTAATTTTTTTGAAAATTAAAATGTTAATTTTTTCATCAAAAGGTATTTACATCCCATTATATTAGGTCTATTGTATTATTTATTAGATGATTAAAAGGACTAAAGGAGCTGTTTAATGAAAAAAGTTATTCTAATCTTTATTTCATTTGGTATTTTGGTAGGAGTTTTCTATTTTAGTATTTCAAGATATTCCAAGGAAGAACTTGTTCTGCATAAGGTTCAAAAGGATCAGTGGGACAAAAAACAACATATCCCATGGGGGATAAATATAGTAGGTAATTCTAGAAGTGGCGATGTAGATAAAAAAATAAAAGTTGCTATTTTAGATAGTGGGATTAATAAGAATCATAAAGATTTGGAAGGAAAGGTAGTAAAAGAATTTAGTTCTATAGGACCATCTTTCTCCTATGAAGATAATTTAGGGCACGGTACAGCAATTGCAGGTATTATAACAGCGAATGACAACAAATTTGGTGTCATTGGAGTTACACAAAGTGTTGAGGTTTATTCAGCTAAGGTAATTAAAGATGATGGGAAAATTGATAAAAAAGACTTCATTAATGGCCTTGAATGGGCGATCACTCAGAATGTGGACGTAATTAATTTGAGCCTTGGATTTCAATCTGACTTTCCAGAATTAAGAAGCTTAATAGCTGATGCCTTAAATAAGGGAGTTATCCTCATCGCTGCAAGTGGAAACACTTATGGTTTAAATGCTCAATTCCCTGCTAGATATGATGATGTCATCTCTGTAGGAATGATTAACGAAGAAAAAAAATCTACAAAGTTTTCAGCTATCGGTAAAATTGATTTCGTTGGTCCCGGAGAAAATATTTTGTCTCTTAATAATATTGGTGGATACTCATATAACGAAGGTTCGTCTTATTCAACTGCTTATGTAACAGGAGTAGTTGCGGAATATCTTTCGAGACAAAATCTTACTAAGGATAAGAGTATCCACTTAAAAGTGTATGAATATTTAAAAAAGGCATCCCTAAAGGTGAATGGTGATAAAAATACTGTGGGATATGGTTTGCCCACTATACAAAACATGTAAGGAGATTTTATATGAATAAGAAGAGTTTAAATAAAATTATCATCTTATTAGTATTTTCAATGATTGTTAGCCTACTTCCGGTTAATCACCCAAAAGCAGAAGAGCACTTACTGAAAACTTCTGTAAAAGAGAATGTAATTGGAGAGGCACTAGAAGATGAGTTATCCGAAGAGAACATTTCAGTGGAAAACTTTGAAATAACTACTGATGGACTTGTTTTGGAAACTTCATTAGAAAATGCAGAAGGGCAAACTTCTAAAGTAACTGTCGAAGTAGAACCAGGTGCAGACCATATATCATTATTTACGGAAGAATTAAATGAAACTGGTGATAAGGTCTTAAAGGAATATACAGCAAATATTGAGGATATTAAATACGAAGAGGAAAGTGAAGAATTGGAAGCAATTATTGAAGATGTTGAAACTGGAAAACTTTTCAACTATAATTCTGAAGAAGGCGTACCGTCATTGGTTTTCTTAATACCAATTGGACTCGCTATGTCACCTGCTGTTCTAACTGCTTTGTTTCATACAGGTGCTATGATAATTGTTGGTGGAACAGCCTTTGTAATTGCTACTCAAGCCAAAAAATCCAAGAGTTATTATCATTTTGCTGCAAGTGTTAAAAAGGGTGGAGTATATATTGGTAAGGGCTTATCAAAGTCTCAGGCAGTTGCTAGAATAAAGTCGAAGAATGATACGTGGTCTACTTCTAGTAATCAAGCAAAAGGTGTTGCGTCTTCGGCTAATAAGAATGGAAAACCAATAAATGAGGTTGACAAACTTAATGGTAAGCCTAAAAAAGGTTATTACTGGCATTGGCACCCTTATAAGCGTGCTCCGAAAGCTCATGCATTTTACGGTGGACCCGTCAAATAAACGCAGGGGGTAAACAATGAACAATTACGAAAAGTTATATAAACAATACCTATATAGGCAAGATGAATTATCGTTAACTAAGGAACAGGTCGTTGACCGTATTTTATCTAAATTTAAAGCTAGAGAATTTTCAAAAAAAGAAGTGCTAGATTTAGTCAATGATGACCAATTAGAATACTCTAAGATTTTCACGTGTCTTGTAATAGATGATCCATCGGTGTTAAATAAACTGTTTTCAAACGAAGAAAGACGATACCACAAGGAACAAGTGCTGGATAATCACGAAAATCCGCTTAATGAGAAAAAAATAAAAAAAGTCGAATGGAATTACAACCATTTACTATTAGATGAACAAGAAGGTAGAAGAATCGATATTTTCTTCGAAAGCAAAGATGGCAAATACATTTCGGAGTTTATTGTAAGAGACCAGTGTGAGAAATTGAATGGTTATTTAAATGCGTTGATTGTAGGTTCACTTATTCAAAGGGGCGTCGCAGAGTATCCAACTGACATTTCAGATGAGTATTTTCAATATTACTTAAAAAATTTAGAACAATTTGGATTCTTGAATTAATAAATATCGGGTTTACTTACTTAATTAATAACTCAAGCGTTTTCCAAGAAATCAAACAAAAAAGAGCTATAAAGATATTTAAAAGCCCAGTCTCCCTTGTTTATAGGGAGAGTGGGCTTTTGTCACTCTATTGAATGGACTTTTATGTTTGTAATTAAAAATTGTGACAAACTTTTAACTGGTTGAGTTTAATTCAATACAATCCAAATCTCTTTTATTTACTATTATCCTAAGGGTAATGGGGCCATTGTCAGATAAGTTCCAAGCATCAATCATTGCATTGCATAAAGCTCCCTGGCGGGTATTCGAATTCACATTCGGAGATGAGATTGAAGCCGAGCTTGCGGCAAATTGCGTTTGATGCAGGATTAGTGATCGAAGGGAATGCGTGAATGTATTTGTAATTTCGTTCGGCTTTGATTTTCTCCATCATTGCCTTCACGGCATGAGATGCGATTCCTTTTCCTTGAAAGGAAGGGAGGACGCTCCAACCTATTTCGTACACAAATTCATCGTTCCGCACTTTTTGCCAGTAGCCAACGGAACCGGCTGCCTTTGCCTCTGGAAACGGGATGATGCTAAACATGCATCCCTTATCACCAATCTGTAGATACCGCTGATGACGCTTCAGGATTTGTTCAATACTTTCTGGTCCGCCAAGATGTTCCATCATTTCTGGGACATTTAGTTGAAATAGTAATGGAAGGTCTTTATCTTCCCACGGTTTAATTTCCAATCTAGTTTCCGAAATCCGACTCACCCCTAAATATTATATTTTCTCTTAATAATCTTCTTGGCTTAATGCGAGATTCCTTTATTTGACCTTATTATTCTATTGCCTTTGTGCTGAAGTTTGATTTTAATAAGAATAAAGAGATGAATGTTTCCCATTAAATGCTATAATTTACAGGTGATTCTATCAAATGGCAGAGAACGGAGATGAAGAAATGAAATCTTCAGTAAATCAGTTTTCCACTCAATTTGAATGGATATTGAATGTGATCAATGTGGGTGTCCATATTGTGAATAAAGATGGGGATACGGTCTTTTACAATGAAATGATGGCGCATATCGACGGGCTGGATCGGGAGCAGGTGCTGGGGGAGAATATTTTTCAGCTTTATCCTTCATTGACAGATGAATCCAGTACGCTGCATGTGGCCTTGGAAAAAGGCAATGAAACGATTGAGTCCATTCAAACATATGTCAATTTAAAGGAGAAAAAAATAACGTCGATCAATAGTACGTATCCTTTGTATGAGGATGGTGAAATTATTGGGGCAGTGGAAATCGCAAAGGATATTACGAAGGTCATGAATATGTATGACCAAATTGTCGATTTGCGTTCCCAGCTGGCCGAGACGCATAGGAAAAATAAGTTTTCTGAAGGGACGGCGACCTATCATTTTAGTGATTTGATTGGCAATAGTCCTGCTTTTAAGCAAGCGATTTCCTTGGCGAAAAAAGCGGCCCGTACACATTCCCCAGTCATGATTTATGGACCAACAGGGACAGGGAAGGAACTGGTCGCGCAAAGTATACATAATGTAAGTGCTCAGCGAAATCAGCCTTTCATCGCGCAAAACTGTGCGGCCGTTCCAAAGGAATTGATGGAGGGGCTGCTGTTCGGCACGACGAAAGGGGCTTTTACCGGAGCGATGGATCGCATGGGCATTTTTGAGCAGGCAAATGGCGGTACTCTTTTCCTTGATGAGCTGAATAGCCTCGACCTCGGTCTGCAGGCAAAATTGCTGCGGGTGCTTCAGGAAGGTGAAGTGCGCCGTGTTGGAGGTTCGAAGGAGCAAAAGATTAATGTTAAAATCATAGCTGCGATGAACATTTCTCCGGAAGAGGCGTTGGAGCGGGGAATCATTCGTTCGGATTTGTTTTTTCGCCTCAATGTCGTAACGGTCCAGATGCCCTCTCTTTCCGAGCGTAAAACGGATATTCCGGAAATCGTCAATCACTTTATTCAAAAATTCAACAAATCATTTTTTACGGAAGTGCGCGGGATCAGTCAAAAGGCGATGCAGCGGCTTCTTCAATATCCATGGCCCGGGAACATTCGTGAACTGGGACATGCCATCGAGTTAACCTTTAACGTCATGGACGCTGGGGAAGATATGATTGATGAACATCATCTTCCTGCTTATCTTTTCCCTTCAGGAAATTATGCTGCAGCAAATGCGCAGAGCCAGCCTTCCCCATTGAAAAACAGGATTGATTTACCTGTCGTTCTTGAAGAAATGGAAAGGGAAATGATCATCAATATGTTCGAGAAATATAACGGGAATATCAGCAAAACGGCAGAAGCCCTCAATATTAAAAGGCAGGGACTGCAATATAAGCTAAACAAGTACGGCATTGAAAAAGTTTATACGGCAGGGTCGAAGGAAACCAAGTGAATTCAGTTTTTTGGAAACGCTGTCACTGTCATACCATGATGTAATCTAAAGAGACTTTCAGAATGTAGACAAGCTCGATGAAAATCGAGTTCGTCTACATTTTTTTGCTTTTACAAATTTGGACGTTGATTGGAACGTAGGGCACTCGCTTTCCGCGGGCGGTCCGCCCTTGGCTGGGGTATCCCTTGGACTCGCTATTCCCGCAGGATTCTCGCACACCCGCTCTCCAATCAACTATGTTTTAAAATTTGGATAGAACTCCTTTTGTCAACAAACTGGAGGGCTCTTGTGTAAAGAGACCCTCTTTTTTTGCTAGACGCAAAGAATCTGGCTGCAAAAAATTATGCGTTATGAAAAATATCTTGCGATTTTAAGCTCGGTTTGCCCCCTTTTGCTTATGATTTCCTTGTTATCAATGTTGGCATCATTCTTGCGAGAGTATATATATAAGTTCTTACAATAAGGGGGCATTTTAAATGAATTTGATGGGAATGGATGTAAAACATAAAGAATACCTAGGTGGACGCAGGCATTATAATGATATCGAATTGTGGAAGGATGTAACGGAAGAGCAGTGGAATGATTGGATCTGGCAATTGACCAATACAATTAAAACACTGGATGATCTGAAAAAGGTCGTCAACTTGACACCGGATGAAGAGGAAGGAGTCCGGATTTCGACTCAAACGATTCCGTTGAACATTACGCCTTATTATGCTTCATTGATGAATCCCGATGATCCTCGCTGTCCGATTCGTTTACAATCTGTACCGCTTTCGGCAGAAATGAACAAGACTAGATATGATTTGGAGGATCCGCTGCATGAGGATGAGGATTCCCCTGTTCCAGGATTGACGCATCGTTATCCGGATCGTGTTCTCTTCCTTGTAACGAACCAATGCTCCATGTACTGCAGATATTGTACACGACGCCGTTTTTCAGGTCAGGTTGGCATGGGTGTTCCCAAGAAACAGCTTGACGGGGCGATTGAATATATCCGGAACACTCCGGAAGTGAGGGACGTCCTGATCTCTGGCGGTGACGGCCTGTTGATCAATGATAAGATCCTTGAATACGTATTGAGTAACCTGCGCGCCATCCCGCATGTGGAAATCATCCGGATCGGCACACGTGCACCGGTCGTTTTCCCGCAGAGGATTACGGAAAATTTATGTAATATTCTGAAAAAGTACCATCCGGTTTGGTTAAATACGCATTTCAATCATTCACTTGAACTGACGGATGAAGCGAAAAAAGCATGTGATATGCTCTCGATGGCAGGCGTGCCGCTTGGTAATCAGGCAGTCATCCTGGCTGGTATCAACGATAGTGTCCATATCATGAAAAAGCTTATGCATGACTGTGTAAAAGCAAGGGTAAGACCTTATTACATTTATCAATGTGATCTATCTGAAGGGATTGGCCATTTCCGGGCGCCGGTTTCAAAAGGACTGGAAATCATTGAAGCGCTGCGCGGCCATACATCAGGATATGCAGTGCCAACCTTTGTGGTGGATGCTCCTGGCGGCGGCGGAAAGATTGCCTTGACCCCGAATTACCTTCTTTCGCAAAGTCCGGATAAAGTCGTTTTACGGAACTTTGAAGGAGTTATCACTAGCTATCCGGAGCCGAAGAACTATGTTGCCGGCAGTGCGGATGCTTACTTTGATGAAGTATATGGTACTGCGGATAGGAAAGAAGCCGTCGGGATTTCCGCGCTCATGACGGATGAGAAATTCAACTTGGTGCCAGAGGGCCTTCGTCGTCTTGACAAGAGAAAAGCGTATGAAAGCACTGATGAACATGCTTCCTTGAAGGATCGCCGTGATAAACGGGATGAAATGAAGGAAAAATTAAGGTTGGCCCAAGAAAAAAAGTTGGCCGCTAGCGGCTCGGTGAAATCTGATGGCAAGGAGGAATGAAGATGGACTGCTTATGGTGCAATACCCCAAACGTAGAAGAAAGTGAAAAGAAGGATTGTTACTGGATCATGCCTGACGGGAAACGCTCAATAAAAGTCCTTCAAGTTCCGGCCATAAACTGTCCTGAATGCGGAATCTATGTGTCTGATTCAATGAATCAAAAGGTGGATGAAGCCTTATCCATATATGATGTGAGTGAATATCCTGATGAGTTTACGTATGAACAGCTTCTTCAGGCACCTGTCAAAAAATTATTCAATTGGAAATAGAATGCCGGGAGAAGCGGATGTTAGGCATCTCTTCTCCCGAATTCTTTAAATAAGGGGGATACATGATGCCTGTTCAAAAGCTGCCTTTTTTCACCCAAATGGAGACCGGGGATTGTTATACGATGGAGCTCTATCATGATCATGCCAATCAGCGCTTGCGCATGGATGATTATCGGGGAAATATCAAAAAAGCGATCGATCGGGCCCTTGCCATCGCAAAGGAGCAGGGCTTTACAAAAGTGATACTTAAAGCAAGGAATGAAGATTTATCAGCGGCGTTGGGTCAGGGATTCATGCTGGAAGGAATATTGAGCAAGTATTTCAAAGGGAATGATGCCTATTGCATGGCCTTCTATTTAACGGATGAAAGGCGGACTAGCGACTTTTGGGTCAAGGAAGATATGGTCATCCAAGATGTAACCAAGGTTTCTAGACCGATTGAATCCCAGCAAATACCTGACGGTTATATCCTCCGGTCTGCTGCGGAGAAAGATGCACAAGAGCTGGCGAAGCTATATGGTGCCATTTTTGAAACCTACCCTACACCGATGAATGATGAACGGTATATCAAGAAAGTGATGGAGGAAGGGACGATCTTTAGTGTTATCGAATATGAAGGAACCATCGTGAGTGCTGCATCCGCTGAAGTGAATGAAATGTATCATAATGCTGAAATAACGGACTGTGCAACAATTCCCCAGCATCGAAAGCATGGTTTCATGAAGGTGCTCATCTCCGCATTGGAACAAGAATTATTCAGGAAAAACATTTATTGCTCATATTCATTGGCCCGATCATTGTCAATGGGCATGAACGCCGTCTTTCATCAGCTGGGTTATGAATATGGAGGCAGATTAACGAAGAATTGCAATATTTGGGATAAGTATGAGGACATGAATATTTGGGGTAAAGATTTATCCCTCAAGTAGGAGGATTTTTCTATGGCTAAATACACATGGGTTGATAAAGAAACGTGCATTGCGTGCGGGGCGTGCGGTTCAACAGGTCCTGAGATTTATGACTATGACGATCAAGGGATCGCTTTCGTCATCTTGGACGATAATCAAGGGATTGCCGAGGTTCCTGAAACCTTGCATGATGACATGCAAGATGCTATGGAAGGCTGCCCTACAGAATCCATCCTGATTCAGGATGAGCCTTTTAGTCTTTTAAGAACGTAATAGATTAATAGATAATGTGTACGAACGTTAAAAGGAGAGATGACATGACACGCAATTATTTGATTAAGCCTACTTTAGATCATGACTATCCCACTATCTCTCATGGGAATGGAATTTATCTTTATGATATAGATGGAAATCAGTATATAGATGGATCATCAGGAGCGGTCACAGCAAGTATTGGCCATGGTGTATTGGATATTGTCGAGGCAATGACTGAGCAGGCCCGCAAAGTTTCTTTTGCATATAGGTCTCATTTTACGAGTGAAGCCGCAGAGGCATTGGCCAAAAAGCTAAGTGAGTTGGCTCCAGGGGATTTGAATTGGTCATTTTTCGTGAATAGTGGATCGGAAGCGACCGAAACGGCGATGAAGATCGCGATTCAACATTGGCAAGAAAAAGGGTTTGAGCGAAAAAACCGCATAATCTCCAGGTGGACGAGTTATCACGGGATCACGATGGGCGCTTTATCGATGTCAGGCCATGTACCAAGAAGAAAGCGTTTTGTGCCGCTATTGGAGGATTTCCCTAGCATTTCGGCTCCATACTGTTATCGCTGTCCTTATAATAATGAAACTTCCGGATGCAAGCTTCAGTGTGCAAATGAACTGGAGACAGCCATTCAAAGGGTCGGATCCGAGAATATCGCCGCCTTCATCGCAGAACCGATAATCGGGGCATCCGCTGGTGCTGTAACACCGCCGGATGGCTACTATCAAAGGATTAAGGAAATCTGCGAAAACTATGACATTCTTTTTATTGCCGATGAGGTAATGACGGGAATCGGACGGACAGGAAAAATGTTCGCGATGGAACACTGGGGAGTCACTCCGGATATCATCGCATTGGGTAAAGGAATGAGCGCAGGCTATACTCCAATGGCAGCCACAATGGTTACTGACCGTGTCATGGAGCCCATTTTAAAAGGCTCGAAATCAATTATGGCTGGACACACATATAGTGCAAACCCTCTATCGGCAGCCGTTTCATTGGAAGTGCTTTCCTACATTGAGGGAAATGACCTGGTTCAGGCAGCGGAAAAGAAAGGTCAATATCTGTTTAAGAAGCTGCAAGGATTGGCTGAGAAATTCGACATCATTGGTGATGTAAGAGGGAAAGGGCTGCTCCTTGGGCTTGAGTTTGTCTCCGATCGGATTTCAAAAACTCCATTCGACTTGCAAATCGGCCTGACTACAAGGCTTGTAAATAAGGCTTTTGCGAAGGGGTTGTTAATCTATCCTGCTGCAGGTGCGATTGAAGGAATCGCTGGCGATGCGGTTATTTTATCTCCGCCATTAATCATTACGAATGAAGAAATCGACCGCCTCGTCATGATACTGGAAGCTTCCCTCGATAAGTTGCAGCAAGAATTGCACGCGGAAGGTTTGATTGAGGACATGCAGGCTATTTAGGAGGAACGGTATGAAGCAGGTCATTACGAAGAAAAACAAAATTGTGACCATGGAAGAAGCGCTGGAGCATATTTCCGATGGATGCACACTCATGTATGGCGGATTTGGTGGAGTGGGGACTCCTCCGACACTTGTACAGGGTATCCTTGACAAGGGCGTTAAGGAATTGACGTTGATTGGCAATGATACTGGATTTCCTGACATTGGCATTGGCCGGCTTGTGACAGCTGAAAGGGCAAAGAAAGTGATCGCCTCGCATATCGGATCCAATCCTAATGCCGGCAAGCTCATGACTGAAGGAAAGCTGCAAGTCGAATTTTCACCGCAGGGTACATTAGCCGAACGGATTCGTGCCGGAGGTGTAGGCTTAGGCGGGATTTTTGTCGATGTCGGGATTGGTACGATAGCCGAAGAAGGCAAGGACAAGATTGTGATAGAAGGAAAAGAATATTTGGTGGAAACCGCTTTGACGGCTGAGGTCAGCATCGTCCATGCCAAAAAGGCCGATTCACTTGGGAATTTAATGTACGACAAGACTGCATGTAATTTCAATCCGCTGGTAGCGATGGCAGGGGCCTTCACGATTGCGGAAGTGGAGGAAATCGTTCCTGCAGGCGAATTGGATCCGGAATGTATTGCCACACCAGGCATTTATGTAGATATGGTGATTCCGACAAAAGGGGTGAATTGGAAATGGGCATGGCAGTAGATGTACGAAATCGCATCGCGAAACGCGCCGCCAAGGAAATCCATGACGGGTTGATCGTCAATTTAGGCATCGGCATCCCTACCTTGGTGGCAGATCATATTCCTCAAGATATCCATGTGCTGTTCCATGCGGAAAATGGGGTTCTCGGTACAGGTCCAAGTCCTGATCCCGGAAAAGAAGATCCTGCCCTCTGTAATGCGGGAGGTTTCCCAATCACCACTGTAATGGGAGCTTCTTACTTTGACAGTGCAACGGCATTTGGGATGATCAGGAAAGGATACATCGACATCACCATCCTTGGGGCCCTGGAAGTCAGTGAAAAAGGGGATTTGGCGAATTGGATCGTCCCAGGAAAGCGGGTGCCGGGTATGGGGGGGGCAATGGAGCTTGCCCAGAAAGCTAAAAAGGTGATCGTCCTGATGAATCACGTGAATAAGCAGGGTGAATCTAAGATCTTGAAGACATGTACGCTGCCATTGACGGCAAGAAAGAGTGTGGATTTAATTATTACGGATATGGCTGTCATGGAAGTTTCAGAAGAGGGATTGGTGCTTAAGGAAGTCATGGCGCCATATACCGTGGATGATGTGATAAGGAATACGGAGGCAACGTTGAAAATCCATGCTGCTGTCAACACCATTGAATAGGTAAGAGGAGGAAAAGAGCTTGAATGAGGTTGTCATCGTTGCTGGGGCACGAACTGCAGTTGGAACTTTTGGAAAATCACTCAGGAATGTTAAAGCTACCGAATTGGGCCGTCAAGTATTGGAAGGTTTAATGGAGAATTCCGGTTTGGGTAAAGAAAAAGTCAATGAAGTGATTTTCGGACACGGCTATGTCCACGGAGGCGGACTTAACTCGGCACGAATTTCGTCGCAGCTGGCATGTTTCCCATACAGTGTTCCAGGACACGTTGTAATCAAAGCATGTGGATCAGGTTTAAAGGCCATTACCAACGCCGCTTTAACTATCGCTGCTGGTCAAGAAGACGTCATCATTGCTGGCGGAGTGGAGAGCATGAGCAATGTGCCTTATATCGTGAAAAATAGATGGGGCGGTAAATTTGGAAACGTAACGATGGAGGATGCTTTGCTGGCAGATGGATTAATATGTTCCTTGGAAAATGATCATATGGGAATCACTGCCGAGCGCTTGGCTGAAAAATATGGTATCCGTCGTGAAGAACAGGATCAATTTGCTTATCAAAGCCACAAGAAGGCTTGGAAAGCTATAGAAGAGGGTCGCTTTAATAGAGAAATTATTTCACTTAAAATCAAGGATCGAAAAGGTCTTCAAATCTTCAACCATGACGAAGGGGTACGCGAAGACATTCATCTAGATCAACTAGCCAATCTTCAGGCAGTATTCAAAAATGAAGGAACCATTACGGCAGGAAATGCCTGTCCTATGAATGATGGGGCGGCAGCTGTACTTTTAATGTCCAAGCAGCAAGCAGAAGAAAAGGGATTAAAACCGCTCTTGAAAATAAAGGCTTTTGCCAGTGCAGGAGTGGAACCTGGAGTTATGGGGATTGGACCAGTACCCGCTACTCGAAAGGCATTGGAAAAAGCAGGTCTATCTTTACGGGATATCGGACTGATTGAACTTAATGAAGCCTTTGCTGCCCAAGCACTTGCAGTGATCAAGGAGTTAGATTTGAATCCGGATATTGTCAATGTCAATGGGGGGGCAATTGCACTTGGTCACCCTGTAGGAGCAACAGGTGCAAAATTGACAGTCACACTGATGCATGAAATGTTGCGTTCACAAGTTAAGTACGGAATGGTAACGTTGTGTATGGCAGGCGGAATGGGACTTTCAGTAATCTATGAGAATATGTGTAATTAAGGAGGATAAACGTGCCGGATATACAAAAACGGATAAACCAATGGATCAAGGATCATCGGGAAGAAGGAACAAACCTATTGCAAAAAATGGTACAAGCCCCGAGTACACAAGGAAATGAAGCGGGGGCACAGGCCATCGTCGCCCAAAAGCTGCAGGAAATGGGTTTGCAGATCGATAGTTGGGAACCAGACGGCGGCGAGCTGAAAAAGCATTCTTATTTCTATTCACCGCGCAGTGAATTTTCCAACAGCCCCAATGTGGTGGGTATCATGAAAGGGACTGGAGGCGGACGTTCCATCATTTTGAACGGACACATCGATGTCGTTCCGGACGGAGACCGAGATCAGTGGGACGACGACCCATATAGCGGAGCGATTAAGAATGGAAGGATGTTTGGACGCGGCGTAACCGATATGAAGGGTGGAAATGTTTCGCTAATCCTGGCGATGCAGGCTTTGAAGGAAAATGGCATCCAATTAAAAGGAGATGTCATTTTTCAAAGTGTGATTGAAGAAGAAAGCGGCGGTGCCGGAACATTAGCGGCTGTCCTGAGGGGATATAAAGCCGATGCCGCCCTGATCCCTGAACCGACGAATATGAGGATCTTCCCGAAACAGCAGGGTTCGATGTGGTTCCGAATCCATGTTAAAGGTCGGTCAGCCCATGGCGGAACGAGGTATGAAGGCGTTAGTGCGATTGAAAAAAGCATGACCGTCATCAATCATATTCGTGCATTGGAAGAAAAGCGAAATGCACGTATCAGTGATCCGCTTTATCAGAACACGCCCATTCCGATTCCAATCAATCTAGGCGTCATTGAAGGCGGTAATTGGCCGTCATCCGTTCCCGACCTTGTGAAAGTCGAAGGAAGGATGGGTGTTGCGCCGGAGGAAACGATGGAGCAGGCGAAAGACGAAATGGCGGCCTGGTTATTGCAGCTCGGGGAAGCGGACCAATGGTTCAAGGAAAACCCGCCCGTATTGGAATGGTTCGGGGCACGCTGGGTTCCAGGGGCAATTGATGTAGAGCATGAACTGATGAATGCACTTGTTCATCAATATCGGCAGGTTGCCGGACAGGACCCGGTCATTGAAGCCTCCCCTTGGGGAACGGACGGGGGATTGCTGACACATGTCGGTGAAACGCCAGCAATCGTTTTCGGACCGGGAGTAACCGAGGTTGCCCACTATCCAAATGAATACATCCTGCTCGACAACGTGTTCTCCACAGCCGAAATCATTGCGCTCACTCTAATTCAATGGTGTGGAATGGAGAATGAGCAGGATGGGGTCACCCAATCCGGGAAGAGAGAGACTATACCGGGAAATGGCAATTGAACTGGATGGCATCCCAGCAAGTGAAGCGAACGATTAAGTCTTTCACAAAGCGGTTGTTAAAAAACTCTTTTATTCTTGAACTTTTAACTTTAAAAGAAAATGAGGTAGGAACCTTATGGACATGAATCTCATTGATAATGAAGAACCGACAGTTAAAAGGAATCCCATTGATAATCAAGAACCGACAGTTAAAAGGCAACTGAAAGCAAGACATATGACCATGATTGCCATTGGCGGTTCAATAGGAACCGGATTATTCCTGGCGAGCGGGGCAACCATCCAGAGCGCAGGGCCCGGCGGTGCCCTCGCTGCCTATGCCTGCATTGGGATCATGGTTTATTTCCTGATGACGAGCCTAGGGGAAATGGCGACATATATGCCTGTGTCGGGATCCTTTTCCACCTATGCCACACGCTTTGTTGATCCCGCATTCGGCTTTGCACTTGGCTGGAATTACTGGTTTAACTGGGCAGTCACCCTTGCCGTGGAAATAGCTGCAGCAGCCATCATCATGAAATTCTGGCTCCCTGATGTACCCAGCCTGATTTGGAGTGCCTTATTTCTTGGAATCGTCTTCACCCTCAACGCCCTATCCATTAAAAGCTATGGTGAATCTGAATATTGGTTTGCACTAATAAAAGTCATTGCCATCATTTGCTTCATCATTATTGGTTTATTGACCATATTGGGGATTTTTGGCGGAAAGGTGATCGGATTTGAAAACTTCACCATGGATGAGGCACCATTCAAGGGAGGATTTTTATCGATCATCTCAATCTTTCTAATCGCGGGATTTTCTTTTCAAGGCACAGAACTGGTTGGTATTGCTGCCGGGGAAAGTGAAGAACCCGAAAAAAATGTTCCGAATGCAATCCGCCAAGTATTTTGGCGCATCCTATTATTTTACATCGGGGCCATCCTGATACTTGGTCTCTTAATACCGTATACGAGTCCAAGCTTGTTGAACGGAAATGTCGAAAACATTTCTGTAAGCCCTTTCACGCTTGTCTTTGAACGGGCAGGGCTGGCATTCGCTGCATCCGTCATGAATGCGGTCGTGTTAACCTCCTTACTATCCGCCGGGAACTCGGGGCTATATGCATCAACGCGGATGTTATGGTCGATGGCAAAAGATCATCAAGCTCCCAAATTCCTGGCCAAAGTCAACCGCAGGGGGATCCCGATGAATGCCTTGATCATGACATCCATAATTGGGGGATTCGCCTTCTTGACCTCCATTTTCGGGGACCATGTATTTACATGGCTATTGAATGCATCCGGGCTGACTGGCTTCATCGCCTGGATCGGAATCGCCATAAGCCATTATCGCTTTAGACGAGCCTATGTTGCACAGGGTGGTGACCTAAACGAACTCAAATATAAAGCAAAATGGTTTCCATTCGGTCCGATTCTTTCATTCACCCTGTGCATACTCGTCATAGCAGGACAGAACTATGGAGCATTCCTAAGCGGCAGCATCGACTGGTATGGCGTCGCCGTCTCCTATATCGGATTACCGATATTCCTGGCAGTCTGGTTAGGATATAAGTTTTATCACAAGACCAAATTAATAGCATTAAAAGATTGTCAATTCGATAAATCAGATGTGGCTTGATACCACTGGAAAAAACCTGAGCTCCCCTTCGGGACTCAGGTTTTTTTATGAAAATTTGTATCGAAATCGAATTATATCTGCGAAAAAACGGAATATATTTGCGGAAATCGAATTATATCTGCGAAAATCGAATTATATCAACGAAAATCGAATTATATCTGCGAAAAACGGAATATATCTGCGAAAATCCAGTTATATCTGCGAAACGGCAATTATCTCATCTCAAATGATTTTTTTATAGCTGAATAATTGGGGAAGTGGTGCAATATTATTCTATGTACGATTATACTGTGGATGAAAGGAAACTGATGATGAAAGAGGCGTTTCGCGGTTCTGGAATTGGAGTCATTTTCATGGCGGTCTTCGGAACACTGTGGGCGGGTACCGGTGTAATGGGATTGCAGGGGTGGGGGTTTCCCTACGTGGAACTCGCAGCCATATTCGTGGGAATCATCATGGTTATCGTTGGCATTTCATTAATACATGCTTCACAAAAAGTGTCCAATCAAGTTTCAGGTGATGGGGCAAGACGTCTTAAGCGTATCGGATTTTTGTTTAATATGGTCTTCATTGCCGAAGGTTTGCTGATTGGGATTGCCATTGCCATCTGTAACTTGATCAACCAGACCGATCTTATACCGGGAGTCATCGCCATTATTGTAGGGATTCATTTTTTACCATTGGCGTCACTTTTCCAAATCAAGGTTTATTATGCAACAGGTGTGCTTCTCTGTTTATTGGCGCTTATTACATGGCTGATTGTGCCAGACATCGTCATGGTTGGGGAGCACCAAATCCTTGCACCGTTATCATTGCTCGGCTTTGGATGCGCGCTAATACTCTGGACCACTGGACTTACGCTATGGCTCGGAATAAAGAATTCAAGCCGAACGATAACCGATGAAGAATGAATCAATGAAAAAACCCGTCATGGTGAACGGGTTTTTTCATTTAATTTTTCATCCAGGTCAAGAGCCTGACAATTTGAAATGGTTCATTCCAAACGAGAATGAAACTTAAAAGAAAGAATGCAGCCACAGCCAAAAATTTCGACATTCCCCTTTCATTTTTATACATGGCCCCTAAGCTGCATAACAAACCAATTAGCAACGCACCGAATCCTGAAATCATAAGCAGCTCGGAGGCTTTTGAAAAAGCTAGGGAACAGGAAAATGATAGGATACCAATCACTGCAAATACGATTGACCAATTGCTTAAACGTTTCATAGAGACTCCTTTTTTACTAATTATACCAATTTGGTGTTAGTAATGAAATGAAAAAAATTGAGGTTGTCACTTATGGGAATATATTGTAATATATATAACAATATAAAATTTTAGAAGCATTGATAAGGACATGAATCATTTTTACGGTCTGCAGAGAGGGAAGGGCAGCTGCGAACTTCCTGGCTTAGGAAACTGATTTACCGCCTTTGAGCTATATCGGTGAACAAGAGTAACTGATATCGTCTAAGCTGCGTTACAGCTCCAGAGCCATGAGTATTTTTTGCTTATGGGAAATTGGGTGGAATCACGGGTAAACGCACTCGTCCCTTACATAGGGATGGGTGCGTTTTTTATTATTATAATTATTGCCATGATAAGGACATGAATCATTTTTACGGTCTGCAGAGAGGGAAGGGCAGCTGCGAACTTCCTGGCTTAGGAAATTGATTTACCGCCTTTGAGCTATATCGGTGAACAAAAGTAACTGATATCGTCTAAGCTGCGTTACAAGCTCCAGAGCCATGAGTGTTTTTTGCTTATGGGAAATTGGGTGGAACCACGGGTAAGCGCACTCGTCCCTTGCATAGGGATGTGTGCGTTTTTTTCTATATAAAAATATGGCGATGATAAGGACATGAATCATTTTTACGGCCTGCAGAGAGGGAAGGGCAGCTGCGAACTTCCTGGCTTAGGAAACTGATTTACCGCCTTTGAGCTATATCGGTGAACAAAAAGTAACTGATATCGTCTAAGCTGCGTTACAAGCTCCAGAGCCATGAGTGTTTTTTGCTTATGGGAAATTGGGTGGAACCACGGGTAAACGCACTCGTCCCTTGCATAGGGATGTGTGCGTTTTTTTATTATTAAAAAGGGGTGTTTATGTGATGGATGAAAAAATGATTAAAGTACAATTCCCGGATGGGCAGCAAAAGGAGTATCCGCAAGGGATCACAGTGGAAAGTGTGGCAGGCTCAATCAGCCCAAGTTTAAGGAAAAAGGCAGTAGCTGGAAAACTGGATAAGCAATTGGTTGATTTAAGTCACAAGCTTATTCAGGATGGTGAACTGTCGATCTTGACTCTCGATTCGGTTGAAGGATTACAAGTATTGCGACATACATCGGCGCATGTTTTGGCACAGGCTGTGAAAAGAATTTACGAAAATGTGGAATTAGGGATGGGACCAGTCGTGGAAGACGGTTTTTACTATGATTTTAAGTTAGACCACTCTTTGAGCTCAGAAGATCTGCAAGCCATTGAAAAAGAGATGGAACATATCATAAGTGAAAATCTGGAAATTAAAAGGATCGAAGTGACTTATGAAGAAGCTGTGAAGTTATTCCAGGGCAGAGGGGAGTCTTTCAAGTTGGATATAGCAAAGAATATCCCCAATGGTGAAAAATTAACGCTCTATCAACAGGGTGAATTCATCGATCTTTGCAGAGGGCCGCACCTTCCATCCACATCATTTGTAAAATCATTCAGATTGACTCGTGTATCTGGTGCCTATTGGCGGGGAGACAATCAAAATGAAGTTCTCCAAAGGGTGTATGGCGTGGCTTTTCGAAAGAATAAGGGTTTACAGGATCATTTTAAATTCCTGGAAGAAGCGGCCAAACGCGACCACCGTAAATTAGGGAAGCAGTTGGAATTATTCATGTTTTCGGAGGAAGCCCCTGGAATGCCATTTTATTTACCGAAAGGACAAATCGTTAGAAATGAATTGGAGAAGTTCTCGCGAGAGCTTCAGACTGAAGCTGATTATGACGAAGTTCGGACTCCTTTCATGATGAACCAGCGGTTATGGGAACAATCGGGCCACTGGGATCATTATCACGAGAATATGTACTTCACTGAGGTGGATCAAACAAAATTCGCGATGAAGCCAATGAACTGTCCGGGTCATATGCTTATTTTCAAAAACAGTCTTTATTCTTACAGGGATTTACCCATCCGGATGGCCGAATTCGGTCAAGTCCACCGTCATGAATATAGCGGTGCGTTGAACGGGATGCTGCGTGTCCGTACATTTTGTCAGGATGATGCCCACATCTATGTACGGCAGGATCAAATCGAAAGTGAAATTAAACAAGTGTTTCATCTGATCGATAAGGTGTATCGCACTTTCGGATTCGAGTATTCCGTTGAGCTCTCGACTCGTCCGGAGGATTCAATGGGCGAGGATTCCCTTTGGGAAGCTTCTGAAACAGCCCTGAAAAATGTTCTGGAATGCATCGGGATACAATATCAAGTAAATGAAGGGGACGGGGCATTTTATGGACCGAAAATTGATTTTCATATTAAAGATGCATTAAAACGAAGCCACCAATGTGCAACAATCCAACTTGATTTTCAAATGCCCGACAAATTTGATCTGACTTACATCGATGAAAATAATGAAAAAGTCCGTCCGGTCGTCATTCATCGTGCCATCTTTGGATCGATCGATCGTTTTTTCGGAATCCTCATAGAACATTTTGCCGGTGCTTTTCCGGTATGGCTCGCCCCGGTGCAAGTACAGATCATCCCAGTCTCACAAGTTCATCTGGATTATTGTTTACAGGTTCAAAATGCACTGAAGAATCAAGGCATAAGAGTGAAAATCGATGATCGGAATGAAAAGCTGGGGTATAAAGTCAGGGAAGCACAGCTGGGGAAAATCCCATATATGCTAGTCCTTGGAGATAAAGAAGAGAAAGAAAATGAAGTAAATGTCCGGAAATACGGGGAACAAGAATTTGAAAATATCACAATAGAAACGTTCATCAAGAAAATGGTCCAGCAAATAAAAGAACGCAGCATCTAACAAGAAAGCAGCTTAAATTGAAACTCACGAGTAAAAGCCCGAATCTCACGAGTAAAAGCGAGAAACTCACGAGTAAAAGGCCAGAATTCACGAGTAAAAGCCCGGAATTCACGGTAATTGGAATAAAAAAGACAGCCGAATAAATCGGCTGTTTCTTTTTATCTACAAATCCATACCCAGCCAACACTAGGAATGAACTGCTGGAAACCGTTACCCCCCGGGCCACCGTGCCCGCCGCCGGGGCAGGTTAATCCTAAGTAGTGTAATCAAACTATATCTAGAAATCCTCCCTTTGTGTTTGCCCTTTCAGGCTATGAAAAATGGGGGATAAGTGTCCAGCATGGACAAAGAAGGATATTAAAATAGGCGTCCTAATTTATCTATTTAATGCGAACTCACGAGTAAATACTTATGTAAATAAAACCTTTGCTGCCTGGATGGCAAAGTAAATGCCAATCCCTATAAGGGATATCCCCGAAATGATCGAGATGCCCATTAGAATGGGTTTGGATAAAAAGCGTCTGAAGGTGCTGGCGATGATGGCCATTACGAAATCCCAGATTAAGAGGCCGATAAGGATTCCTGAGCTGTATAAAAGTAAATGATCCATATCATATTTTGAAGCGGAGTTTGCGAGAATGGATCCGTAAATCCCCAGCCAAAACAAAATGGATAAAGGATTCGAAAGGGACATGATGAATCCTGTCAGGAATGAAGAGAAAAGGGAATCTTTCGCTTTTCGTGCATTCACTTCAATCTTACCTGCACTTAGCAGACTTTCGATTCCGGTATAGGTCAGGACGAAAAATCCAAAAAGCCATAAAAATGTCTTCATGAAGGAGTTGTCCAAAAAGTGGACGACACCGAAAAAGACGAGGGCTATAAAAACAAAATCCGCTAAAATGGCACCCCAGCCAAATATCCAGGCATGCCAAAAACCCTTCTTGATTCCTTTGTCCAATTGAGCAGCGTTTATGGGACCGATAGGAGCCGCCAGTGATAAACCTAATAATACAAAGCTGAAAAAAACACCCAATTCATCACCTCATCGTTTATACATCTTCGCTTATTTGAATGTATTCAAATATTTGGACTTGTACCACCTTTTTAGTCCTATTTCTTGAGTTTAGTCCGCCTTGCCTGACCTGGTATTTTTGTAACAACACAGAAAACTCCTTCATAATGTAATTTGGTCAAATGGAAAGACGCCTATTTTAGTGCATGCGCTATTCAAAGCGAAATTGGAGGAGAATTATGCCTGAATTATCAATGCCGAATAAATACAAAACAATTCTTGATACCATGCATACTGATATTGCAATAAATGAAATGAAGGATCATTTTGAAGAAGGACTTTCAAATGCGTTAAACCTTATTAAAGTATCAGCCCCTTTCGTTTTACATGAAGGTAATGGTATCAATGACAATTTAAATGGTGTGGAGCGGATTCTTACCTTTGATGCTCTGGATATTAAGGATAAACAAATAGAAGTGGTTCAATCTTTGGCAAAGTGGAAAAGAATCACTCTTTCTAGGTATGGTTTGGCTTGTGATGAAGGCATTTACACTAATATGAATGCAATAAGACGTGATGAAAAACTGGATCATTTACACTCGTTATTTGTGGATCAATGGGACTGGGAGAAAGTCATAACGAAAGAACAACGTAACGTGGATACATTAATATCCGAAGTGAAAAAAATATATAGTGCCATTAAATCGACCGAACGTTATATGTTTGAATTCCATTATCTGCTTAAGCCTGTGTTACCTGAGAACATTCACTTCATTACGACCCAGGAGTTGGAGGATTTATACCCGGATCTTACTCCGAAGGAAAGAGAGAACGTGGCAGCGAAGAAATATGGTGCAATCTTCATTATGAAAATTGGCGGAGCTTTACAATCGGGGGAAAAGCATGATGGACGTTCACCGGATTATGATGATTGGGATCTAAATGGAGATATCGTTTTATGGAACCCACTCTTGGAATGTGCTTTTGAGGTTTCTTCAATGGGCATTCGAGTAGATGAAAAGTCATTGTTAAAACAATTAAGATTATCCAAAAACGAGAATCGTAAGGTACTCGATTATCATAAGGCCGTATTGGAAGGAAAGCTTCCGTATTCAATAGGCGGGGGAATAGGGCAATCCAGATTATGCATGTTTTTGTTGAAGAAAGCACATATTGGCGAGGTTCAGGTTTCGGTATGGAATGACCAAATAATAGAGGAATGTGAAAAAAGGAATATTATTCTTTTATAAAGACGAAAGCGGGAAAACCATTTTTAAACAGAATGGTTAGACTGTAGGCAAATGGAGTTCTATCCAAATTTTTTAACATAGTTGATTGGAGCGAGTGCCCCACGTTCCAATCAACGTCCAAATTTGTACAAGCAAAAAGATAGACCATTCTTAAACAGAATGGTTTTTTTGTTTTAAAGGGAATAGGGGTAATTTTGGGAGAAGCGCAACTGAATAAATCTTTCTGCACTATAACATAATAATTTAAGACATCTAATATATGATGCAAAACAAATGGGTTTCACAAATGGTCACCTTTTATGCAATAAGTTGCTTTTATAATGGATGAGGAGTGTAAGTATGGAAGGTCATGAGAAGCAAAATAAAGATGTAAGCGTGTGGTGCTTGATTAGTATGGCATCGATTCCATTGGTTATGACACTTGGAAATTCAATGCTTATCCCGGTTTTGCCCATTTTCGAGGAAAAGGTGGGGATATCTTCATTTCAATCAAGTATGGTGATAACAAGCTATTCCGTTGCATCCATCTTTTTAATTCCCATTGCTGGTTATTTATCTGATCGATTCGGAAGGAAAATGGTCATTCTGCCAAGCTTGATCCTAGCCCTTATCGGTGGTTTGATCGCTGGTTATGCGTCATGGAAAATGGAAAATCCCTATACATGGATCATCATTGGGAGGGTATTGCAAGGGATTGGGGCGTCTGGGGCCTCACCCATCATATTGCCTTTGGTGGGGGATTTATACAAAGATGATGATGAAAAAACGAGTTCTTGTTTGGGAATCATAGAAACCTCGAATACGTTTGGGAAAGTGCTTAGTCCAATATTGGGTTCCCTGTTTGCTGCATTTATCTGGTTTTTACCATTCTTCTCGATTTCATTCTTCAGTTTAATATCTATTGTTTTGGTCTTTTTCTTTATAAAGGTACCAAAGGAGAAGGATGAGCCTAAGAAATTCAAGGATTTCTGGCATGATACGAAAAAAATATTCAAGAAGGAAGGAAAATGGTTATATACGGTTTTCCTCATTGGTGTCTTTGTCATGTTGGTTTTGTTCGGTGTTCTTTTCTTTTTGTCTGATAATCTGGAAAAAATCCATGATTTGCATGGTATCAAAAAAGGTTTAGTGATAGCGATCCCGTTATTTTTTCTTTGCGTATCTTCTTATGTTGCAGGGAAAAAAATCAAGGGGGAATTACCAGTCATGAAAAAGATCATCATGATCAGTTTAGCTGTCCTTTCAATCAGCCTTGTATTTGTCGGTTTTACTAAAAACAGGGTCGTCCTTCTATTGGTAATAACTAGCTTGGTGGGTATAGCAATTGGTGCTTTATTGCCGACACTCGACGCAATCATCACTCAAAATATAGAAAAGGAACAGCGGGGGACGATAACCTCCTTCTACATGTCATCAAGGTTCATCGGCGTTGCGGCAGGCCCTCCGGTCATGTCCCTTGTCATGAAAAATCATATCAATATGACCTATATCATTTCTGGGATCATCGGTATAGGCATCGTATTGATTGTTATGAAATTCATTAGTTCGGACAAAAAAGAAGCTGCTGCCTGATCGGCTTCAATACATCTCCAAAAAGCCGGGCTTTCCCACGGCTTTTTTTGTGAATCGGGAAATTTTTTTGGCATGTGGTTATAGGCAGAGGGTTGTCACATAAAATGTACAAGTCATGAACTAGCTCGAAGGAGTGATGCTTTTTGAGTGTACATTTACTGCTAAGTTACTTTTTCTTAGGACTTACCCTTGCAGCACCGATCGGCCCGGTGAACTCCGCTCGTATCGATAAAGGAATCAAGAACGGGTTTTGGCACGCCTGGATCGTTGGGGCAGGGTCGATGATCGCAGATGCCTTGTTCATGATTTTAGTATATGTAGGAATGGTACGATTTTTAGAAATCCCGATCGTCCAGATATTTCTTTGGCTTTTTGGCGGATTTGTGCTTATTTATTCCGGGGTGGAAAGTGTATTACGGGTTAATACGATATTATTAAATGAATACAGGAATAGAGATTCATTAATTTCCTGTTTTTTGACCGGGTTCATCATGTCCGTGACCAGTCCATTATCCATTTTATTTTGGTTGGGGATTTATGGATCTGTTTTAGCTAAAACAGCTTCAAGTTATGGGACATCCCAACTTTTCATTTATAGCGGGATGATCTTTCTTGGTCTTACCTGCTGGGATTTTTTTGTAGCGGCATTAACGAATGGATTTCGCAGGTTCTTAAATGAAAAAAGCTTAATGGCCATTTCGACCATCTCTGGATTATCATTGGTCGGCTTTGGGGTTTATTTTGCTTATCAAGGCATTTCTGCCATCCTATCATAAGCAGAATGCATTAGATTATTACATAAGGTATTTGAAAACTTCTTCCTTGCATAATTCATTGTGGCATTATCAACACTATGAATGTTGGAAGGGGGTAATGTTATGACAACAAAAGCCAATTGCAGTTCAGCGAAAGGAAAGGCTGTCCAAGATTCCAATGCTTCGGGTGAACAACAGGGCGACATGAAATGGTGGCAGCTTTCATTGGTCGGCGTAGGCTGTACGATCGGGACAGGGTATTTCCTCGGATCGACCATAGGGATTAAAACGACTGGGCCATCCATTGTATTCTCATTTGTATTGGCTGCACTGGGTACCTATATCGTTTATAATCTGCTTGCCAAGATGACGGCGGCCGATCCTCAAGAAGGTTCTTTTTGTTATTATGCCAATAAAGCATTTGGACGATGGGCGGGCTTTAGCTGTGGCTGGAATTATTGGTCCTCCAATATATTGATCATGGGAAGCCAGCTTACTGCACTTTCGCTATTATCTCAATTTTGGTTCCCGAAAGTGCCGCTTTGGCTATTTGCATCCGGTTTTGCCATTGTTTCAATCGTGGTGGTATTGCTTGGAACAAAAGGGTTCGACAGGGTGGAAAACATCCTTGCTGTAATTAAGACAGCAGCAATCGTAATGTTTATCATCATTGCAATATGTGCCGTTTGCGGCTGGTTCGGTCTTGCTGGAGCAAAACCGCCATCATTTCCGAATACGTTCAATGAATTATTCCCAAAAGGGTTAAAGGGGTTTTGGACATCCCTTATCTATGCCTTTTATGCGTTTGGCGGCATTGAGGTCATTGGATTGATGGCGATGCAGCTTAAAAAGAAAGAAGATGCACCAAAGGCAGGGACGATCATGCTCTTGGTCCTTACCATTATATATGTAGTTTCATTGGGATTAGCCGTAACCATGATTTCGTTAGGGGCATTCAGTGAAAAAGAAAGCCCATTCGTTTCGGCATTGGACAGTTACCACCTGACATTTTTCCCGCACGTTTTTAATGGTGCGATCATCATTGCCGGTTTCTCGACGATGACCGCTTCACTATTCGGTGTAACCAATTTATTGGTAACGCTATCCAATGATGGGAATGCACCCGCATTATTCATGCAAAAGATCAAGAAATTCAAAGATCTTCCGTTGCCGTCACTGGGGCTTGGAGCCTTAGGTCTTTTAGGATCGATCATCACTGCCTTGCTCCTGCCAGGAAAGATTTATGAATACATTACAACATCTGCCGGTATATTGCTTTTGTATAACTGGGCATTCATCATTCTTTCTTCATTCAAAATCTTGGAAAATAAGATGTGGAGTAAGATTACGGCGGTTTTCGGACTGCTTTTAATTTTAGCGGCCGTAAGTGGAACACTGCTTGAAAAAGAGATACGTCCAGGATTTTTCATCAGCCTTTTATTCATTGTGATCATCGGTCTTGCAGCCCTTTTCATGAAGTTCAAGGTATGGAATAAGAACAAGGCAATGGCCGCAAAAGCGAGTAAATCAGGACTTGATTAAAAAAGGAACTCGACTAATTCAAAGTCGAGTTCCTTTCAATTTGGCGCTAAATTTCAATGATTATTGGAAGGATCATTGGTTTTTTCTTAGTTTGATTAAAGAGATATTGCCCCAGTTCCTTCTTAATGGTTTGTTTAATGATGTTCCACCGGTATATTTTTTCACTTTGTAAGTCGTTGACCGTTTTCGTGACAATACGATTTACATTTTTAAGGAGGTCCTCGGAATTTTGAACATATACAAATCCACGGGAAATGGTATCGGGTCCTGAGACTATTTTTCTTTCTGTCTTGCTTAGTGTTATGACGATGACGAGCATTCCATCTTCGGAAAGCTGTTTGCGATCCCGCAGAACGATTTCTCCAACATCCCCGACGCCAACACCGTCGACAAAGGTATTGCCGGCAGCCACCTTTCTTGTTTGACGGGCAACGGAGTTTTCAATATCCACCACATCACCATTATTGATGATGAAAGTGTGGTCCTTCTCCACCCCGACAGACTCAGCTAACAATCGATGCTGGTGCAGCATCCGATACTCACCGTGAATCGGGATGAAATACTTAGGTTTCATCAGGGTAAGCATAAGCTTTAACTCTTCCTGATAAGCATGTCCGGATACATGCATGCCCGTTACAGTCCCAGAACCGTAAATGACCTTGGCACCTAGCTGGAACAGGTTGTCGATGATACGTGAAACATCCCGTTCATTTCCGGGTATTGGTGTGGAGGCAAGAATCACTGTGTCATCGGGCAATATGCTCATATCCCGATAATTCGAACTGGAAAGGCGGGAAAGGGCGGCAAATGGCTCTCCTTGACTTCCTGTACATAAAACCGCGACCCTTTCCGGAGCATAACTATCGACTTCTTGTGGTTGGATAAGCATCCCATCAGGAACCTCCAGATATCCGCGTTCAATGGCAACGGTTACGACGTTCACCATGCTTCGTCCAATCAGGGCTAGTTTCCGGTTTGTCTTCTGTGCAGCGTTCACAACTTGTTGAACACGATTGACATTTGAAGCGAATGTCGAAAGGATGACTTTCTGTTTTGCCTGCATGAAGGCCTCTTCAATATGGCTGCCAACCAGATGCTCCGAGGGACTGGAGCCGGGGCGCTCTGCGTTCGTGCTTTCCGATAGTAGAACGAGGACACCTTCACTCCCGATTTTGGCCATTTTATGAATATCGGGATACTGATCATTCATCGGAGTCAAGTCAAACTTGAAGTCCCCTGTATGAACGACCGTACCTTCCGGCGTATGCATGGTGACTCCGAGGCAATCGGGAATACTATGATTCGTTTTGAAAAAGTCCAGAACCATTTCCCCGAATTCCAGCTTTGAATCCGAATCGATCTGGATTAATTCCGTATCACCCAAAAGGTTATGTTCCTTTAACTTCAATTCAATCAAGCCAAGTGTTAAACGTGTGGCGTAAATGGGCACATTCAATTTTTTCAAGAAATAAGGGATACCGCCGATATGATCTTCATGCCCATGTGTCACAATCAAAGCGCGGATCTTCTCCTTATTCTCCTGAAGAAAGGAAATATCAGGAATGATCAAATCGACTCCTAATAAACTTTCATCAGGAAACTTTGCACCACAATCAATAATGACGATATCGTTAGAATATTGAATCACATACATGTTTTTACCGATTTCATTCACTCCGCCCAGAGCCAATATGGACAAAGCATTCTCTTTCACACTCAAGTAGATAGACCTCCCTTTATTTATGATAAGGATAGTGTTTCCTTAGGTCGCTTTTATAAAACCAACTCTTTTTTTAAATCAGGCTAATTCAAAAAGCCATAAAAATAACACCTGCCGCTTTCGGTAGGTGTGTATCTTCAATCTTCATCGGCTCAAGCAAGAATGGATGCTTTCTTCAAAAGTCTCCAATGCTTGGATCTGTGAAGCATATCCAGTTTTCAGAGTGGCCAGCAGACTTTCTATCAGAAATTCTCGCGGTTTATCTGACTGCATCAGCTCATCTTGGATGAAATCGACCAATTCAATGGCTCTTCTTCGATCTTCATCGCAAGGAATAGCTTTGTTTATCGCTTTTTTCAATTCCGTGGTGGAATGAAGCAAATCATTATGGCAAGCATCAAGCTGGTTTGTGAATTTTGGAAACCATGTATCCATTAATTCCGGATCAATGATCTGTTCCCCGCTTTCAGCCACTTCATTGACTAAATGGACAATGCGATTCATGCAATAGCGGATAATTTGTATATCCGGTGTACCGGCGGGATTAGCACGGTAACTAAAATGATTCATGTGGGTCATCATCGAATGAAAGATAATGACGCTATCTAAAAGATAGGGTTTTTTACTTTCACCGAAGATATCGATAAAACGGTTATACATCCAGCGTAAGCTCAACAATAGCGTCTTATTGATGAATTGCTTTAATTCTTCATCATTGGAAACACGGACTTCTTCGATCAGGATAAGCAATTTGCTTTGCTTGTTCACCATCAATTGCAGTTCGAGCTGCCGGATGAAAATTTCAATATCGGCGGAATCTTGACCCATCAACAGTTTTTCCCGTTCATGACGTATCTTTGTATAAAAGGAGCGGAAAATAGCTATAAATAATTCACCCTTCGAAGGGAAATAATTATAAAATGTACCTTTTGATATACCGCTGCCATCTAAAATGTCTTGAATGGACGTCGCTTGGTAGCCTTTGTCAATAAACAGCTTATGAGCCGTATCGATGACATTCTGCCTTCGATTGTTCATTATATCACCTGATTTTCATTATACTGCTTGTATAAAATTAATCGTACTCTATTTTTCATCACAGCACAAACCCTTATTTAAACCAGTAAATTTTTATTGCAAAAAATGAACTAGGGGTATATTATTGATTTTGTGAGTTTTTAATATACCGCTCGTCTAATTAAATGAACCAATAGTTTGAATGGAGGAATAGATAAAAAGTGAGTACTGCACAAATAAATGAGAAAAAAGGTTCGTATGGCATTTTGGCCATACTGATGGTCGGTGCGTTCATAGCGATACTGAATTCAACCCTTTTAAATATTGCACTGCCATCAATCCAAATAGACCTGGGAATCGAGACTTCCACAGTCCAATGGCTGACAACAGGCTACATGCTCGTGAACGGAATCATGATTCCGACAACTGCCTTTTTAATAAAAAAATATTCGGTGCGTAATCTGTTCCTGACAGCCATGCTCCTATTCTCAATCGGGACGATCGTGGCAGGTGTAGCGCATGTATTCCCGCTATTATTGAGCGCACGTATGGTTCAGGCTGCAGGTTCGGCAATCATGATGCCATTATTAATGAACGTACTTTTAACTTCTTTCCCTGTTGAAAAACGGGGCTCGGCAATGGGACTATTCGGTTTGGTCATGATGTTTGCCCCTGCAATCGGGCCGACGCTTTCAGGCTGGATCATCGAACATTATGATTGGAGAATGCTATTCCATTTCATTACTCCGCTAGCTTTACTAGTGCTTCTTTTAGGCTTCTTTAAACTTAAAGACCACAAGGAAAAAGTCGATATCTCAATTGATAAAATATCGGTCATCCTTTCAAGCTTAGGCTTCGGCGGTTTGCTTTACGGATTCAGTTCGGCAGGCAGCAAGGGGTGGGATAGCCTTGAGGTATACGGAACACTGATTGTCGGTGCCATCTCCCTGATCCTTTTCATAACACGCCAGCTTAAAATGGAAACACCAATGCTTGAGTTCAATATCTTCAAGCACCCGATGTTCGCTTTATCCGCAACGATCTCAATCGTACTGAACATGGCGATGTTCTCGGGGATGATCTTAATTCCGATGTACACACAAACAGTACGTGGCATTTCACCATTCGATTCTGGATTATTGATGCTTCCAGGTGCGTTATTAATGGCCCTCATGTCACCGGTCACCGGTAAGCTTTTCGATAAGTTCGGTGCCCGCATCCTTGCTTCAATCGGTTTGCTTATCACCGTGGTAACTACGTATTTGCTAAGTAAATTATCAATGGAAACCACGTATACAGAAATTGTAATCCTGTTTTCCGTTCGTTCCTTCGGGATGTCAATGTCCATGATGCCGATCATGACAAATGGTTTGAACGCGTTGCCAGCCCGCATGAACCCGCACGGTACAGCCATGAATAACACACTGAACCAAATTTCCGGTGCGATCGGTACGGCATTGCTCGTTACGGTCATGTCTAACCGTGCAGCTTCTACTGCCGAAGATTTAATGACGAAAGCGATGAGCAAATTAACGAGCCAGCCCACCGCTGAGATGATGGGCCAAATGAAAGCCCAAATCGGGATGCAGGCAATGCTGGATGGAATTAACTTCTCCTTCTTTGTATCTACCTTCATTGCCGGTGTGGCGCTGATTCTGGCATTATTCATTAAGCGTGCTTGGCCGGCTGAAGAAAAACCAGCTGTGAAAAAAGATCAAACCGCTTAAATGAAACAATAAAAGGCCCTATGCCACCTGAATCGTTCAGGCAGCATGGGGCTTTTTCTATTCTGCCTTTCACGTTAGGCCCATAACGGAATGTAATTCAGGCTGCTGGGGAATGAAGCCAAAGGATGAATAAATGGATGAAGGCAGGAATAGAAGGTGTGAAGGCAGAAATGAACAGATGCAGGATGAATAAATGGGTGAAGGCATAAACGTATAATTTACTTATAGTCAACATAGTATTTTAGAGGTTTTTTTAAAAATAGATCGGGGTTCAAAATGGTGATTCCGATCCTGGGAGTGAACGGAGATGGAAATTAGGGTTAATCAAATTGAGTTGAATGGACTCACGTTTCAATATCGGGAGTGCGGGGATGTTTCTGCTCCACCGCTTGTTGTTCTTCATGCACTGGGAAAAAGTTCGGAATCATGGGATGAAGCGGCTGCCGCATTAGGAGAAAGTTATCGTGTTTTAGCTTTAGATCAACGGGGCCACGGTGGGAGTGCGAGAACGAATACATATACTTTTGAATCGATGCGTGATGATTTGCTTCTTTTTGCAGATGCGCTTGATTTGGGAAGGTTTTCGCTAATGGGGCATTCCATGGGGGGGACGGTTTCCTATCTTTTCTCGCAAACCTTTCCTTCGAGGATAGAAAGGTTGATTGTCGAAGATACGCCGCCTCCTTTCTCGGATAAACCAATGGAGATTCCTTCTGGGCCTTCTGTCCCACTGCCGTTTGATTGGCAGGTAGTGCCTTCGGTTCTACAGCAGCTTAATGAACCCGATCCCGAATGGTGGGAACGCCTCACCGATATTATGATGCCGACGCTTGTTATAGGGGGCGGGGCCAGCCATATTCCCCAAAACAAATTGCAGGAGGTTTCCGAGCTTATCCCGAATTGCGAATTGGTGACGATAGAGGATGCCGGACACTTTGTCCATGAAGATGATTTATCAGCTTTCTTGTCTGTTGTAAAAAGGTTTCTTTCCAAAGGGCAGGCGATTTAAAGCAGAAATAAGAGGGTTGCTGGTGCAGCCCTCTTATTTCTGCTTTAAATGGTTTATTTTAAAGACGGCATTTACCGATTTATTATTAAGGATTTCCAGCAGCTGTTCAGCCATATAGTCAGCGCTATATTTAAATCCAGTGTTGACCCATTCGATGATCATGCCCAATATCGCATATGCTTGGTAACTGGAGGCAAGTTCTTTATTGATTTTAGGGTTCGGCCGGTAATCTTCCAGGTCCTCCACTGGAAGCTTCTTCAACTCATTACAAATCCGTTCCAGTAATGTAGGCCATGCATTCGACTTTAGGATCAGGGTATAAATGTTTGCATGGTTAGCGACATGTTCAAATATTTTGATGACCGAAGCCGTTAGTTCATTGATGGTGAAAGTTTCGGCGTTCTTATAAGGTTCCCGGTAAGATATGATCAAATCGGCAATCACATCCTCCATGACCTCTTCAAGCAGTTCCTCTTTGTACTGATAGTGTTTATAAAATGTACCCCGATTAAGGTCGGCGAGTTCTACAATATCAGTAATCGATATCTCCCTGAAATCCTTACTTTGCATTAAAGAAATGAGGGATTCTTTCAAAGCCATTTTGGATTTCCTGATCCTTCTATCAATCCCAGTATTATTATCAGTCATTTTCTTCATCCTTTGTTCGTTATTGTGCTTTTAATAAACATAGTTACTACTTTCTGTTCATTATTAAACATTGAGGACAGCATTTGCTGATTGTATAAGCCTACTGAAACTAATTATACTATAAAGGAAGGTAGATAATGAACATCTGTACAATAAGTAACGCTTCACTAGAATGAATGGGGGAGTTCAAATGAAATTACAAGACAAAGTTGCCGTTGTGACAGGAGCAGCATCAGGCATGGGGAAACAAATTGCCATAGATTATGCTCGAGAAGGAGCTAAAGTCGTCGTATCGGATTTAAATCTTGATGGTGCGAACGATACGGTGGAAGAAATAAAAGCGAATGGCGGAGTGGCCTTTGCCATTAAAACGAACGTAGCGGTGGAGGAAGATATTCAACATTTGATCGATACCACGGTCAGTACGTATGGAACGGTGGATATTTTGGTGAATAACGCGGGTATCATGGATGGCATGGAACCTGCTGGGGACATTGAAGATTCTAAATGGGATCGGATTTTTGCCATTAACACGACAAGCGTCATGCGTTCGACTAGAAAGGTGATGCCGATTTTTTTAGAAAAACAAAAAGGGGTCATCATCAATATTGCTTCTGCTGGCGGGTTGTACGGTGCCCGGGCTGGTGCTGCTTACACCGCCTCTAAACATGCAGTCGTTGGTTTCACGAAAAACACGGGCTACATGTATGCCAATAAAGGGATTCGCTGCAATGCTATAGCACCAGGCGGAGTAGAAACCAATATTGCTTCCAGCATGACGAATATAAATGAGTTTGGCTTCTCTCGCCAACAACTGGGTATGGCGATCAATCCACGAAACGGCAAACCTGAGGAAATCGCTAAAGTGGCATTATTCCTTGCTTCAGACGATTCCAGTTTTGTTAATGGTACTGTCATTACGGCAGATGCTGGTTGGAGTGCATACTAAACCATGAATTAAAAAGAATCCATGCACTCCTGCCAGTAAGCAGGGATGCATGTTTTTTTGAGTGGAGCCTTGGCAGGATATTTGGGTGGGGATTGTGGTTAGCCAGAAGTTTCCATAAGGAAGGTTTTGACTTCATCGGGTGATTTCAATCGAAAGTGGATTAGTGGGGGCTGGATAGTTCCGCTACTATCCAGTTTTTCTCAAAAAGAATTATGCTATCAATGGATTTAAAAGATAAGTTGAACTCTGAAATCTCGGAAGCAAAATAGGTTCCCTGAAAAAATCCACTTTCCTTATGAAATAGAATCATTGAGTGATCCATTAGTTTGCTGCGGTACCTCGCAAACAATATATTAATGTTCGTGAGAATATTGAAGGACTTTCTGACGGACGTAATCAAGATGCTTGTACATTTGGCTGAATGCTTCATGTGGATCATGTGCTGCAAGTGCAGCATAGATGGCTTTATGATACTTCACAGTCAGTTCCCGTTCCCTGAATTGAATCAAGCTATTTATTTTATTATGAGTGATCAATAAGGAATCGATCATGCCTTCAATGATGGGATTGTTCGCACTTAAAGCGATGATCTTATGGAATTCTTTATCGGCCTCTCCGTAATCGTTGTCTTCACTATTGGCAATCGTGTCAATCGTAACCTGCAGTTTCTCCAGTTGCTCGTCTGTGATCTTCTCGGCAGCCATTGTTACTAATCCTAACTCCAAAGCCATTCGCGCTTCGATGATCGCTGGTAAATTATCCGTAGCCAGCGCAAGCATGACAGAGAATGGATGTGTACCGATTTTATCGTTAAAAAAGGTTCCTTCACGCGTTTTCCGCGTAATGACCCCTAGTGTATCAAGGGCACTGAGCGCCTCACGTAAAACAGGCCGGCTTACTTCAAGTTCTTTCATAAGTTCCATTTCAGGAGGCAGTTTGTCGCCCGCTTTCATTTGTCCAGTGACGAGCAGATGCACAATTTGATCCACGACTTGTTGTGAAAGAGTGTTGCGATGTACCGATTGTACGCCTAATTTCTTTGACGATTCTTCCATTGTGTAACCCCTTTTCTGTTAAATCCTATATGTATTCCTACTGTAAGACTAATTATATAATATAATACACTTATTTGCATGTAGACCTATGTCCAAAAAAAGTAAAATGCGCCGCTCTAAAGAGAGAGACGCACGCATTGTTGGAAAAAAATCATCTGACAAGGCAAGGTGATTTCGGATTGAACTTCCATCCGGAAACCAAGTATTGCATAGCCATTGAATCATCACGGGCACCAAGTCCTTTTTGTTTATAAAGCTGATGTGCCTTCTCGATTTGTTCCATATCCACTTCAATTCCAAGTCCGGGTTTGGAAGGGACATCGACCATTCCGCCGACAATTTTAAAAGGTTCTTTCGTCAAACGCTGCCCATCCTGCCAAATCCAGTGGGTATCGATCGCAGTGATTTTTCCTGGTGCGGCTGCAGCAACGTGTGTAAACATGGCAAGTGAAATATCAAAGTGATTATTCGAGTGTGATCCCCAAGTCAGGCCCCAGTCGTTACACATTTGAGCGACACGGACGGATCCTTGCATCGTCCAAAAATGCGGATCGGCAAGAGGAATGTCCACTGATTGAAGTTGAATGGAGTGCCCCATTTGCCTCCAGTCCGTTGCAATCATATTCGTAGCGGTTGGAAGGCCCGTTGCACGCCTGAATTCCGTCATGATTTCCCGGGCGGAAAAACCATTCTCCGCTCCGCATGGATCTTCCGCATAAGCCAAAACATGATGTTGATCGCGGCAAAGTTTAATCGCATCCTCAAGCAGCCAGCCGCCATTTGGGTCAAGGGTGATCCTGGCTTCAGGGAAGCGTTCAGCAAGTGCCGTCACCGCTTCGATTTCTTCTTCCCCGCGCAAAACCCCGCCTTTCAATTTAAAATCATTGAATCCATAGCGAGAGTGGGCGGCTTCTGCCAAGCGGACGATCGATTCGGGTGTCAGCGCTTCCTCATGACGGAGGCGAATCCAGTCATCTTCCGCTTCCGGTTCGCTTAAATAACCAAGATCTGTTTTATTGCGGTCGCCTACATAAAATAAGTAGCCCAGCATTTCCACTTTATCACGCTGCTGTCCTTCGCCGAGAAGGGCTGCGACTGGAACACCTAAATGTTGGCCAACTAAATCAAGAAGTGCCGCTTCCAATGCTGTTACGGCATGAATGGCAATACGAAGATCGAACGTCTGAAGGCCGCGCCCCCCAGCATCCCGGTCCGCAAACTGCTTGCGGATGGCATTTAGAATGTTGTTGTATGTCCCAATGGATTGGCCCACAACCAATTCTTTAGCATCTTCGAGTGTCTGGCGGATTTTTTCGCCTCCAGGAACTTCACCTACACCCGTATTACCTGCATTGTCTTTTAGAATGACGATGTTCCGGGTGAAGTAAGGAGCATGGGCACCACTTAAGTTCAAAAGCATGCCGTCATGGCCCGCAACTGGAATGACGCTCATTTCTGAAATTACCGGTGTGCCGATTTTTACATGATCCTTTAGTAATTGATTGTTCATGATTTTTCCCCCTATATCAGAATATTTAGTCGATTATGATTTTAACTTTACACGTTTAATTTCACCAACTAGGAATAAATAACTTAAAATCGCGACAAGAGCATTGGCACATACGAAGACTAGCGCACCATTAAACGACCCTGTCGTGGCAATGATATATCCGATGATAATCGGTGTTGTAATGCCGGCAATGTTTCCGAATGTGTTGAAAAGCCCGCCGCTGACACCTGACATTTCCTTTGGTGAGGTATCGGCCACCACCGCCCAGCCGAGTGCCCCGAATCCTTTACCGAAAAACGCAAGGGCCATAACGAAAATGACAACCCATTCCGTATCTACATAGTTTGCTGCCACCAAGCTCATCGATAGAATCATCCCAACAACAATTGGCACTTTTCGGGCGACAGTCAATGAGAATCCCTTCCGTAACAAGAAATCCGAGAATGTCCCTCCGAGAATGCCGCCAAAAAATCCGCAAATGGCCGGAAGGGAAGCGACGAATCCAACTTCAAGAATGGTCATGCCCCTTTCTTGTACTAGGTACACAGGAAACCATGTCAGGAAAAAGTACGTTAATGTCGTAATGCAATATTGTCCGAGATAAACACCTAACAGCATGCGATTTGATAATAGCTGCTTAATATGATTCCAGTTGACGCCTTTCTTTTCCTCCTTATTTGTACTGGTTTGATCCATATTGATCAAGGCGCCGCCCGCTTCGATATATTCAAGCTCGGCTTTGTTGATGCGAGGATGTTCCTTTGGGCCATATATCGTTTTCATCCAGATGAAAGCAACGATGATCCCTAAAGCACCCATAAAGAAGAAGACGTATTCCCAACCGAATTTATACGTAATGTAACCCATGATCGGTGCAAAGAGAACGGTTGCAAAATATTGGGCCGAATTGAAAGTGGCAGCCGCGGTTCCGCGTTCATGGCTTGGGAACCAGGTGGCAACGATGCGGCTGTTAGCCGGAAAGGAAGGGGCTTCCGCCAATCCAACTAAAAAGCGCAGTCCGAACAATACCATGACAGCCGTTCCCGCAGAACCGAAAAAACCGAGAAACCCTTGTAAAAGCGTAAAGGTGGACCATAACGTGATACTCCAAAAATAAACTTTTTTCGAGCCAAAACGGTCTAAAAGCCATCCGCCTGGAATTTGTCCAGCTACATAAGACCAAGCGAAAGCGGAGAAAACATAGCCCATCATGACTGAATCGAGACCAAGCTGACCAGACATGTCCGTACCCGCAATGGATAGCGTCGCACGATCCGCATAATTCAGGGCTGTAACCATAAAGAGCATAAAGACAATGAACCATCGTGTGCGTGTTTTTTTCTGGGCACTTGGCAGTTTAGGAGATGGTTGAAAAACTTTTTCTTCAGCGTTCATATACTCACTTCCTTAATCGTATTTTATTATATTTTCTAATTGATACCGCTTACAATGTTAACTGTTTCCTCCTTCGTGAAAATTCTTAATATTTAGTTTTGTCCAATGGTAAGACAAATAAAATTGTTTGTCAATGGCTTTTTTTCTTAAAAGTTTTTTCATTTTAGCTCCTTCATTAGCGTGTTTTTTTGTATATATTAGAAGCGAAATTAACGAGGGATGAAGTAGCGCATCATTTTTCAGAAAATAAAAAAAATACAATTGACCAGATGGTGTATTTGTCTTACAATAAAACAATAATACACAAGGGGGAATAAAAAATGAATAAGATCCGCAAGGCACCTAAAGGAATTCTCGGATTTCCCGTGGCACCATTCACAACGAGTAATAAGCTTGATGAACAAGCACTCGCCCAAAATATCCAATTTTTATTAGATGAGGGACTAGAAGCTATTTTCGTGGCATGTGCAGCAGCGGAATATCCATCATTAAGTAAAGAGGAATATGAAGCGATGGTTGAGGTAGCCGTATCCGTCACCGCTGGAAAAGTACCTGTATACACAGGGGTAGGCGGGAATATTCAAACTTCCCTCGAACTTGCCAGAATATCTGCGGATAAAGGGGCAGATGGTTATTTAATATTACCTCCATATCTCGTTACTGGAGAACAGGCTGGTCTGTCGGCTTATTTCAAAGCCATCGCAGAGAGTACAGACTTGAATTCCATCGTATATCAGCGTGATAATGTGGCATTTTCACTTTCAACTTTGGAAGCGCTTGCTGAGGTCCCGCAGGTAGTCGGCGTCAAAGACGGTCTGGGCAATATGGAGTTGAATGGACTCCTTACACAAACCTTCGGAAAACGTTTCGGCTGGCTGAACGGAATGCCGCTTGCGGAAGTTACCATGTCGGCCTACGTTCCACTTGGCTTTGATTCCTATTCATCGGCGATATCCAATTACATCCCGCATATCTCACGTAAGTTCTATAATGGCATCCTGAGCGGAGATCAAGAGACGGTCAATGAAATTTACCAGCAGGTCATCATGCCGATCAACAACATTCGCCGTCAGCGAAAAGGGTATGCCGTTTCTCTCATTAAAGCAGGTATGGAGATTATGGGAATGCCGGTTGGGCAAACAGTCAGATTACCGATTCTTCCGGTGGAAAAAGAACATTATGCAGAAATGCAAACGATATTAGAGAATGCTTTAGATCGTTTTCCAAAAGAAACACCAATTCAATCAATCTAATAAGGGTGGGGATTATATATGATAACTACAGTTCAAACAAAAACGTATCTTAACTATATTAATGGTGAATGGGTTGCTTCCATTTCGAATGAAGTTGAAAAAAGTTTAAACCCGGCAGATAAACAGGCAATTGTCGGTTATGTACAAAAATCCACCAAGGAAGACCTGGACCTGGCAGTGGAAGCAGCGAAAAAGGCGAAAGATAAATGGCGCAAACTAGCTGGTTCAGAGCGCGGGGAGTATCTGTATAAAGCAGCGCAGATTCTTGAAAAGAGGATTGATGAAATCGCAGAATGTGCAACACGGGAAATGGGCAAGACATTTGCTGAAACAAAAGGGGAAACGGCACGCGGTATTGCGATCCTGAAATACTATGCAGGAGAAGGAATGCGTAAGGTGGGGGATGTCATTCCATCCACCGACAGTTCTGCGCTTATGTTCACGACGCGCGTTCCGCTTGGTGTTGTCGGCGTCATTACACCTTGGAATTTCCCGATCGCCATCCCAATCTGGAAGATGGCTCCTGCCCTCGTATATGGGAATACGATTGTGGTGAAGCCAGCCACCGAGACGGCGATCACCTGTGCGAAAATCATGGAGTGTTTTGAAGAAGCCGGTTTCCCGGCGGGCGTTGTCAATATGGTTACAGGTCCGGGCAGTGTCATAGGGCAGGGCATCGCCGATCACGAAGATATAAACGGGATTACCTTTACCGGCTCAAACGGAGTCGGAAAAAGGATTGGACAAGCGGCGTTAGCACGCGGCGCGAAATACCAGCTTGAAATGGGCGGGAAAAACCCGGTGATCGTTGCAGCGGATGCGGATCTTAACCTGGCTGTAGAAGCAGTCATTACAGGTGCGTTCCGTTCAACGGGGCAAAAATGTACCGCGACAAGCCGTGTCATCGTTGCAGCTGAAGTTTATGAAGAGTTCAAGCAGCTGCTGGTGAAGGAAACGAAAGGCATTTCCATCGGGGATGGATTGGACAGCGGGACATGGATGGGACCATGTGCCAGCGAAAGTCAATTGAATACGGTTCTTTCCTATATCGAAAAAGGAGTGGAAGAAGGTGCTGCACTTCTAATTGGCGGGAAGCGTGCTGAAGAAGGCCCTCAGGCGAATGGCTTTTATGTAGAACCTACGATTTTTGATAATTGCACGTCAGATATGACAATTGTACAGGAAGAAATTTTTGGTCCGGTGATCGCCTTATTGAAAGCTGATTCAGTTGAAGAAGCCCTGCACCTTGCGAACAGCGTGGAATATGGCCTTAGTGCTTCAATTTTCACAGCCAATATCAAACATCTGCTTTCATTTGTTAATGATATGGAAGCGGGATTGATCAGGGTCAACGCCGAGAGCGCAGGCGTTGAATTACAGGCGCCATTTGGCGGCATGAAAAACTCCAGCTCCCACTCCAGGGAACAAGGAGAAGCCGCAAAAGAGTTTTTTACTTCCATTAAAACGGTGTTTGTCAAATAAGGGAAAAAAACAGTAGTTTAACTGAAAATTACCGGCACGTGTATGTTTAGTGATGTCTGTTTGCTTTTTTAGAATGAAGGAGTGGTGAAGTGGATACGAAAACGCAACTGACGGAGGTACCGCTTTATATTAAGGTGAATGGGATCGACAATGTCGCCATCGTGGTTAATACGGGAGGCTTGGATCAAGGAACCGTATTCCCTTGTGGGCTTGAATTGAAAGAAAGAGTGCCACAAGGCCACAAAGTGGCTTTAATGGACATAGTCGAAAATGAAGCCATCATACGCTATGGGGAAGTTATCGGTTATGCGGCTAAATCAATCAGTAAGGGATGTTGGATTGACGAATCATTGGTGATACTTCCGTCTTCTCCGGATTTAAAGGAATTGCCGGTAGCAAATGATATTCCGAAAACTTTACCCCCGCTTGAAGGGTATACATTCCAAGGGTTCCGCAATGAAGATGGCAGTGTTGGAACCAAGAACATATTGGGCATTACAACAAGCGTCCAATGTGTAGTGGGCGTGCTGGATTTCGTCGTGAACCGGATAAAAAAAGAGCTACTCCCGAAGTATCCCAATGTTGATGATGTTTTCGCCATAAATCACAACTATGGATGCGGAGTCGCTATCAATGCACCGGAAGCGGTCATTCCCATTCGCACGATACAGAACCTTGCGAAACACCCGAATTTCGGCGGGGAAGCCTTGGTAGTTGGACTGGGGTGTGAAAAACTGTCTCCAATGAGAATAAATCCAAGCGGGGACGATTCAGATATCATTTCACTTCAGGATCAGCAGGGATTTGCGGGGATGGTCCAATCCATTATGGAAATGGCCGAGGAACGTTTAATCAAGTTGAACCGCCGGCAGCGGGAAACATTTCCGGTTTCCGAATTAGTCATCGGCACCCAGTGCGGAGGAAGTGATGCATTCTCTGGTGTCACAGCTAACCCTGCCGTAGGATATGCCACAGATCTGTTAGTCAGGGCAGGGGCAACCGTTCTATTTTCTGAAGTCACAGAAGTACGGGATGCGATTCATCTATTAACGCCTCGTGCAGTGAATGAAGAAGTGGGGAGAGCTTTAATAAAGGAAATGGATTGGTATGATAACTACCTTGCTTTAGGTGATGCCGACCGAAGTGCCAATCCGTCGCCAGGAAACAAAAAGGGCGGGTTGGCCAATGTAGTGGAAAAATCATTAGGCTCCATTGCCAAATCCGGAGGCAGCCCCATTTCAGGCGTTTTGGCCCCTGGTGAAAAAGCAACGGAAAAAGGGCTGATTTTTGCTGCTACACCAGCTAGTGACTTTGTTTGCGGAACGCTTCAGCTAGCTTCCGGCATGCACCTTCAAGTATTTTCAACTGGAAGAGGCACACCTTATAATCTCGCAATGGCTTCCGTCATCAAAGTATCTACACGAAATACATTGACCGAGCAATGGAAAGATCTGATCGATATAAATGCTGGAACGATCGCTACTGGTGAAGCAACCATAGAGGAAGTCGGGTGGGAAATATTTCACCTTATTCTGGAAGTGGCCAGCGGTAAAAAGAAAACCTGGGCAGAACATTGGGGCCTGCATAATGATTTGGCACTGTTCAATCCTGCACCAATTACCTAATAGTGAATGAATTGAAGGACTTCCTTTTATAGGGGGTCCTTTTTTTGATGGTCCATTTTTTACAGTTGCATTATTTTTCCTCCAGAAAAGAGGACCGCCGGACTATTGGCAGAAGTTATTAATGAAGGAATGATTTACATCAGGGTGATACGGAAGTACATTATGAGGAGGGATACCATGGTCACATTCAGGAAAGCGACGGCAAAAGACTTAAGTGAAATCGTACGGATGCTTGCGGATGATGCATTGGGGAGGGAGAGGGAGCGATATGAAAATCCGCTTCCTGAAGGCTATCTAAAAGCATTTGAATCCATTGTTGCAGATGAAAAAAATGAATTGATCGTTGCGTGCCTTGGTGAGGAAATCGTTGGAGTGCAGCAAATCACTTTCACACCTTATATTACCCATCAAGGGAGCTGGAGAGCTACGATCGAAGGAGTTCGGACGGCATCTGCAGAACGGGGGAAAGGCATTGGAAGCAAGTTGATTCAATATGCGATTGACCGTGCAAAGAAGCGGGGCTGCCATATCATTCAGCTCACGACTGATAAAAAGCGGGAAGAAGCGCTGCGATTTTATGAACGGTTAGGATTCAAGGCCACTCATGAAGGCATGAAAATGAAGCTTTAATTCACGGTCTTTTGTCCCCATTTTTTGTGCACGACAATTCGTCTGGCATTATTTGTTAAAATTATGCATGAGATATTAATAGATGTATATAGGATTTAAAAACTGATGAAAGGGGTGAGCTCGATGGAAAACGAAGCTTGTATTCAGAAGAGGTACGGTGTAATTAGTTTTACTTCATTCATCATTGGAATCATTTGCTTTTTTACTGTTTTTATTACACCTATCAGAATAGGAAATATCGAAAACTTGACTGGTGGTTATATCACATTTTTCCTTACGGTTGCCGGCATCGTCCTCTCTGTCATGGGAATTTTGAAAAAAACGGAGAAAAACATGATTTCCATCATCTCATTGGTTTTCTCCTCATCATTCTTTATATTTTGGGTAATCATCATCACTTTGTTGTTAACGGGTGAAATAGAATGGCCACGCAGAATAATAAGATAAAGGGATTGAATCAGGATGGTGGATATAGTTCTGACTAAAAGGGGATTATTCAATGATAAGAGGTTTATATGAAGCACATTTACCGGTTAGTAATTTGAATCGTTCCATTGAATTCTATGAAGGGCTTGGTTTGCAGTTGGATCATAAGGTTGAAGACAACCTGGCTTTTCTATGGATTGATAAGGATAAAAGTTGGCTGGGGCTTTGGGAAACGGAAAAAGTAGAGGTTGAGTATCATCCCTCCCTACGGCATATCGCTTTTCAAGTATCATTGGCTGATCTAAAGAGCTCAGTCGCATGGCTTAAAGGTAGAGGCTATGCGCCAAGAGAGGCTTTTGGATTTCTACCAGTTGAACCTTTCGTGATGCCTCACGGGGAATATGCCCACGCTAAAATTCACTTTAATGATCCTGACGGAAACAGTTTGGAGTTTATTAGTAAACTAGTGAATCCAAAAAAAATCAAGAATCGTATGTATTTAAGTGAATGGGAGCAGCTAAATGAATGCAGAAGTGAAAATAGCTATTGACAGATGAACGGAAATTTCAAGAATAATAATCATTCAAATATGCTTTATGTCAGAACAGAATGGAGAATCATAGAATGAATGTCAAAGCGGAATTATATTGGAATGAATATTGGCAAGGGAAAGATGAAAAACCCCAGTCTGTCAGTGCATGGCAATTCGGGGCAGATCCCGATCATTTGGCTCAGTTAGTGATGGATGGGATAAAAACGGCTACATGCTCTGGGCATGTTTTTTACGGAGAGGAAAATGAACCACTACCATCCGTGGGTGATTACAGCATTATCTTAAGCAGTGAGGATTTGCCCTTAGCCATCATACAAACAGTGAAAGTCGAAGTATTGCCCATGAATGAAGTGAGTGAAGAGTTTGCGATTGCAGAAGGGGAAGGAGATCGTACCTATACTTACTGGTGGGATGCTCATGAGAAATTTTTTAAAGAAGAACTGGACAAAATCGGCCACACCTTTAAAGAAGATATGCTGCTGGTGTGTGAGCGTTTTGAGTTGATAGATGTAAAGTGAGTGTGGACGGCTCGGTCGGATAGAGCAATAAGTGTTTTTGTTCAATGATTTGCTATAATAGTTCATTGGATTAAAAAACTTATAGAAAGATAGGTATTTGCATGAAAAAGAAACTGATATTCATTGGCTTGGGAACCCTGGTTGTTTTCCTGCTGTTGCTTGGTACGTATAAATTAATGAATTCGAGAACCTATCAGGTGTTCGGTGGATTAACGGATAATGTCGAGACGAATGAAAAAGTGGTCGCTTTGACTTTTGATGACGGCCCATCGAAGAATGTAAATGAGATCCTGCCGTTGTTGGCTAAATACGATGTGAAAGCTACATTCTTCCTGATCGGTAACGAAATCGAAAAGTACCCGGAGGAAGCTGGGAAAATAGCGGAAGCGGGACATCAGATTGGGAATCATACGTATTCGCACAGGCGGATGGTGTTCAAATCGCCTTCTTATATCAAGGAGGAAATCGAGAAAACGGATAAATTGATTCAGAACGCCGGATATAAGGGTGAAATTGATGTCCGGCCTCCAAACGGGAAAAAAATCATAGGTTTGCCTTATTATTTAAATAAAAATGATAGAGAGACCATTACCTGGGATCTGGAACCAGATAGCTATTACACTACCGCTTCTGACAAAGTGAAGTATGTGAAGGAAAATATAAAACCAGGTTCGATCATCCTGATGCATCCGATGTATGATGATACGGGTAAAGAGCTTCAAGCGATTGAAGGGATCTTACGAGAGTTAACGAACGAAGGGTATACGTTTGTGACGGTCAATGAACTTCAGGAAATGTAGTTTTTGGTCCAGACGATTTTCGAAGAATCGGGTTGCTGCGGCAGCCCTTTTTTATTTGATATAAAGAATAGTACAAAACATGAACTGCATATTGTTTCTTAACGGAAGGTTGTTGTTAGGGCTTGGATTCGCATGAATTTTTTCCTTAGTGGAAATAAAGCTATTAAAATGGGGCTGGTTACTTGTATCGGAATAAAAACACCGCTCTGATCATGATTTTGTGTTTCCTGTTATTCCTATTTCTTGTGGTGCTCTTTTTTCGCCACATCACGGTATACTTCGTGTATAGCTCGGGCATAGGCCCGTTATTACTTATCGGGATAATGGTTTTGGCTATCGTTATGCTTTTTATCAGAGGGTATAAATAATCGAGTTTCTTCATTTTTTAGGTTTGTGCATTTTGAACGTTGATTTCCACTCAAGGCACTCGCTTTCCGCGGGCGGTCCGCCCTCGGCGCCTTTGCACCTGCGGGGTCTCCCCTGGACACGTTTTTCCCGCAGGGGTCTCGTACCTTACGTTCCAATCAACTTTGTTTTGAAATTTAGAAACCCCTTTTGTCTAAAAACTGGAGGCTGCTGTGCAGCCTTTTTTTATGTGGAAAAAGTTCTCCGCACCGATAGACATAAAAAAATATAAAAATCAATAAAAAATTAACACTCCAACATTAGTAATATATGGTAAGATTTGAAATGGAATTATTTTCTTATAAATTTTATTCAGGGGTGATTAGTGCGTGGAGTTTTTTACTAAGTGGTCGTTTAAGAACAAGGCTGCCGTTTCATTGGTAACCATATTTATTTTGATGATAGGAGTTGTCAGTTATTTTAAACTGCCGATGGAGTTTTTACCATCTGCCGATAATCCACAAGTTACGATTATCACAATGGGGCAGGGCACCGATTCGAAAACGATGGAAGCACAAGTTACAGATCCGATTGAAAGGGCAGTTACGGGCGTTAAAGGAAAGAGTTCCATATACTCCACCACTGGGGATGGTTTTTCTAAAGTAGATCTATTCTTTGAAGCCGGATCGGATATGAAACAAGCGAAACTGGATGTTCAGGAAGCTTTAGGCAGTGTGGCATTGCCGCAAAGCATGGCAAAGCCTACTGTTACACAGTTAAATACGTCAATGATTCCCATTTCATTTGTATCAGTTACTTTTAAGGATGGGTTAACAGCTGAAAATATAGACTTTGCCAAGAAAGAATTGGAGCCTTTGTATAAAGATATTAAAGGGGTTTCGGATGTACAGACATTCGGGGTTTCGCAATCCATTCTTTCAGTCAAAGTGGATAATGAAGAATTGGCTAAAAAGAAAGTCTCCATTCAAGATGTCATGAGCGTCCTTAACGGTCAGAATGCAGCTCTGGCCGTAGGCGAAAGAGTGATTGATGGGAAGGCAAGTAACATCAAGGTGATCGGTGATTTAACAAGTATTGAAAAATTAGAAGCGCTGAAGGTCACTCCTAATGTCGCACTTGGACAGATAGCAAAAGTTCAAGAAGCGAATGATGGCAACCTCATCAGTCGTTTTAATGGAAAGGAAAGCATTGATTTAAGCATTATCAAGGACAGTCAATCAAATGCTGTCACAATCAGTAAAGAGGTTGAAAAAGTAGCGAAAGAAATTAATGAAAAGTATAGTGACCAGAAATCGACCATTTATTTATCTACTGCTGATATGGTGGAGACGTCCGTTCAGACGATGGTAAAAGAAGTTCTGCTAGGTGCGCTATTCGCTACGATTGTAATCATGGTCTTTTTACGGAATGTACGATCTACATTCATTACAATCGTATCCATACCGCTATCTCTTGGCTTTACGTTATTTTTGCTGTCATTGTCGGGAGTGACGCTGAACATTTTGACGCTGGGCGGTGTCGCTGTAGCGATCGGGCGCTTGGTGGACGATAGTATTGTCGTTATTGAAAACATTTTCCGGAAAATGCAGCAGGAGAAGATTTCAGTCGAATTGGTGATGGATGCAACGAAAGAGGTGGGAGTGGCAATCACAGCTTCAACCCTTACGACTGTAGCCGTTTTCTTGCCGGTTGCTTTATTGAATGGAGGGCTTCAGGAGTTTCTTCTTCCTTTTGCTTTGACTGTTACTTATTCTTTGCTGGCTTCATTAATTGTGGCATTGACGGTTGTTCCGTTAATGAGCGCAGGATTGCTGAAAAGGACGGAGCTGCCAAAACATCGACCGGCCAAGCGTTTTACAAAGCTGGTTACTTGGTCACTAAACCATAAATGGGTTATCCTGATTGTTGCGATGCTGTTGTTTGTCGGTTCCATTGGTACATATTTTGCCATGCCAAAAGGGGCGATTGATAATTCTTCAGCAGACTATGTCTCTGTGACATTAACTTATCCAAATGATCAGCCCTATGAGAAAGTAAAGGAAAAAGCGATTGAACTCGAAGAAACGATGCAGGGTATGAGTGAAGTGGATAATATTTTCATGCAATTAGGAAACTCGCCCGAGACAGCACAATATGGCGAAGTCGCATCACCTACAGAAGCGATTTTCGGCATCCTGGTAAAGGATAAAGCAAATGTAGATGCAATCCTGAAAAAAATGGAAAAGGAACAAGAAAACTATCCTGATGCGAAGCTTACTGCCCAAGCCTCTTCCTTTATGATGGGAGCATCAAAGACGAACATTACGATAGATGTGATTGGCAGTAATACAGAAGATTTGGAACGGACGGCCAATAATGTCAAAGAAAGAATTCAGGATATTAAAGGAATCGAAGAGGTTACAACGAACCAGGATGAAAAGAAAACCATTTATTCATTCACGGTAGATCCAGCTAAAGGCAATACAGAACAAATCGGCCAACAATTGGGTATCATGCTTAATAAAACGCCTATCGGCCATATAACTTTACAGGATAAGCAAACTCCTGTCGTCCTTGAACCAATCTTGGATCCTAAAAAACCAGAGGATTTAAAAAGCATTCCGATCATGACAGACGGGGGTCTAGCCCCAGTGTCAAAAGTTGCTTCTTTAAAGAGCGAAGAGAGCGCAACAACGCAGTTCCATAAAGATGGAGAAACATATCTCCAATTAACGGCAACGGTCGATCCGGCTAAGCTGTCCGATATTGCAAGCAAAATAAATCTCGAGATATTTGGAGATAAAGAGAACAAAGGCCTTGATATTCCGGATGATGTAGAGATTTTAGTCGGCGGAGCCAGTGCTCAGCAGACAGATGACTTTTCCGATTTATTCCTTACGATGTTAATATCGATCGGCATTGTCTTTTTAATCATGGTTATAACCTTTAAATCGATCAAAGCACCGATTGCCATTCTATTCTCCTTGCCATTCGCTGCCATTGGAGCGGTATTAGGATTGGTCATCAGTCGAATTCCAGTTGATATTACAGCACTGCTCGGTGCTCTCATGTTAATAGGAATTGTTGTGACAAACGCGATTGTGCTTCTGGATCGAGTCAAACAAAACGAAGAAAAAATGATCATCCGTGAAGCGATCGTCGAAGCGACAGCCACAAGATTCCGTCCAATCATAATGACGGCTGTAGCAACGATTTGTGCCATGCTGCCGCTTTTATATAAAAAGGCGGAAACAGGAAGCTTGGTTTCACAAAGCTTGGCGATCGTTGTCATTGGCGGGCTAGCTGTTTCCACACTGCTCACACTGATCGTCATTCCATGTATATACGAATTGCTGTACTATAAAAAATCGAAAAAACAGAGAAGGAAAAAGAGAGAACCCGTTAACGAACAAATCGATATGTAAGGATATGATATAAAAAAGTTTGTAGAGAAAAGCGACATTTTCTTTACAAACTTTTTTTCTTTAAAAAATAATGGTTGACTTTCCTTCAACCTGTAACTAAAATGATTACAGCAGGTGGTAAACAATCGCAGGAAGCAATCGACTGTACAGTTACTGAATGCCATGTAATTATATTGATTTTTTTTGCTCTGCATTGTAACTATTCTGGTTACAAGTTTAACTGATATTGAAAAGTGAGGGAATATATGATGACAGTGAAAATTAAAGCATATTCTGATTTTATTTGTCCATTTTGTTTTTTAGGTAAAGGGCCTTTGGACGAAATCGTGAAGGAAAAGGATGTAGAAGTGGAATGGATGCCATTTGAATTGCGTCCGAGTCCATATACGAAAATTGATCCATGGAAGGAACCCGATAAGCTGAATTCATGGGATTCTTACATTCTTCCTGTTGCGAAAAAGCTAGGGGTTGATATGCGTTTACCCCGTGTCTCCCCGCATCCATATACACATTTGGCATTCGAAGGCTGCCATTTTGCAAAGGAGCACGGAAAAGGGAACGAATTCCACAACAGAGTATTTACCGCGTTTTTTCAAGAGGAACAAAATATTGAAGATATTGAAGTATTGACAAAATTAGCGGGTGAAGTTGAGCTTCCTATAGATGCCTTTAGAGAAGCGTTAGTGTCCCGAAAGTATCGGGAAGTGCACCAGCAAGCACTCAAACATGCTTATGAAGAAGCAGATATCAGGGCTGTCCCGACGTTTATTATTGGTGATGAAGTCATTCAAGGACTAGCCAGCAAAGAAAGGTTAGCGCAAGTCATTGAGAAGGAAGAAGCAAAAAATAAACGGAATGAATTTGATGGCTTGCAATGTGATGGTAGGGGGAATTGCTAAAAGCTTTTTATTAAATAAAATGAAATGAAACATAAAATTGGAGGACTCAAAATGTCAGCAACTACAACAAATCTAAAAGAAGCAATCATCAATCGCCGTTCCATCCGTAAGGTGAAAAAGAACGATAATATTTCGAAAGAAAGAATCAATGAATTGTTAAAAATCGCTTTACATGCACCAACTTCATTTAATATGCAAAGCGGACGAGTGGTTGTGGTGATGGATGACCAGCATGAAAGGTTCTGGGATATTGTAAAAGAAACACTTCGTTCCCGTGTCCCGGAAGAGAGCTTTGCGGCTACTGTGGAACGATTGCAAGGATTTCGTGATGGAGTGGGAACCATTCTATTATTTGAAAATCAAGAAACGATAGAACAAATGCAAGAAAAAGCCCCCTCCTATAAAGAACAGTTTCCTTATTGGTCCCATCAAGGAAGTGCTATGCTGCAGTATGCAATATGGATGACTTTGACAGCGGAAGGCATAGGGGCATCTTTACAGCATTATAATCCGATCATTGATGAAGAAGTGATGAAAACTTGGGATCTTCCAGGGAAATGGTCGTTGATTGCTCAAATGCCATTTGGTGAGCCGAATGAACAACCAGGAGAAAAAACGTTCCTGCCTTTCGAAGAAATTGTGAAATTTTATTAATTATAAGATTAAAGATTTAGGATTATAGATTATTAGATTAATCAAAAGCCCGTTTACTCTATGAGTAAAAAGGGCTCTTTTTTTTGTGGAATGAGTTTGAACGTCCCAGCAGCATTACAGAAACAGGGAAGGTGAACTGAAATATACGTTCCTAATATTCATCAGCATATAATAACGGAGGTAAATAATTGACATTGAGAATCATTTTCATTTATAGTGAAGTGTGTAATGAAATTAATTCTCAATTAAGAAGGTGATATAGATGAAGGTATTCATTGGTTATGTCAGTTTATCCGGTAATACCGAGAAAATGGCTATAAACATAAAGAATAGAATGAAGGCTGTCGGCTGTGAAGTATATATGGAAAGATTGGACACTGTTGAAGTTGATGCTTTAAAGGATTTTGATTTGGCCTTTATCGGTTTATATACATGGAATCTTGAAGATGTACCGTATGAAGCAAACGAGTTTTATGAAGAAATTGATCAAGTGGACTTTACTGGAATGAAAGTTGCACTCTTTGGTGCTGGCGACCTTACCCATTCGAAGCCCTGCGCCGCGTTAGATATCCTTTCTGATAAAATGAAGCGATTTGGATTTGACGTATATGATCGAGTGTTGAAAATACACCATGAAAGCAGTACATACGAACAATGTAGGAAATGCGAAGACTTTGCAGAGCATGCCCTTATATGGGGTAGCAATAGGAAAAAGTGGAGATTCTTCATGTGGGATCGGATGCTAGGCAGCCGCCAATACCTAAAGTCTGTATTTCTGTTAAGGAGGGTCCTTGATGATTACCCAATCAAGTGCAAAGGGAGAATCAAAAAAAGAAGAACTTATACAAGAACTTCTGAAATTCGGGATTTTTAAAAAATATAATAAACAACTATACGAGCTTCCAATCGTAGTTTTACAGAAGGAATTCAATCACTTGAGAGGTGAATTAAAAAATGTCTAGAAGAAGGAAATCTTATACTCAACTGCTAAAAGAAAACCGCGAACTTCTGTTGCATGACAAAATCGAAGTGGAACGCATCTATACAAAAATCGATCAAAAAGCCATCAATGAAAAAAAGGGCGGTAAGCAAGTACAATCATGATTGGTCAAAATTTGAACGTTGCCTCCAGTCACTAGCTTTCCAAGGGTGATCCGCCCTCGGAGCTCTTTGCGCCTGTGGGTTCACAGCTTGGATACGCTTTCCCCGCAGGAGTCTCGAACATCGTTCCAATCAACTTTGTGTTTTAAAAGAAAAAACGGCGGGCTCGTCTTATTCCAAACCCTATTTAAGACAAGGATATCCTTCATATTTTTTCTGTAATCCTTAAAGGATGGAAGAAATATGCGACACTCCTGCCGAAAAACTGGCTAGCCGAGACCCCGGAGACGCTTGCGTCGAGGAGGCTTGGCAGACAGTCGGCGGAAAGGGAGCGGATTTCTGAAATCAGCTGGAACGTTTGTTAGGAAGAACCGGAAGGACTGGTGGAGCGCTTAGAAGTGAAAATGCCTTTATGATTTTTTTATTCAAAAAAAACGGGACTTCCATCATATACTGGCTTTTGGAAATGCCACGATGAATCGTATTTACCATTTTTTTATAATTAAAGTAATAAAACACCAATAAAATAACTCCTTGCGTTATAATGAATGGGCTCCAAGGGAAGTGTCAGAAACCTGCAGGAGTGATCATTTGAATGGAGGTTATATGTGTTGAAGAAAAAATTATTGGTCATGATTCCAACAGTTGCCTTGATGTTGGCCCCTTTAGGAACGGGGACTTCAAATACCGAAGCGGCATCAAAGGGAAGTCAAATCCAGAAAATCGAAACGAAGGCGGAAACGCGCCCGACCCTCAAGAAAGGCTCACGTTCAAGTTATGTAAGAGACTTACAGCAAAGCCTTAAAGATGTTAAATATCATGTAGGTGTTGATGGGATTTTCGGTACCCAAACACAAAATGTGGTAAGGGAGTTCCAAGTGGATCATAACTTAGCTTCAGATGGTATCGTCGGACCGAAGACATGGGCTGCTTTAGATGAAAATAAGGTGGAAAGAAGACAGTTCACGGAGAAAGACGCGATCGCGTTAGGGAAGAAGAAGCTGGGCAGCAATATCGTATTCAGCGGTGATGGCAGATTGCTGAAAGATGGCAAGGGAAAATCATATTACAACTTTAAAGCAGCTAATAAAGATTGGATCGATCAAGGCGGCACAGGAACGATTGGGTGGTTCCACATTTATAAAGATGGCCGTGTAGTGGAACAATAAAGGAATACATGCTACATGCAAAAATGGTTCTCACTTTAAGTGGGATTTTTTTTATGTAAAGCATCAAGAAGACTAAATGCATCTATTTTTGGCTATAAATAACAAGTAAATACAGATATAATAGTAAATGGACAGCAATTTGGTATAGTGGGCAGCGGTCACTCCTTTTCAGAAAGGGGGTGTCGCTGGTGATTTCTATTATGGACGGACTGATGCTAATGATTTCATTTGCCTCTTTAATCGTCGCAGTAATCGCGGTTACATTAAAAAAGTAACCCCCTCCATACCATCCGGCCAGATGTATGTAGGAAAAGGGTTACTTTCATGATCGAGTAGCAACTGACTTACCACAGAAAGCCGCTGCTCTTTATGCAGTTTGCTGTTCATTGAGACGCTGGTTTAACCAGTGTCTTTTTTTTATATTTATTATTATATCCTCATTTTCCCTATACATTCAACTAAAAAACCTGGATGTAATCTTGAATAAAAGTAAAATCAATTAGATTTTCGTTAAATTCTTGCCGTTTTCCAGTTTGAATGATTTCATCCCTTTATAAGAAACAATCGCAGGAATCATACAAAGCAAGGCCATCGGTAAACAATAAAGAAGATAGAGATGCCCTCCGCTATCGAGCAAGGGAATGAAGGCTAATGCAACAAAAAGTAAAGTGAAAAAAATGATCGTGAAAATCCCGAAAGATTGATGATAGAATGCATGTATTTCCCTTCTTCGTTCATCCTGGTTGGGTAAGGTCTTAACTGCTTTGTGCGTTCGAAGGAATAGGTACAAGGAGAACATTAGAAATAAAGCGGAAAATGGCAAAGCGATCGCAAATAATGAAACGTCAAGAATGGAAAGATAAAAGCTGGATAAAAAGAAAACCTCTGATACCCCTAATGCAAAACAATAATTGAAGATACTTATTCTATCAGGTTGTTTAAGCATGAAATCCCTCCTTCTATATCATATTATGCAACTGCTTTCATGTTCACCACTTTGTCACATTTAAAAGGAAAAAAATTCTTCCGGTTCCACTCATCGCCGCTCGCTGCCCCGTCGTGTGTATCAAACCTGCCGATGTTGAATAGAGTCTTTGCATTTTACGAATAGTAATAAAATATCGCTTAAAGGGGGGTGCTCAATGACTGTAAAAACGGCAATAAAGGGATTAATGCTTGTTCTTCTATTATATTTCCTTTATGTAGTTGTGACGGCTGTTGTTCTTTTCCCCAAAGCAGAAAAGGAAGAAGACAGGCCGATTAAACAGGTAAGTGAATATATGGGAGAGAAGGAAGCTACCGTGGATCGTGTCCTTCTTTTCGAAGACGGTTATGAGTCTGGACTCGCAAGAATGCGAATGATCCAGGAAGCAAAGCATTCAATCGATATCGCCTACTATGCTTTTGGAAAAGGTGAATCAACCGAGCTTTTTCTTGGAGCCTTGATTGATGCGGCTGACAGAGGTGTCAAAGTCAGAATCCTTCTGGATGGAATGGCTCATGGGCTTAGAGGCCAATTAAGCAGTGCCCGTTATGCATTGGCTTCACATGAAAACATTGAATTAAGATACTATGAAACCTTTAAGCCATTTAAGCCGTGGACCTGGCATAATCGCCTTCATGACAAAATCATCACGGTAGATGGAAAGCTAGGCATCATCGGAGGGAGGAATATTGCCGATAAGTACTTAGCAAGCAAGCCGCCGAGGAATTTTGTCTATGACAGGGATGTACTCATTTTCAATGCTAAAGAGGAGAAAGATAGTGTAATCGTTGAAATGAAGGACTATTTGAATGAATTATGGACCCATCCGTTTACGAGCGATGTTTTTTCGGACCTGTCAAAAAGGCAAATGGAAAAAGGAAAACGCGAAAGAAATGCATTAGTGAAAAAATACAGCAAAGCTTTGCGCACTGAAACCGATTTCGTGAAACCAGTCGTCGATTGGAGCAAGGCAACAACACCTACTAAAAAAGTGTCCTTCATTCATAATCCGATCGAACGGTTCAACAAATACCCTATAGTGTGGAGATCTTTATTGGGTATTGCCGCGAACGCCAATCAATCGGTATACATCCAAAGCCCCTATATTGTCCCTGCGGATGCCTTGAAGGAATATGTACCTAAGCAATTGGATTCAAAGGCTGATTGGACCATACTTACCAACTCGGCTGCCTCAACCCCGAACATGATCGCTTTTTCCGGTTACTTGGCTTTTAGGGATCGCGTCGTTGAGACGGGGGCAAGGGTATATGAATATTCAAAGCCTTATTCTTTGCATGGTAAATCGATTGTCTATGATCAACGATTAAGTGCAGTGGGTTCCTACAATTTGGATTCTCGATCTGCCTTTTTAAATACAGAATCGATGGTGGTCATCGATAGTGAAAGATTTGCATCACAGTTAATAGGAGCCATCGATTCAAAGATCAAAAATAGTACACTCATTGCGGACAATAAAAAATATATACAACCGCCGGAAGATCAAAAAAGGGAAGAGTCTTTTTTTAAGGCCACCTTTTTAAATGCCCTATCGAAAATTACGGTATATTTCAATAGGTTCATTTGAAACATGACTAAAAAGACAGCAATCACAGTGATTGTTGTCTTTTTATCCTTTTGCGGAGATTATCTTATGAATACATATGTAATTTGCTATACTTGAGCAAGCTAACTACAACAATTAAGGAGAACGGAAACATGCAAACATTACAACACCTATCGAAACATATTGCCTACCTGCCGCCAGTTCAGGAAACGGATCGCCCGGTTCTTGCCGCCGTGACGGGAAACAAGAAAACGCTCATCATCGATGCCGGTAACTCTGTCAGGCATGCACAGCTTTTTGAGGACGAATTGCACCGGAATGATATAAGCGGGAATCTCCTCGTGCTTACCCATTCCCACTGGGACCATGTATTCGGATTGGAGAATATCGAGATTCCGGTGATTTGTCAGGAAAAAACATACAAGAGCATTAAAGATATGCAGCAGCTTTCATGGGAAGATCGGGCCCTTGATCAACGTGTCGAAGAAGGGACGGAGATTGCCTTTTGTGCCGATGCAATCAAATTGGAACATGGGACGAATAGAGAGATTTCCCTTCCCCTGCCCGATATCATCTTTGAAAAAACGATGACGATCGATCTAGGCAATATAACCTGTGTCATCGAACATGTCGGCGGCGACCATGCCAATGATTCCTGCATCATTTATATACAGGAGGAAAAGACCTTATTTCTGGGAGACTGCCTGTATGCCAATCTTTATGCGGAAAAATGGAATTATACGGCTGAACAGGCTTTGCTGCTTCTTAAGAAAATAGAAGCCTATGATGCCGAAACCTATATACTTTCCCATCATGATCAGCCTCGCACGAAACTGGAGATGGAGGCGGAGCTTAAGCTAATGAAAGAATGTGCCAGAGCAGTGGTCGAACATCGGGGAAACCGGGCTTTAATGGAGCAGGAATTGGCTAAAGAATTAAAGCGGGGTTTAACTGAAGACGAGCTCGAAACGATTGGATTTTTCGTGAATGGGTATGTTGAGTGACTGAACTCTAAAGTGGGGTATGAGCTCGGCATTATTGGGCTCATACCCAGGCCGATAAATAAGAGATAATAAGCGTTATTAGTGCTGAAAGGATAAGAACTGATAGGATGCCTGATATGATTTTTCCTGCTTTTGCTCCTCTATTATCAGGATATATATGACCAATAATAAAGGAGGGGATGAAAAATATAGCCGAATAGAACACAGTATAATGAATACCTGAATCTCCATTTGACCATGCGCTAAGTCCGATAGTATGTAAAATATGATCTCCCATGCAAGATTTATCGCCAAATTCAAACGTAAACAATATTCCCAATAAACATAGCACGAAAGAAAGTGAACCTAATCCGATATCTTTTGTTTTCTTAACTTCAATGTTTGTCATGTTCTTTTTCCTCCTTGCATTAAAAACCAAATTATGGTTTTGTAAAATAACTCAGCAAGCACTTAAATCCCTACACCTGTACCAGAACCCAGATATATTAAAACTGCACCTCCAATGTCTAACAATTAGGGTGCAGTTCAAATTAATTATGAGCTTTTTCTAGAGCTAGTTTTATCCCGAAACCAATCAAGACCGTCCCGGTTATTCCCTCGAATATCGCTTGGGTTCTAGGCTTTTTCATAAAAGCACTGATCTGGTTCAGCAGATAGATATAAAATACAAACCACAACGCAGTTAAAACGGTATACGTCATGCCCATGATCAGGAACGGTAAAAACGTATCATTCCCCGGATTCACGAATTGAGGCAAAAACGTTAAAAAGAAGACGGCCACTTTAGGGTTCAGCAGATTGGTAAGGAATCCTTGCTTAAAGCATGACTGGTTTTCGTACTTACTTTTGACCGTCGTTTCCGCCGCTGCGGCCACTTGCTTATTCCTTAATCCCCATAGTGTCTTGAAGCCTAGATATACCAAGTAAACGGCACCGGCATATTTGAAGATGGAAAATAATAAAGCGGATTTCACAATGATCGCTGAAAGTCCGAACACGGCAGCAGATGTATGAATGAGCAGGGCACAGCATGTGCCGAACATCGTTTTAAAACCTCCCGAAGTCCCCACGGTAACGGTGTTCCTTGTGGCTATTGCTGTATCTGGACCGGGTAAGATGATGAGAAGGATGCACATGATGATGAATAAATAAAAGTTTTCCATATTCGGACCTCCACTCTTAGTGATGAATTCTGAAAATTATAACATAGATGCACGTGGTTTAGGGAGATAAATTTGATAGCTGATGATTACAACAAAAAACAAGCCAAATCAGTTTTTGATCTGGCTCGTTTTTTGAAAACATTTTATTTAGGGCTTTTTCAACACAGCACGTACCGGACTTCCATCCGCTTCAACTAAAGGAAGAGGGAGGGCTGCCAACTCATAATTACCCGGTCCGATGCCGTCTAATACAAGTCCTTCCAAAATGTGAATGCCATGATCGGCAAGTTCATGGTGGGCAGACAGCTCTTTACTATCCAGTGGATCTACTGATGGTAAATCAAGTCCAATAAGACGGACGCCGTGTTCTGAAAGATATGCCGCTAATTCTGGTTGGATATGTGGAATGGTTTGTGGAAACACACTTCGATCCTTCCATGCATCCGTGCGAATTAACAGACGGGTAACACCTTGTAGATCTATATGGGATAATTCGTTGACTCCGATGCTTGTCTTGTTTGGTAATTGGATAACTCGGGCATTTCCCATATATAAGTCGAGATCCAAATCAATCACTCTTTTTCCATCATCATCAAAATGAAAAGGTGCATCAATATGGGTCCCGGTATGGATACTCATATTGATTTGACCTACATTGACAGATCCGCTCTGTTCTTTACTCCAATTGACTTTATAAGAGAAAGGTGTATCTCCAGGCCAGACTGCAACGTTATCATCCAGACGTTGTGAAATATCAATCCATGTCCCCATGCATTTACCTCCAGTTCTTCTGGCTGTTTCTTGAATATCTTATAGCTTCGTTCTTAGACTCCATAGTTCTGGGAAAAAGTGTTGATCCAGTGCTCTTTTTAAATACGTCACACCTGATGATCCGCCCGTTCCTTGTTTATTACCAATGATCCTTTCCACTGTGGTCATATGATTAAAACGCCATAATTGCTGTTGATGGCCGATGTCCACTAACTTCTCGCCCAGCTCATATAAGTCCCAATATTGCTCAACATCGCGGTAAACTGTCAGCCATGCCTCTTCTACACTGGCATTTGGTTCATATCTTTGGGACCAATCCCTGCTGAGGGCTTCTTGATCAATAGGTAATCCGCGTGCCACAAGAGCATTGATCGCCGCGTCATATATACTTGGCTCATGAAGGGCCTGCTGCATTTGCTCGTATAAATCCGTTTGGTGCTGATAGACGGATAGCGTATGGACATTCTTGTTTCCTAATGCAAATTCAATCAAACGATTCTGGTAAGATTGGAATCCGGAAGATTGTCCCAGTTTATCCCTGAACTCCATGTATTCAGCCGGTGTTAAAGTTGAAAGGACATTCCATGACTGGATCAATTGCTGCTGAATCCTCGAAACCCGCGACAGCATTTTAAACGAGGGTTCCAACTTGTTTTGGCGGATGGACTCTGTTGCTGCTGTCAATTCATGTAAAATGAGCTTCATCCATAGCTCACTCGCCTGATGGATAACGATAAATAGCATTTCATCATGATGATCGGAGCATCTATGCTGACTGGTTAAAATCTTATCAAGGTGGAGGTAATCTCCGTATGACATCGATTTTTGAAAGTCGGTTTGAATTTCTTTCTCTAGACCCGTTATTGTTTGTTCATTTTTATCTGTATTCTTCATTCCGCAATCTCCTCACTTTTCGCAAAAAACTATTTATTCCGCCATTCTATTCTATCTTCTTTTCCAGAGATTCTTCCATTACATTATGGTTAATATTTCTTCCTTTTGAAATAAAATAAGCAACAGCTAAAAAAAGTAACCAAGGAATCCCGAATTGAAGCATGATTTTGAAATCCGTAAACCATGACGTAATCATCAAACTGAATAGAAGAACGGCTCCTAGTATCGTTAAATAGGGGAAGCCGATCATCCTAACAGGTAATTTGCGTCCGCCGGTTTTCTCCCATTTCACCCTGAAAAACAAATGGGAAATGAAGATCATGAGCCATGTGAACATGGCACCGAACATGGAAATCCCCATCATGAAAGCATAGGATGAACCAGGAAGTAACGCATGAACGCCTGCAGCGATGAAAATCCCCGTTGAAGAGACAGCAAGGGCTTTCGTAGGAACACCGCTTTTGTTTAACTTTCCTAAAAAAGTAGGTGCATGTTTTCCGCGTGCCAATGAAAACATCATCCGTGTTGAAGCATAGAGCTGAGCGTTCATGGCAGATATGGCAGCCGTTAGAATAATAAAGTTCATGATCCCGGATGCACCTGGAATGTTCAGGATTTCCATCACTTTTACGAATGGGCTTACCTCGATCCCGGCCGTTTTCCAAGGAACGATCATCAGCATGATGCCGATTGTCAGCACATAGAAAGTGGATAAACGGAACACAGTCGCTTTTAATGCTTTTGGGACGGCGGCATCGGGATCTTTTGCCTCCCCTGATGTAACCGCTATCAATTCAGTTCCAAGAAAGCTGAATAAAGAAATAAATACGGCTATCCACATCCCCTTCAAACCAAATGGGAAAAAACCGCCTTCATTCACGAAGTTTTCCGGTCCTATATGCGGCTGTTCGGATGAACCGAACAGTACATAGGCTCCAAGTAGGATAAAACCAACAATGGCACTTATTTTAATAAAGGAGAACCAATACTCAAATGTCGCGAATGTATTCACGCTGGTAGCATTTACATAAATCAGGACACCTGCAAACAACAAAATCCATACGATTCCCGGCACGTTCGGAAACCAATAATTCATATATACGCTGACTGCACTTACTTCAACCCCAACAGCCAAAACATTGCCAATCCAATAGGAATAGCGGACAAGATAGCCTGCCATTGGACTCATGTACTTTTCCGCAATGGCCCCAAAAGATCCGGAAGTAGGGTGGGCAACCGTCATCTCGGCTAAACAGCCCATCAATAGTAAGACAATGAACGCCCCAAGAGCATAGCTGAGCAATACACTTGGCCCTGCCGCTTGAATCGCAAGTCCGCTGCCAAGAAATAGCCCCGTCCCGATGGCACAGCCCATCGCGATCATGGAGAGCTGACTTGTTTTCAGCTCTCGCTTTAATCCTTTTTCTGGCTCATCTTTAAAGTTCAATTGAGTATTGTTTTTCTCCATAGTTCATCTCCTTTTTATCAAAAAGATTTTATCCTGCCCTAATTAATTAACCATTTGAGGGATGAGCCCCCTCTGGCGGAACTCCGGGTTATGCGACCACTTCACGCTCATTCTTGTATTTTTCATATTGTTTTTCTGACATGATTTTCTTGAGTATTTGTACAACTTCCCAAACTTCCGCATAAGAAGTATAGAGTGCAACCGGGGCGAGGCGAATGATGTTAGGTGCACGGAAATCGGGAATGACACCGTTCTCTTTCAATGCCTTGCATATCCGTGCAGCTTCTTTATGCTCTAGGCTTACATGACCCCCGCGGCGGATGTCATCTCTGGGAGTTCCAATGAAAAATCCCATGTCTTCCAATTCGAATTCGACTAAATCCATTAAATATTGATTGATTTTCAGGGATTTTTCACGAATATTTTCAATTCCAGCTTCTATGAAAATGTCCAAAGACCCAATCAAAGGTGCACAGCTTAACACATGCGGCGTGCCAATTTGATAAGCTCCTGCTGATTCAGCTGGTGTTAAAGTATGTTCCATATCGAATTGTTTATCTTTTTTGGAGCCGAACCATCCAGCCAATCCAGGCATCGTCCCAAAATGTTTTCGATTTACATATAAACCGCCAACACCGCCAGGACCGCCATTTAAATGTTTATAATTACACCAATACGCAAAATCCACATCCCATTCGCTGAATGAATGCGGGATTGCACCGATGGAATGACATCCGTCAAATCCGATTACAATGCCTCTTTTATGAGCTTCATCAGTCAATCGTTTCATATCCAGTATTTGACCGCTGCGATACAGGACCGTTGGCAAGATGATCAAAGCGATGTCATCGGTCATTGCTTCGATGATGTCATCCTCTTCAAGAAATCGGCCATCACGGCTTTTCACGCGGATGAGATCGGTTTCCGGATCGTATCCATGTGTACGCAGCTGACTTTGAAGAGCATAAATATCAGTCGGGAAGGTTAATTCATCAGCCAAAATCTTTCTGCGCATTCCTTCAGGCTTATAAAATGTAGCGACAAGCTGATGCAGATTTACAGTTGTGGAGCCGGTTACTATAACTTCCTCGGGAGAAGCTCCGACCAATTGGGACATCTTCGCGCCCAATTTCTCAGCCATGAAAAACCATGGGTGATTCCCTTGCGTCCATCCATCAATCCCATGCTCTTTCCAATCTTCCAAAGACTCCAGAAGTGTGCGTTCAGCCCTTTTCGAAAGAAGCCCCAATGAGTTTCCATCCATATAGATGGAATCCGGTTTTAAATAAAACTCTTCCCGAAAACCTTTAAGCGTATCATTCTCATCCATTTGTTTAGCGTGATCCAATGTATATTCAGAAACCATAATCATCCCCCTATATTAGTTTTTTTAAATTCTAGGAGAATCGTACCAAAGAATATGACACGGTGTCAATAAGTTAATTCAGAAAATTATAAACATTCAAGCTGACATTCCAACAAATGTTTTTTATTTTATGGAAATCCTTTATGCTAGAAGATAAAGGGAGGAATAAGCATGGAGTATAGCAAAACAGGGGATAAACGGCATTTACGCTCGATCATGACACGACAAAAGCTATTGGAAGCTGCAAAGGAAATATTTCTTGAAGAAGGTTATCAAGCTGCGCTTATTTCCCAAATGATCAAAAGAGCAAACATCGGATACGGGACAGCCTATGTTCATTTTAAAGGGAAAGAGGATCTGTTAATTGTATTAATGGAAAATGTAATGGAGCAATTCTATGAAATTGCCGAGACCTCTTTCTTTCCAAAATCAAAAGACGAGGCAAAACATATCATCAACAGACAAGCTAATGCATTTTTGAAAATGGCAGAAGCTGAACGCAACATGATGCAGGTCTTCGAACAGGCCATTGGGATATCAACCATTATTTCAGATAAATGGAAAGCGATCCGCATGAAGTTCATTCAGCGAATCTCAAAAGACGTGGCCTATGCACAGCAAAATGGACTGGCTAGAGCTGAACTAAACCATGAGCTTGTCGCAAGAGGATGGTTTTTCACAAACGAAATGTATCTATGGGAAATCGTGCGAAACGAACATCAAAGTTCAGTAGAAGAAATCGCTCAAACCATCACCTCAGTCTACGTCGAAGGCTTATATGTGTAATGATGATGGCAGCTAACCAATCTTCCGATTATATACAATCGGAAGATTTTTTTATTTTCAAAACTCACGAGTAAATAGCGCAAATTCACGAGTAAACTGCCCAAACTCACGAGTAAAACAGCAAAATTCACGAGTAAACTGCCCAAACTCACGAGTAAAACAGCAAAATTCACGAGTAAAGTGCCCAAACTCACGTGTAAAGCCGCGGAATTCACGAGTAAAGTGCCCAAACTCACGAGTAAATAGCGGAAACTCACGAGTAAACTGTCTAAACTCAGGAGTAAATGCAAATTCACGAGTAAAACCGCATAATTCACGAGTAAACTGCCCAAATTCACGAGTAAAGTGCCCAAACTCACGAGTAAGTAGCGGAAACTCACGAGTAAAGTGCCCAAACTCAGGAGTAAATGCAAATTCACGAGTAAAACAGCAAAATTCACGAGTAAATTGCCCAAATTCACGAGTAAAACAGCAAAATTCACGAGTAAACTGCTCAAACTCACGAGTAAACTGCCCAAACTCACGAGTAAATTGCTCAAACTCAGGAGTATATCGCTCAAACTCTGGTATATATCGCTCAAATTCACCTATATATCACTCAAACCCACGAATATATCGCTCAAACTTACAAGTAAGGTGCAAATTCCCGAGTAAAATACCCTCCTCATTAGCATCGGACTTATAGCGTCTACGCCTTAAGTCTTACTAGAAAATATAGCTAAGGCTCATTATACGAACTTGTAAAAGTAGATAAGATATAAACATAGAAAGGAGGACGAAAACAATGAAGAAGTTTGGTTTATTTATTGTAGGACTGATCGCACTTTTCCTGTTGCTGGCGAACGTTGGTCCACTGATCAGCCTGGCGATTTGCTTGGCGATCCTATACTTTGGGTTCAAGCAGTTCATGAAGTCCGAATCGACAGGGGCGAAGATTGCGTGGGGATCAGTCTCCATTATCGTGCTGATCGTTTCTATTTCCCATATCCCGGCAATATTGGGACTGGTGGCAGCTTATGTTCTTTACCTGGTTTATAAAAAATGGAATGAAAATGATGAAAGTGCTCCATCGAAAGAAAGTGACCCATTCTCAAATTTTGAAAGAGAGTGGAAAGAGTTGAATAAGAACTAATAGAAGGGATGTAATTGGAATGGGTAATTTATTTTCAAGAATGAAACAAACGATTTCGGCTGATTTTCACGATCTGTTGGATAAAAAGGAGCAAAAAAATCCAATTGGGATGTTAAATCAATATTTGCGTCAATGTGAGCAGGAGACGGAAAAGGTCGGTAAGTTGCTTGAACGTCAGTATCTTCTGAAAGAAGAGTTTACGCGTGAATATAATCAAGCGCAAAATCTGGCTGAAAAACGTAAGCATCAGGCTGAGATTGCCAAGCAGTCGGGAGAGACCGATTTGATGGAGTTTGCTGTAAAGGAAAGCCTGCACTATGAAGAGCGTGCGCAAAGTTTGAAAGAGGCGCATAAAAGTGCAGAGGTTCAGTTGGCTGAGCTGGAGCGGAAATATGAAGAAATGAAACATAAGCTGAAGGATATGCATCTAAAGCGGTTGGAACTGATGGGCAGGGAAAATATTGCCCGGGCAAACAACCGGATCAATCGGGTTTTGGACGGAGGCAGTTCCGAAGCCAAACCGGTAGCGATGTTTGAAGAAATGGAGCATTATATCGATCGCATCGAGCACCAGGTCCATACAGATTATAATCGGCATACGATCGATGCCAGGATTGTTCAGCTTGAAAAAGAATTGGAACAGAAAGAAGCGTAAAGTTTTTTTAAGGAATCTCTGTCATCCCCTCGCCTTTTGGAATGGAGGGCGGGGGAAAACAGGCTGTCAGAACGTGACAATTTCATGGTATTCTTAAAAGGCACGGGTTTCTGTGCCTTTTAAGAATATCGTGATCATATAAAGGGGAGGCGAACCGATGTTGAACAAGATGAAGACGGACTATATGGGATGGATACTTCTCATCGGAGTCGTCCTGATTTTTTTAGAGATTGCATTTACGGGTGGAGGTCTCCTTTTTTCCCTCGCTTTTTCAATAGGATGCATCTATTTAGGCAGGAAATTCACAAAACGGACAATCGGGAAAATCCTATTTTTTATAGGGCTGATTTCGCTTATCATCAATGTCTTGAATATGTTCGTCTTTAAATTTTTCCTAATGGCGATCCTCATTTATCTTTTGTTTTTATATTATCAGTCCAAAAAGAATCCTGACTGGGTCAGTCCCATTATAACCAATGATGATTCGGACGAAGAAAAGATCAATAAGGAACGACTGCTGAAAACCGATTATCTATTTAAAAATAAGTTGTTTGGTCATCAACAAACGACCGAACATGTATATGAATGGAATTCCGTGAATGTTCAGGGCGGGGTCGGTGATACGGTTATCGATTTAAGCAAAACGATTTTACCGAAAGGCGATGCTGTCATTTCGATCAGGAATATCATTGGCAATATCACCGTCCTTGTACCGTATGGCATCGAAATCAGGGTCCATCATTCTGTCATTGCGGGCAGGGCGCGGATTTTTGAAAATAAACCTGAATCCAGGGTCTTTAATCAAATTTATTCCTACCAAACGGAAGGGTTCAATGAAACGGATCACAAGGTTCATATCATCACTTCAATCTTAGTTGGCGATTTAGAGGTGAAGCGGATATGAGCATAATGACACGGCAGATATTGACTGCCCTTGGTGTTGCTTTCGTTCTTTCCCTTGCTTTGCCGGCGATGGTTTTCTTCATCTTTCCTTTATCCGATTGGAGTGTATTGTGGGAGAAAGTGGTCATGGGATTACCCTTCGTCATATTTTTGCCAAGCCTGGTCATGACGGTAGGGCTGATTTATGGAGTCGTTTCGGGGATGTTTTGGAAGAGACAGCTTGAAAGGGTGGATGAAGGTCTGCATTTCCTTGAACAGGGCCGCTTACCCTCGCAACAGGAAACGTATCCAATTCAAGAGATGGCTAAAATGGAGGAACGGATGCAACTGATCTATAAGCAAATCAATGAGCAGACTAAATTATCGCAAAAAATGGCGAATGAAAAGGCCATTGATCAGGAGAAACAGATCCAGGAAATCGTTTCCCAGGAACGAAACCGTTTAGCGCGGGAGCTGCATGATTCGGTGAGCCAGCAATTGTTTGCCGCTTCAATGTTCATGTCGGCCATCACCGAATCACAATCCGATATGGAAAAAACGGAAATGAAACAATTCAAGGTAGTGGAAGAAATGATCCATCAATCCCAGCTTGAGATGAGGGCGTTATTGCTTCACTTGAGGCCTGTTGCATTAAAGGGAAAATCTCTACATGAAGGAATGAAGGAGCTTCTTTTGGAATTGGCCCAAAAAGTAACGATGGATATAAATTGGAAGATGGAGCCTGTCACTCTGGATAAGGGGATTGAGGACCATCTGTTTCGGATTTTACAAGAATCGATTTCCAATACGCTGAGACATGCAAAAGCGAATTCGCTTGAAGTGTTATTGATCGTCCGTGATGGAATGATCATTTTACGAATAACGGATGACGGCATCGGTTTTAACGTCGAGGAGTCGAAAACGGGATCTTATGGTCTGCAAAATATGCATGAACGGGCTGTTGAATTAGGCGGGACGATGCAAATTGTAAGTGTTCCGAATAAAGGAACGAAACTTGAAGTGAAAATCCCATTATTAAATGCTGGAGGTGATCATGATGATTAAAGTATTATTTGTCGATGACCATGAAATGGTAAGGATAGGGGTATCGGCTTATTTATCCGCACAGTCGGATATCGAAGTGATCGGGGAAGCGGACAATGGTTTGAAAGCTGTAGAACTGGCAATGGAATTGCGTCCGGATGTAATTTTGATGGATTTGGTGATGCCGGAAATGGACGGCATAGAAGCGACGAAACGAATTATTGAAAAATGGCCAGAAGCGAAAATCATCATTGTGACAAGCTTCCTGGATGATGAAAAAGTGTACCCGGCATTGGAAGCCGGAGCGACGAGCTATATGCTGAAAACATCAAAGGCCAGCGAGATTGCGAGAGCTGTCCGTTCCACTTTCCAGGGTCAAAGCGTACTTGAACCTGAAGTGACGGGAAAAATGATGGAAAAGCTGCGTCGCCCTAAAATCACCCAGCTTCATGATCAATTGACAAACCGTGAAATGGAAATTTTACTGCTGATGACACAAGGGAAAACGAATCAGGAAATTGCCGATGAACTATACATAGCCCTGAAAACCGCCAAAGTGCATGTCAGCAATATATTAAGCAAGCTTGCCGTACAGGACCGCACGCAAGCAGTGATCTACGCATTTAAGCATTCGCTCGTTCAAGAAGAAGAGTAAAGAGCGTCTATTTACCAATAGAGGAAAGTTTGTTATATTTAGGGAAATATCCCATCCTGTAAAGTTCATTCAAGGTTGCTGATTGCAGCCTTTTTTTACGGATTACAGGAAAAAAGCAGGTGAAATGATGTTAAGAGTGATTTTAGAATTATTTCGTATAATCACCATTATTTTCGTTATTGGAATGATTATGGGGCTCATCATTCATTCAATCTATGCGATTTTTGGAATAACCGTAGAGAATACCACGGGCGGATGGATCGTTGGTATGGCAATTTTTCCATTACTTTATGTACTCTATAAAAACCGGCTTCAATTTTCAGGTTTCTATAAAAATGGCAAACAAGTAAAACTCTCAAACAGGACAACTGCTATACTGCTTTGCTCCTCTGTGTTAATGTTGACGGTTGCCCCTTTATTTCGCTAACGGAATGTAAAAAGAGCATGTTTTATTCAAAACATGCTCTTTTTTATACCGTTTTTTTAGATTATACAGCTTCCTCTTCGGTATCGAGCCTCGTTCCGTATATCCGATAAAGAACCAAAGCGAATACCATTCCTACAAAGGAGATGGAGGAAATGAACAAGTAAAGGGTCTTCCCGCCATATGCTCCATATATGGCTCCGCCTATATAAGAAGCAATGATTCCCGAAACCCCAAAGAATAGCAGCGCCAGTACGGTCTGGCCTGTGGCACGCCATTCCACCGGAACAATCCGGTATAGATATTGGATGGCCGCCGAGTAGAAAATTGGGAAAGTCAATAGCTGCATGACTTGCAAATAAGCTAATAGCTGTGGATCGGTAATCCACGCAGAGACGAAATAACGGATAAAGAAAAATGCTGCTGCAAACGAAATGATGATGATTTCCTTACCTTTGCGCAGCCACCAAAAGCTTAGGGCGAATACAACGATTTCACTTCCCGCCGCCAAGAACCAGGTCAAGCCTACAAGCTTGGCACTTCCTCCAAGTTCCCGGATATATACTCCAAGGAAGGTATCGTTCATCCTTGCTGGAACAGCACAGATAAAGACCAATAACAGAAAGAGAAGCGTCTCTTTATTGCTGAAAAAATGCTTAAGGCTGCTTAAGGTGACAGGTTTCCCTGAAACGGGAGCATCAGGCATCATCCAGCTGACAATGAAGCTGATTAAACCTATGCCTGCAAAAAGGAACGCAAGGCTGTTCGCTCCGAAATATGACATCACATAGCCGGTGATCAGCGATATGACCGCATAACCCAATGCACCATATGTCCGGATGGAGCCGTAGCTGATCCCGGATTTCTCTGCCATTGTAAAATTGAGGCTTTCCGTCAGGGGATCGATCGGCATCAAAAAGAAATATAGCAGCATGGCAAACAGGATGAGCTGAAGATAACTGCTTGAATCATAGAGGAAATAACCGATTACGCTCGAGAAAAAGATGAGTAACAACAGGACTTTTCGTATAGTCCTTGTTTTGTCGCTGATCATTCCCCATAAAGGCTGGGTAATGAGGGTGACAAAACCTCCTGTACCGATGATGAATCCGATTTGGGCTGGACGCAAACCTTGATCAGCCAGATAGACTGGGAGAAACGGAATGAAAATGGCAAGCAGTCCAAAATATAAAAAGTTAAAACTCTTTAATAATCGTATTGCTTTCATAAAAAATATGATACCTCACGTGTTCTATAGAGTGGATTGATTTCAGACCATGTTATTGTATCATTGATGACAGAATTTGAAAAAATAGTTTGAAATAGATTTGGTTTCGAGGGTAAATCTCACTTTTAAAATATGGATGTAAATGATAGAATTAACACTTATTGTTAATTGAAGAGGGTGTTAATTCATGGACCAGGACACAAAAGTGATTCAAGAGTTGCAGCAATTGAAGAAAAAAGTCGGCCATCTTGAAGACTTATTAACGCAGCAACAGAATAAAAAGGAAAAAGCAGGACCATTTCGAATCTTCCTGGACGCAGTAGGCTCACTGCTATTTGGATTAATTGTTGTAGGACCGGTTATAGTGATTGTCGTTGGGGTTCTGATGGTAGCTGCATCATGGTTAGGGATGGTGTTTTAAACGTTTAGGAGAATCTGGACTTTTATGAATATATTGATTTGATGAGGTGACCAGGAGAAGTGTTCGGTTATTCCAGTGGGAATTATTGATGATGGATAGGGAGAAGGTCATGGTTTGGCCTTTCCATCTAATTATAGATGGGGAAGGCATTGAACTTAAATATGGAAATGGTAAAGAGATATTTATGCAGTAGCAACCAGTCTCATCCTGTCTACGTTCGCCAAGAAACGGAAAAAGAACCACTCATCCTCACAAGATCGTGGTTCTTCACTCTTGGAGTTGTCACCCTCATGTCTCCAGCATGGGGTGTTACTGAAGCATGGTTGCTCAAACGTTTTGTTAGCCTTGGAAAAGCTCCGTTGCATAAATTAAAGCCAAATCCAGGTGGTGTTTCATAAATAAAATAATCATCTTTTAAATATATAATGCAAAAAAAGGACGGTTACTGCAAGGCTGTATCTTTTCTCAATTGACAGAGAAGCATTTTCTTTCATGAATTCTTCGATATCTTCACATTCAAGATTAGAGAATAAGGAAATCGTCTCCACTGGTATACCAAATTCATCGGTCAGTGCTTGAGTTATGGCGGAGACCCTTTCATTTGCATCGGTTGAGGGCACCCCGATGACTAAAAGGCCCACTAAATCTATTAGGTCCATCATTTCTGTTTGAGTTATCGCGGGTTGAATATTTTCACCATTTGCAAAATCTAGTATGACTTGCTCAGATATTCCGGTAATTTTACTTAATGATGCTGCAGGCATTTTATAATCATTTAGCAGAGTTCTTAATAACTCTTTAGGTTCATGACCAATCATCTTGAATAACCCTCTTTCACTTTTAACTCTATTATATATGGAAGTAGACAATATAATAATATTGTCTACTTATTGTTTGAAAAATATCTCTTATTTAGAAACCCAAGTAATGTAATTTGGAACAGTATAAGAAACAACTTTACCGAGGAAAGTAGTTGAACCGGTTAATTGTGCACTATATCTATTATTATATAGCGCTCTATATGAAACAGACCCACTAAAACCTGAAACTGAAGTTCTCCCAGAGGAAAATCCTGAAGTGAGATTTGTAATAAGCATAGTACCAGTAAAACTAGTAGCTGGTATAGACATAGTTATTTTGTATCTAACTTTACTTCCTTCGGCCCATAAATTTAGAATGCCTCCGGGGCCAGGAAAGGCTAATGTTGGTTGGATAAGGTTGTTATCTAAATTGGTGGGAACTAGAACTAAAGGGATAGAAGCTACTTCACCTTCGGCTAATTTAATTTCCGATAAATCAACTGAGAAAGTATAGTCATCACCTGAATTTTCACCTTCTACTGTATCGTTTGATACTAGGTGAGACGGACCAAATTTTTGTTGATCTTCTGCAAAAACTGATGATGTAGACATAATCATAAATGCGACTAAGATACTCATAAACCATTTGCTCATTCTATTACCTCCCTGTAGAATTTTCACTTCAACTACACAATAACATAGGTCTATTTAACTAGTTAGGTTTTTTAAAAAAATTCTTAAAATTTAATAAATTCAGGAATTTAAAAATTAGAATATATGGTGAATTTTATATTTGAATTTCCGATGAATTTTTCTTATAGAAGGATATAGAGATTTGATATAGGATTAATCTGTGATTTGTAAGTAACTTTAGAAGATTCATAAAAGTAAATGAGCAGTGAGTCACTTTGGGGTGCATAATTAAACTGAAGAAAATAATTACCTAAGGTAGAAATGATCAAAATTCTAGTTAAGTTGCTGTGATAGAGCATCAACTTTATTTTATATAGTATTTTACAATTTTCATAATGCTGGCTCAACACGAACTCCCCCAATTGTTTCTTTGAAAATATTATCCTAAGAAAGTTATTGACAAATTTACCTTGAGTCCGTATAGTATGGGATATTATTAAAAATATTCAGATATAATTTTTCAAACGCAATGAACAGGAGTAGTAAAAGCTCATTATTCGGTGAAGAGAGCTGCGGGGTGGTGCAACGCAGTCCAATGATACTTTGAACTTGCCTGGGAGTGGTAAAGCGAAAGATAGGAATGATTCCATTCTTTTGTTTTAACGATTGACCTTCGTTACAAGGTTTTTAAAGCAGGGTTCTTTAAAGAGCCAATAAGAGTGGTACCGCGGTAAGCTTAAGGCATATCGTCTCTTTCTTCATTTGATTATGAAGGAAGAGACGATATGCTTTTTTTGATTTTTGGGAGGTAAGGATATGGAAACGGACAAACGGAATTTACAGAGGACAATGACTTCAAGGCATATTACGATGATGGCATTAGGCGGTGCCATCGGGGCAGGTTTATTTAAAGGAAGCAGTTCAGCCATTGATATGGCAGGCCCTTCCGTAATCCTTGCGTACTTGATAGGAGGCATCATCCTATTATTCATCATGCAAGGTTTAGCTGAAATGGCGGTCCGCAATAGCGGTGCACGAACATTCAGGGATTTGGTCCAATCGATCTTAGGAAAGTATCCTGCCTATTTCCTGGATTGGATTTATTGGAAAATGTGGGTGTTGAATATCGCGGCCGAATCAGTGGTTGCGGCGATTTTCCTTCAATATTGGCTGCCCGGATATCCAATCTGGATATTGGCATTAGCTGTTTCGGTTTTGGTTACTGCGGTTAACTTGCTGTCGGTGAAGGTTTTTGCTGAAACGGAGTACTGGCTTGCTTTAATTAAGATTACGGTCATCATTGTGTTCATCATGGCTGGATTATTGTTGCTGCTTGTTACTTTTGGTGATCATACCGCGGTCGGTTTTTCTAACTTGACCGAACATGGCGGTTTCTTTCCGAATGGATCGACAGGTTTGATCACGGCGATGCTGGTGGTAATCTATTCATATGGCGGTACGGAAATCATCGGGGTCACATTAGCTGAAACGAAAAATCCTGAAAAAGTGGTTCCAAAGGCCGTTCGCAGTACATTGGTCAGGATCATTTCTTTCTATATCATTCCTTTTTTCATCATCGTTAGCTTAATTCCTTGGAATGAAGTAAACGGGGTGAAGGAAAGTCCGTTTGTAATGGTCTTTCAAATGATCGGGATTCCAGGTGCCGACCATATCATGAATGCCGTTGTCCTATTAGCGATCATATCATCGATGAACTCCGGGTTGTATGGTTCATCCCGCGTCCTGTATACACAAGCCGTGGATGGTCGCGTTCCGAAAATCTTTTCCCGTTTATCCAAGAAGAAAGTACCTGTTCCCGCAATCTTAATGTGTACTTCCGCTTTATATGGCGGTGTATTGATTTCCTTATTTGCTGGAAGCAAGACCTTCGATTTCCTAATGGGTTCGCTGGGATATACCGTATTATTCATCTGGTTGATCATTGCTTTCGCCCATTTGAAATCACGTAAACAACAGTCCGGAAAAACAAGTGCCTATAGGGTAAAATGGTTCCCGTATACGACTTGGGCTGCGATCATCGCTTTAATAACGATCCTGATCGGAATCATTTTCACGACATCCATAGTCGTTACGATCATTACTCTTTGCATCTACATCTTCATTTCCTTAACGTATGTATGGAAAAAACGCCATAACAAAATCTAGAGATGGCGGAGTGATCACTTTTGCCTTCCCGCATATAAGTTTCATATCAAGCCGTGGTATATGCCATGGCTTTCGTTATGTATTCTTAGTCGGATTAAAAGTAAGAGATATCCATTTTACTAGTTCATGGGATTCATTAACTTTAGCGATTAAAGAGTTAATCCATTGAAAAATGTAGTATAATAATCTTTGGAAAAAAACTAATATATTGAAAGCCGGAGCGAGCTATGAAAAACAATTCCATACTATCCTTTCACCCGTTATATTATTTATTACTTTTGATGATTACTAGTTCCATCTATTCAATCATCAATCAATCTTCAGGTCATGCTGTCGATGTTACGACTATAATAGATAGGGAGATTCCCTTTATTAAAGAATTTGCCGTTCCTTATTTACTTTGGTATCCGTATATTTATGGATTGCTGATTTACTATTGCTTTGTTGACCGAAAGCACTATTTCGTCGGATTAGGCAGTTTGATATCGGGGAAACTTCTCTGTTTTCTTGTATATTGCCTTTGGCAAACGACAGTTCCGCGTCCAGAAGTCGTGGGCAACGATATCTTTGCCCAGTTAATGCGGCTCATCTATAGTCATGATCAACCTGTCAACTGCCTTCCCAGTATTCATGTACTGACCACATTCATCATGATGATCGTCGCCCATAAGCGGAAAGAAGAGCACAAATGGGAGTATGCCAGTGTCACTGCATTCGGAACACTGATCATCCTCTCCACGCTATTTACGAAACAGCATGCTGTATTGGATGCACTCGCAGGAATCCTCCTAGCATGCGGTGTATATGCAGCCGTCCAGTATACCTTCCATGCGCTACCTGGTTTTCAGGCAAACCATTACGCAGCGAGGCAAATTAAAAAGTGACCACAGGAAAAAGCCACTGTAAGAATATTCGCTCTCATGAGTTGATATGTTACAGTGGCTTTTTGTTTTTTTTATTGAAAAAATTGGGCATTTATGTAAATCGTATATGATATTATGTTTTTAATTGAATGGAAACAGTGGAGGGAGGAAAAGAATGCCTCATCATCTTGATCGAATGGCTGAAGAATTGGTTAAAGCAAAGTTGGAAAATTATTGGCCGGGTTTTGAACTTGTTGCCTATGCATTATATGATAGAAGTAATGTTTATCTATTTAATCATCCTAAATACAGTAACAATCCAAAATGTACATATCATATTTTAAAGTGGGATACCGAGTTTACTGCTGACACAATCATTATGTATGAAGAATATCCCACTGCAATTGTTAATATGGATCACTATAAGGAATATGAAGGTTTGTTTTCAATAGCGGTTCATGAATTGTTTCACGGCTATCAATTTATAAAGGATGAAAAACGGTTTCCCGATGAAATGCTGGGAATCACATATCCGTTGTCAAAAGAAAATGTGGAATTAAGAAATCAGGAACGAACAAATCTTTATTGTGCAATGTTGGAAAATGACCTAATTAACAAGAAACAATACCTTAATGCCTTCATTGCCCTAAGGGAAAAAAGAGCAGCCAAGATTGATGAGTACCTGACATATGAAAATTTGATTGAAACCATCGAGGGACCTGCGTGGTATGTCGAATTGAAGGCTTACTCGGAGAAAAGCCCGCTTGATTACGATTCAGTTTTAAAAAAGTATGCACAACAGCTAATAAACAAGTATGAATCCACTTCTAGTATTAGAAGTAGTTGTTATAGCTCCGGGTTGTGTATGTGTTTGTTACTGGAGGAGCTTTCACCAGGCTGGATGGAAAGTTTTTTTGATAGAGAAGATACATTATATGACCTATTAAAACAGCAGTCCGGTGATGATATAGAAGATTCAATGGCTGATGTGAAGATAAGTCCTGAAACAGAGGAAGTCGTTAATTTTGCCCTGGAAAAGAGAATGAAAGCATTTGAAGAGTTTAATGAACAAGCAGGCATTCATTTATATATTGAAGGGAAAATGACTGCTAAATCCTTTGACCCGATGAATATCATCCCATTAGAAGATAGACTGTTACATAAGAGCTTTATAAAAGTAAGGATGAACAATGAAGATTTTCTTATTCAACAACCGGTTATTGCCCATGTTGATCATGGAATTCAAAACATAAATAAATTACATCTGATAGTAGAGAATGAACCCTCTGAAACCAATGCTTCGCTAACCATTGATGGCGTTGGAGAAATAAAGGGAAGATATAAGAAACAAGAAAATATCTGGCATGTACTTATTTAAACTGAATTTTATCTAATCTGGGTTTCAAGCATCAATCCCTTCCTTTTTGCACCAAGAATTTTGCTTGAATTGAATGTACAGCCTATAAAAAAGCATCGAACCTCCCATGACAGGAAGTCCGATGCTTTTTTCTTTTACATTTCAGCTTCAATTTTCAAAGATGATTCTTCGCTGAACTGTTCTTTATCCAGGTCGCCCGTTATTTTACTAGTCAGAATACCGGAAGTCATGCTTCCGCTGACATTCACGGCCGTTCTTCCCATATCGATCAATGGCTCGACGGAAATCAACAGGCCGGCCAAGGCGATTGGCAGGTTCATTGCAGATAATACAAGGATGGCAGCGAATGTTGCTCCTCCGCCTACACCTGCAACCCCGAATGAACTAATGGCCACGATGGCAATCAACATGGCGATAAAGGAAGGGTCTAGCGGGTTGATCCCAACCGTTGGAGCGATCATCACCGCTAACATGGCCGGATAGATTCCGGCACAGCCGTTTTGACCGATCGACAAGCCGAAGGATCCGGCAAAGTTGGCAATACCTTCGGACACCCCTAGTTGTTTCTGTGTTTGGATGTTCAATGGCAGGGCGCCAGCACTTGTTCTTGAAGTGAAGGCAAACGATAATACTGGGAAAGCTTTTCTCAAATATACGATTGGATTCAATCCTGCAAGCATCAGCAATAGCAAATGGATGAGGAACATGACAATCAGGGCCACATATGAGGCACCTACGAATTTCCCTAATTTCAGGATGGCATCCAAATCACTCGTAGCTACCGTCTTCGTCATGATCGCCAAGATCCCGTAAGGTGTTAAACGCAGAATCAATGTTACTACGCGCATGATGATGCTGTGCAATGTATCTACTATTTTAGCAAAAAATTCAGCGTGTTCAGGCTGTTTCCTTTTGACTCCTAAATAGGCAATCCCAAGAAATGCAGCAAAAATTACAACGGAAATGGTTGATGTCGGACGTGCACCCGTTAAATCAAGGAACGGATTGGACGGAATCAATTCAAGAATTTGCTGCGGCATCGTTTTATCCTGAATCGTACCGTATGTTTCCGATATTTGATCCCCGCGGCTTAACTCCGCTTCCCCTTGCTCAATTTGAACGGCTTCCAAATTGAATACAGTTGCCGAGGTGATTCCGACAGCAGCTGCAATCGCAGTCGTTCCAAGCAGGATTCCGATGATCAGGACACTGATTTTTCCAATATTGCTAGTCAGTTTCAATCTTGTGAATGCGGATAAGATTGAAATGAAGACAAGCGGCATGACGATCATTTGCAGGAACTTGACATAGCCGGAACCTACAATGTTAAACCAATCGACCGATTTAACGATTGCCTCTGACTGAGGTTCATAGAAATACTGCAAAAGAAGTCCGAATACAATTCCTAAACCAAGTCCAGTAAAGACCCTTTTTGTAAAGGAAATATGCTTCTTATTCATGTAAAATAAAACGCCTAAAAGAACGAGCATTATGGCAAGATTTAAAAACACATAACCAATCATATATATTCCTCCTAATTCCGATTAACCAAATGAGAATAATAAATATCTGAAGCCTATGATACATCATCCGTTGATTTTTTACCAGAAGAAAATAATTTATTTTTGACTTTTCAAGTAATTCATGTATTTATCTTTATTCAGGAGCTGGATTTGAGGGAACAATAAAGGGATGCTGGATCAAGCCAGGGTACAAATCTTCATCTATCTATTTATCAGGAAGGATAAGCCCTTTGTTTTCTTGAATGATATATGCCTAGCGTTTTTTTTGAAAGGGTGGAAGAATGATGGATATATATATTGACAGGCTTAATGAACGGGATGCACAAGCGTTATTTGCATTTGAATGCACTAATAGAAGGTTTTTCGAACAAACGGTCCCGGGACGGGGTGATGATTATTATAGCTTTGGAACGTTTGGAATCAGGCATAAGGAATTATTAAAAGAACAAGAAGAGGCCATCTCCTCTTTTTATTTGATTAAGGATGGTTCAGGCATAATCGTCGGCAGGATTAATCTTGTGGATATCGACCCCATTAAGGGTACGGCTCATGTCGGTTATAGAATCGGTGAAGCGTCTACGCAAAAAGGGATTGCGAATGAAGCTTTAAAGCTTTTGATGAAGCTGGCGCCGGATTTGAATGTGACGCAAATACAGGCCAAAACGACAAGTGACAATATCGCCTCCCAAAAGGTTTTGGTGAAAAACGGTTTTGAACGGATTTCGATTAATGAGGAAATTGGTGCGGATTCGGGTCAAAAGCTAACATTCTTCCATTATCGTAGGAACCTTTAAATCCAATTCCTTCTATATAATAGAACGCATTCCATTTTTTAATTGTGAAAAGAGGGGGAGGTAGCGGCTGTCACAGAAAGGACCTTCCCTTTAAACTAACCGAGGATAGATAATTGCGAGATATTTTCTCTGCAAAAGAGTTCGTTTACTTAAAAGAAGAAAGGAGAATCCAATATGATAGAAGGTTTATATGAAGCCCATTTACCAGTCAAGAACGTGGACATCTCCATGGATTTTTATAAGAAAATAGGCTTGAAGCTAGCTTGGAGGGATGAAGATACTGCCTTCTTTTGGATTGAGGAAAACAAAAGCTGGGTCGGCTTATGGGAAGGGAAGGAATATCAAACTCCATACCACCCTTCACTAAGGCATATCGCCTTTCGGGTAACTTATGATAATATGAAAAATGCATTAACTTGGCTCAAATCCTTGCAAATTGAAGTCGTCCCTTTTGGAAAAAGGACAACGATTGAACCATTTGTAAGGCCGAACCAAGGAAACGCTTCCGTCTATTTCAATGATCCCGATGGCAATAGTCTCGAACTTATGTGTTCGATAAAAGTCCCTGATGCATATAAGCATATGACCGAAAAACTTTCGCTTGAAGAATGGGAAGAACTATTAACCAGGTGAACTTTGTAAAGGGAAATTTCCCCGCCCAGTCTCAATCATTAATTTTTTATAGAAGTATGAGCAATCAATATGGAAAGGCTTAGGGTATAAATGTAGATGTTTAAAATTAGAGTGAACTTATTAACTCAAATGACATTGCTTATCATATTCGTAGTTTTCATCAGTACCTTACTTGTGAGCATTCTATTCTCTACACTGCTGGAAGACATCGTCGAAAACCATATGGGTAAGCAAGCAATGACGGTTGCCAAATTAGCCGCTCAAAATCCAACGATCATCCAGGGATTTAACGATGAACAGCCCTCAAAGGTGATTCAACCCGCATCAGAACTGATTCGTCAAACAACAGGGGCCGATTATGTAACCATTGCGAATCATAAAGGACTGCGATACTCTCATCCCAATCCAGAATATATCGGAAAGCCCACGGCTACTAGTAATGATGCTGTACTCAATGAACACAAAGCAATTATTTATCAAGGAAATGGGATATCGGGACCAGCGATTAAAGCTAAGGCGCCAATCTGGAATGATAAAGGGGAAGTTATCGGTGTTTCATCTGTAGGGTTTTTGGTAGAGAATGTGCAAGATCAGCTATCCAATTATAAAATGAAGATTATTCATTTGTCACTTATCCCAATCAGTGTAGGGATCGTGTGGGCAATATTTATAGCGCGACGCTTAAAAAAGCTTATTTTGGGTCTGGAGCCTGAGGAAATTTCTTTTCTTTTTCAAGAAAGGGAAGCGACACTTGATGCCATCCGATATGCTACCATTACGATTAATATAGAAAAACAGGTTACTTCCATGAATAAAAGAGCACGTGAATTGTTTCATGATCATCAGCTTATGGTGGGAAAGCGGATTGTAAATGGACATTTAGAAAAACTCATCAAAATTGTAATCAGCACAAAAGAAGGACAGTTCAATCGTAAGTTACTCTTAGGCCAACAGCTATACATTTTGGATTTATCCCCTATCTTAAATCATAAGGACGTCAGGGGCATCGTTTTAACAATAAGGACAGTATCCGAAATTGAACAATTAACAGATGAATTTTCAGAAATCAAGGCCTTTTCAGAAAATATGCGGGCACAAAATCATGAGTTTTTAAATAAATTAAATACCATTTATGGATTACTTAGTTTAAAACAGTATGATAGGGCAATGAACATCATCTCTTCTGAAGTGAGAGAGAGGCAAGATATCATTTCGTTTCTTATGTCATCGGTAAAAGATCCTTTAATCGCTGCCTGTTTACTTGGAAAGATAAACCGTTCAAAAGAATTGCAGGTTATCTTAGAAATCGAGCAGGAAAGCAATTTAAACAGTACATTAAAACCTGAGGATTCCCATCACTTGGTTTCCGTTATTGGCAATATCATCGATAATGCGATGGAGGCAGCAAGGCAAAAGAACAAAAATAAGGGAAAGGTCAAAGTTTCGTTTACGGATTTAGGAAACGAAATCATATTTGATATCGAGGATAACGGTCCTGGTATCCCTCATGCAATGGAGGATATTATTTTTACAGATGGTTATACGACTAAAAATGGGGAAAATCATGGAATCGGTTTGGCCATTGTGAAAAACTCCATTGGTCTTTTAAGCGGTGAGATTTATATTGATCGCAGTTATTTGGGGGGAGCAAGATTTACACTCGTCTTCCCGAAGGATATAAAAGGAGAAAAGGAGGCGTGAGAATGTCCAAAGGACCGATCACAGTTGTCATTGTTGAAGATGACGAGAATGCAGTGAATATATATAAACAATTTACGAATCAACTAGATCAATTTACTGTCATTGCTACAGCTAGCACAGGCAAGCAAGCGCTGAATATACTGCATGCCGCACAACCTGACCTAATTTTATTGGATATCTTTTTACCTGATATGAATGGAATTGACCTTCTTCGGGAAATTAGGAGGGAATACAGGGGGATTGATGTAATTCTGATCACCGCCGCGAATGATACCGAAACAGTCAGTGAAGCAATTAGGGGAGGGGCTTTTGGTTACCTTATAAAACCGATCATTATCGATAAGCTTCTTGCGACGCTCAACCAATACGACATGACGAGACGGCAGCTGCATAATGGCAATTTAGTAAATCAAGATAAAGTGGATACTCTTTTTCGGACCATAAGTAATTCAAATACAGCAAATGATGTCCAAATGAATTCTCTTCCCAAGGGGATAGACAAACATACCCTGAAAATGGTCAGAAGCAAGATTCAAAACGTCAATGGCAGTTTAAACGCGGATGAACTAGGTCAACTTGTTGGAATAAGTTATTCAACCATGCGCAGATACCTGGAGTATTTAGTTTCCTGTAATGAAATGGAAGTTGAGGTTTTGTATGGAAGTGTTGGAAGGCCTGAAAGAAAATATAAAATAAAACACATGTAAATCCCAGTTGATGAAATTCGTTTTCATCAATGGGGTTTTTTCTTTTGGCTCTTTTCGTAAAGATTGTTGTTTTTAAAGCGAAACTATTTTAGGTTGATTGGAGCGGAAGTGCGAGACTCCTGCGGGAGCAGCGGGACAGGAGACCCCACTGGCGTATACGCCGAGGAGGCTCACCGCCCGCACCAAGGAAAGCGAGCACCTGGAGGGGAAATCAACCACACTGCACTACGTCGTAAATAGCAACAAAGTATGCGAAAACAGCCTTTCTTTTTCAGGCGTGAAAAAAATGAAAAAAACTCTTATTACTTTCTTTATATGTGACTAAGGCTTAATGGATGATAGTCTCTAAAGAAAGCGCTATCAAAACAAGATGGTGATAAACAGAAGGGGGCTTGAAAATGTTATCCATTTTAGGATTTTCGATGATTGCAGTATTCATGTATTTAATTATGTCGAAGCGACTATCGGCACTAGTGGCCATTATGCTCGTTCCCATCATATTTGGAGTGATTGGAGGATTTTTTACAGAGCTGGGACCCATGATGCAGGAGGGTGTTGAAGGGATAGCTTCAACTGCCATAATGATTTTGTTTGCGATTTTATATTTTGGAATAATGATAGATTCCGGTCTATTTGATCCGCTTATTTCTAAAATATTGAAAATAGTAAAAGGAGATCCTTTAAAAATAGTTGTAGGAACCGCTATTCTCTCAATGACCGTCGCATTGGATGGGGACGGGACAACTACTTACATCATTACTGTCTCAGCGCTTTTACCCCTTTATAAGCGTCTGGGCATGAACAAAATCATATTAGCCACTGTAGCGATGCTATCCATGGGTGTAATGAATATGACACCATGGGGGGGAGCTTCCGCCATGGCGATGGCATCGTTGAACCTTGACGCATCGGAATTGTTCTTGCCAATGATTCCTGTCATGGGATTTGGCCTGATTTGGGTTCTTGTCGTGGCTTTTATATTGGGAAAAGGGGAACGAAAGAGATTGGGCGTAGTGGAGATCCAGCATGATCACACAAACTCGGAGGCCAATTCCGAGTTAGCGGCAACAACGGTTTCCCGTGATTATCGCAGGCCGAAATTGGTCTGGTTCAACTTCATTTTAACGATTGTGCTCATGGCATCATTAATCATTGATTTTATGTCTTTGACCATTTTATTCATGATTGCTTTCGCCATCGCGTTATTGGTCAATTATCCTGATTTGAAAGATCAGCAGGATAGAATCGCCGTTCATTCGAAAAATGCCTTGGCCGTCGTTTCAATTGTCATTGCAGCCGGGATTTTTACCGGCATCATGTCTGGAACGAAAATGATTGATGCAATGGCCATTACGTTGGTCTCTTTTATCCCGGAATCTTTCGGACCATTTTTACCGGTTATTGTTGCGTATGCAAGTGCCCCTTTTACTTTCTTTATGTCAAATAATGCATTCTATTTTGGCGTACTTCCCATTATCGCACAAGCCGCTGATGCTTATGGAATTAGCGCGGCAGAAATAGGGCGCGCCTCATTAATAGGGCAGCCGATACACGTATTGAGTCCTTTGGTAGCTGCAGCACATTTGCTAATAGGTTTAGTTGGCACTGACTTCGGTGATTTACAGCGGTTTGCCGTGAAATGGGCATTAGGGACTGTCACGGTCATGACAATAGCGGCGATAATCCTGGGAGTCATTTAGTAAAAGGAATGGTTACTCTATCGTGCAGATCGGCAAATCGATATTTTATAATGGAGGATTTCAATGTGGATCATCACACTCTATAAAAGCAGAGATATTGTAATGTATGAATTTGAAACAGAACAAGCAGCAAGGGACGTATTCTGTAATATTCAGGGCAATAAGTTTCTTTCAGAAGTTATTTACTTTAATGATCCAGGTTTAGCATGATGATAGCAATGTCCTTCAAGACTATGCATTTCATTGTTTACCCCGAAAAAGCTTAGGCTTTATTGGGGTTTTCTCACTATTTTGAACTTTTAACAATGATTCTTGTGGTAATCTTCGCCAGATTCATGACAGTATCCAGTCTTGTTTCATTTAGAGATTGTTTGGGCAAAAGGGGATCTAAATAATTTACGACGGCCTTTAGGTGATAATCACCCAATTCAGGTAAGGGTTTATTCATCGCTTCACCAGGGCTAAAAGGACCTTTTGTCAGAATGATAGAACCGATTTGATGATAACCGCCCAAACAAGCATCGATGCCAAAAATAAAGGGATTTTTAAATTGCTTTTTTATTTCTTTCAAAACACTTTTCAAATTATGGGCGTGAACAGGTTCTGCGAGTGTTCCGAAGACATGATGAGGGACTTGGTTTTCTCTTAGCATAGTCCCTACTAAAGGCCCGAATGAATCTCCGGTGGATCTATCTGAGCCAATACATAAAAAGATGATCTCTTTGGACGTTGACCGAAGAACTCCTGCGATCCGAAAAGACATTTCGTCCATTTCTCCTTCTGTATCCAACGTGTAGTTGCAATCCTGCATTTCTTTTTTTGTCTCCCCATTTTTCCTGCCACCAAAAGGATACATGCCTACACCCCCTAGAGTACCGTAATCTTGAATAAAGTATAACATGATTATGGAAATCACTTGCTTCCCTCTAATGATTAATTTCAGATTTCTTGTTTATTTGTATTTTGTTAATATATAGATTAATTGGTTTTTTTGATAAAATGAAAACAAAAAAATATACTGTATGAAACTTTTGATTTTAAAAAAGGCAGAGCCAGTGTTTTATAGAAGGAAGTGTAAGAATGCAAGTAACGAATAATGAAAGTATCCATAATCAATTACGTGCAGACTGTGAGAATTGTTTTGGTTTGTGCTGTGTAGCATTGCCTTATGCAAAGTCTGCTGATTTTGCATTTGATAAAGATGGAGGTACACCATGTTCAAACCTTCAATCCGATTATCGTTGCGGCATCCATGAAAATCTTCGAGCAAAAGGGTATAAAGGCTGCACGGTATATGAATGCTTCGGTGCCGGTCAAAAGGTATCCCAGCTCACCTATGATGGAAACGATTGGAGGGACAACCCCGCATCAGCAAAGGAAATGTTCGAAGTTTTTCCAATTATGCAACAACTGCATGAAATGCTTTGCTACTTAAATGAAGCACTTAATTTAGAAGATGCCCAACCTCTTCACCGAGAATTGCAGGCCGCTTTTGAAGACACGGAATACCTCACTAAACAAAGTCCAAAGTCTATCATGGACCTGAATGTACCAGCTCATAGAATGATCGTTAACGATTTACTCCTGCGCACAAGTGAAATGGTACGTGCAAAGGTTTCAATTAAGAAAAATAAGAAAAAGCCGAACAAAATAGGTAGGGGAAGTGACCTGATCGGTGCAAAATTGAGAGGTGCAGACCTTAGGGGAGTGAACTTAAGAGGGGCTTTGCTTATTGCATCCGACCTCAGGGAAGCCGACATGAGAGTGACGGACCTGATCGGTGCAGACTTTAGGGACGCTGATTTAAGCGGTGCCGATCTCACCGGCAGTTTCTTCATCACACAAGCACAGATTAACTCGGCTAAAGGCGACACGAAGACAAAATTACCGCACTCATTAAGAATTCCCGATCATTGGAGGTAGAAGAATGTTTCATTCATGAGTAAAGCCCAAACTCACGAGTAAAAGCGTAAAACTCGCGAGTAAAAGCGTGAAATTCACGAGTAAAAGCGCCAAACTCACGAGTAAAAGCGTAAAACTCACGAGTAAAAGCGTGAAACTCACGAGTAAAAGCGCGAAACTCGCGAGTAAATGCGTAAAACTTACGAGTAATGGGAAATTTACTACATAGTGCATGAACATCAATAGCGGACAAGTAAATTGGATTGGGCTTTAATCCGAAGTTTTTACAGAGAGTGAACTCTACCAACAGCGATTCTTCATTTGGAAGGATCGTCTTTTACATTTGGGCGGGAAATGTTCATTTTTCCTTTGACTCTGACGTTGCGTGATACCTTAATGTAATTGATATCGAAAGGAGGTAAGAAGCAGTGGCAATGAAAGTGAAGGAGCTAGCCGATTTGGTTGGCATTAGTGTGCGGACACTGCATTATTATGATGAAATCGGGTTATTATCGCCGGAGGAAATAACCGATGCAGGTTATCGCCTTTATTCAAATGATAATCTTGAGATGTTGCAGCAAATCCTGTTTTTCAGGGAACTTGGCATGCCATTAAAGGAAATAAAACAAATGATAAACAGCTCTTCGTTTGATAAACAAGATGCGTTAAAGCAACATCAAAAAATGTTACTGGAGAAACGCAGTCAGCTCGATAAATTAATTAAGACGGTCGAAAAATCGATTAAGCATATGAAAGGGGAAATTCAGATGACGAACAAAGAGAAATTTGAAGGATTTGACTTCAGTCAGAATCCATATGAAGAAGAGGCTCGCAAGCTTTGGGGGGATAAAGCTGTCGATGAGTCGAAGGCTAAAGTGGCGGGCATGTCCAAAGATGCAGAGAAAGTTGTTTCGGAGATCTATTTAAAACTTGCGGCAATCCGAGATGCTTCGCCTAAGTCGGAGGAGGCACAAGAGGTCATTAAAGAATGGTATGATTGTTTGAACAATAACTTCGGCACATACAGGCTGGATGCTTTCAAAGGATTAGGTCAAATGTACGTGGAGGATCAACGCTTCACCAAAAATATCGATCAATACGGTGAAGGATTGGCAAAATTCATGTGTGATGCGATGGGGCATTTTGCTGATGCTAACAAAAATTAAATCTCGAGATTGAGAAATACATGAAGGAAGGCTGCCCCGGCAACCTTCTTTTTTTGGAGCTGGATATGGCAATAGCCAACCCCTATGGTCTATACCCGTATGAAAAGTTGAATATGAATATGGAAAGTAAAAAAATGGCCAATGCTGGAATGAAACTAATTAGCACCCATCCCTTCGCTTCCTTACTTTTCACACTTATGAACCATTTAAAATAAATGTACAGGAGAATGATTAAAAAGGACCATGAATAATAACCAGTCATCGTGTCAACCCAGGCTGAATTTTTATCCCAGTAGGCGTCAGGCACAGGAGTGATATTTTCATACCGTTCATCAATTTTATTTTTTGTGGTAATGAAGATATAGGAAATGACAGAGTAATAAACGATAATGGCGGCTTTTACCAACCAGGGTATGAATCTATTGGAAAGGACGATTATAAAGATGATGGCCAGAAACACGAATAATTCGATATATAGCTCCAAATAAAAACACCTCCATTTTATATAGTATAATGATTATGTAAAAATTCCCATTATATTATGGTAGACTGCGAGGTATTGGTTAAAATGGAACTTTGGAAAGTCAGTCAAAAGGTTTCGGAGCTAAGCGATTTGATTCCGTATTATTTTTTTAGTCTAGTTTCTTCCTGTCTGTCGCTTTCGACGGTGTTGGTTGTATTCAGCCTGGATACCTGGGGGGTGATTGGCATTATCGTGTTTTCTTTTTATGTCGTCATCCCGTATTTATTATTTGCTGTTCCGGTACAGGTCCTTTTCAATAAACATCCTAAAAAATTCAGTGTAATCTATTTTTGCCTTTATATTTTTTTCTCTTTGCCGGCCGTATTCATTTATAGTTCGGTGCTTAATTTTGACTTCAGCATGGATATTTTGACTACAAAGAATTACTATGCAATCAGCCTTTTAGCGGCACTGTTTTTTTGGTTTTGGGACTCGGTCTTTTTACAAAAAAAGAGATCTGCATCATAAAAGGGACCAAAGAAGAAATGGTCCCTTTAGACTGTAGACAAATTTGAACGTTGATTTCCACTCCTGGCACTCGCTTTCCGCGGGCGGTCCGGGAGCCTCCTCGGCGCCTTTCGCCTGCGGGGTCTCCCCTGGACGCGCTTTTCCCGCAGGAGTCTCGCACCTTCCGTTCCATCAACTTTGATTTAAATTTAGATAGAACCCCTTTTGTCTATAAACTGAAGAGACCAAAGAAATGGTCCCTTCCAACATTATTTCTTTAGCAAGTTTACGATTTCTTTAGCTTTTTCTAATGTAACTCCTTCGATGATACTGTTGTTTTTTCGAACAGCCGTACCGAAATGATAGTGACCGGTATGCAGTTCGGAATGGATAGAAAGGATATTTTCCTTATTCAATCCGCTTCCAACCAGTATGGCTATGTCGCCGCAGACTCTTTTCATTTGTTGAATCGTTTTCATGCGGCTAGGGAAATCCCCATGCCCGCCTGAGGTCAATATCGTAGTGATTTCTGGATATTTGGCTAGCATTTCAGCTGAAATGACAGGGTCGTGCGTATCATCGATGGCTCGGTGGAATGTAATCTCCAAACCTTCACATACGGTCAATAGTTCTTCGAGGTATGGTCGATTGATTTCATTTTTTTCATTTAATGCACCTAATACGACCCCGTTCGCTCCTAGTGATCGAATGATTTGGATATCTTTTTTCATGATTTCCAAATCCTTTTGCGTATAGCAAAAAGATTGGCTATGAGGCCTTACCATCACGTTGACTGGTATCTTCACTGAATGGACGACAGCTTCTATCAGGGCGTGGCTTGGAGTTAATCCACCCTCGGCTAAAGAACTGACAAGCTCGATTCGGTCTGCTCCCGATTCTTCGATTATAAGGGCATCTTCTATCGTTGTGGCAATGAATTCAATGTACATTGGATTTTCCTTTCCTGCATGCAAGTGTTATATGAATATTAAATCCATTAAAAATCGCAAAGTCAATTCATTAATAGTTTTCCTCAAATGGAATATCTTTATTTCTCAAATTTATGAAACGAAATGAACATTCAAACGTATAAAAAAAGAATACATTCAATGGTATATTTGTTCGGCGGGGTAATTAAATGAAAATATCATGACGGAGGTTATTTAATTGGATAAAGAAAGTAAGGAAATAAAGAAATCGAGATTTTACAAAGTTGGGATGGGGTTCCTAATCATTTCCCTTCTCACTTGGATCATTCCTGTCGCGGCTCCTTTTACGCCATTTTCGACTGCGGTTAAGGCTGGGGTCATAACAGGTGCGATTGTCTTTGCGGAAGTGATGTTTTGGGCAGGTGCGCTTTTGGTCGGGAAAGAAGTGGCCGCTAAATATAAAGGCTATTTAAACCCGAAAAATTGGAGAAAAGAAAAAGGCTGAAGCTGTTTTTTATAAAAAAGGGCTGGGAGTGAAGCTCAAATGGAAACTGAGTTGTTGAAAGTTTTCGATTCCAATCGCATTCAAACCGGTGTGGCTTCGCGAGAGGAAGTACATAGATTGGGACATTGGCATGAGGTTTTCCATTGCTGGTTCGCAAGTTCGGAAGCGGGCGTGGATTATCTATATCTTCAGCATCGTTGTGCGATGAAAAAAGATTATCCGAATCTATGGGATATTACGGCTGCCGGCCATTTACTGGCACATGAAACGGTATACGACGGAGTAAGGGAGATTAAAGAAGAGCTAGGCATTGACGTTTCCTTTGACGAGTTGGTTCCATTAGGGATTATTGAATACCATCAAACGAAAGAAGGTTTCATCGACAAAGAACTGGCAAACGTCTTTCTATATGAACGTGCACATAGCTTCGATGATTTCACCCTGCAGCCAGAAGAGGTTTCCGGAATGGTGAAGGTTGTGCTGACTGACTTCGAAGAGCTTTGGACCGAAGCGAAGGACAAAGTGAATATTAAGGGATTTGAAATGAATCACGAAGGCCGCAGGATGATGATCGATCGATTTGTTGGACGGAATGAGTTCGTTCCGCATGATCGTTCCTATTATGATAACATCATTAGATTGATCAGAGAAAACCTCGCTAATTGAATTTAAAGCCCTGACAAAACGATTCGAGTTTTGTCGGGGCTTTTCTTTTTTCTTGAAAAAAACATTAAGTATATCGACCTGTATCTTTCCCGATCAACGGCAGCCTATTGGCTCGTTTTGTCCCAGCTTGATACTCATAAGTTCTTAGTTACCTTATTTTGCCCTGAATGGCTCATAGGGATAATGACTTTGTCTCTGTGATGATTCAGCTGATAAAGCAAGACATACCAGACTGTAATGATGATGCCAGGCTGCATCGTAAAGGCGGGGATTTAGTTTTTCATGAACTAGGGAATTTATCACTTGTAAGAATATTACAAAATTGTAAGATGAACAGTGTATAAATTTTGTTAAGGGGATGAGTGAAATAATGAAAAAAATGGTTTTATGCATTTCATTTTTTGTAGCTTCTTTAGTCCTTTTTGGCTCCCTTGATTCTTTTGCGAACAAAGCTTCAGCCGAAACACACACCTATGATGGAAAAAGTCCTTACTATAATAGTTGTGCGAATAGCGCTGTCACGAAGAAGTCGGTGAAAATTTATGCCAATGGCGGTTCTGCCAATTTGGAGTTGAAATTCAGCACTGTCTGTAAAACCGCCTGGGCGAAGATCACTCTAAGCAGACCGGCTAAAGCAGATGGTGAGGCAACGGCATTGGTTGTCCGCAATACTGATAATAAACAATTCAGCTGTGCATCTCCCGGAGGAAATGGTGAAATAAATAAAGGTCAAACGTCATGCTATACACCGATGGTATATGATTTAGATCCGCGTAAAGCAAAAGCGGTAGCCTTTTGGCCATATACAGCAGGTGAAACCGACTGGTATTAATGAAAAAAGAAAAACCTTCATCTATATTTTTGCAAAGAAAGGATGAATGAATTGAATAAAAAGCTTAAAATGATAGGTTTAACCATGGTGATGACACTGTCGCTGTTTATTGTCGACTTTGGATTTGGAAAAAATCAAGCACTGGCCGAAACACACACCTATGATGGAAAAAGTCCATACTATAATAGTTGTGCAAATTCGGCGGTAACGAAGGATAAAAAATGGATTGATTCCAATTCATACGTAGAATTGAAATACAGCACTGTGTGTAAAACCGCCTGGGCAAAAGTGACCGTAACACGCCCCGCCGTATACAATCATGAAGCGGATGCCAGAATCGTCCGTAGTACTGATGGTAAGGCCTATACATGCTCAAGTTCCGGGGGCAATGGTGTTGTGAATATCGGGCAGACCTCATGCTATACACCAATGGTATATGATTATGACCCGCGCAAAGCACAGGCCCAAGGGATCCATGCGATTCCAAATAGTGATGCCTATAATAAAGCGGTGACAATTTGGTACTAAAAACAAAAAATGCAAAAAAGCATCCTTATAGCCGGATGCTTTTTTTGCAGTCAGATTGTGCTTCCAATTCAAGTAGATATCGTTTCATCTCCGTACCTCCACGGTAGCCGGTAATGGCCCCGTTTTTTCCGATAACCCGGTGACATGGCACCGTGATCAGAATTGGGTTGGCGCCAATGGCCGTACCAACCGCACGAACAGCTGCAGGTCTTTGGATGATTTGGGCAATATCGGAATAGGAACAGGTTTGTCCATAGGGTATTTGATTCAGCGCTGCCCAAATTTCTTGTTGAAAGGGCGTGCCTTTTATATCTGCAGGAAGGGAGAAAGTCTGCCTGGTTCCTTCGAAATATTCTTGTAGTTCTTTTAGATAGGGATTTAATGCTTTTTCATTTTCAACAAGGTTCGCATTTGGAAAGCGTTTTTGCATCATGGACTTCAGTTCTTCATACGTTTGACCGGGAGAGCCTACATAGCAAAGCCCTTTTTCCGTCCTGGCCACATATAATTGCCACTTATCATAATGCAATATGGCCCATTCAATGGTTTGTTTTTTATCATTCTTCATTTTCTTCACGCTCCAAAGCTTGAGTTTTGAGATAAGCATTTCTATATCCTGAAGGGGTATTCCCCATTTTCCTTTTGAATAACGTCATGAAATAGGGTGTACTGGAGAACCCGGCAGTGAAGCCTATTTCAGTTATCGGCAGTTCGGAGGTTTCCAGCAGCCTCGCCGCTTTTTCAAGGCGAAGCCGCTGAATGTATTCAGTGGGCGATATTCCCTTCACTCGCTTGAATGTTCGTTGTAAATGATACGGGCTGCCATGGGAAATATCCGCCAATTTGTTCAAAGTGAGGGGTTCGCTGTAATGGGTGTCGATCCATTCGGCTATTTGTTCAACCCATTCTTCTGTCGGCACATTCAGTCCTTCCGGTTTACATCGTTTACAAGGCCGGAACTCCTCTTCCAAAGCCATCATGGCATTTTTGAAGATCTTCACGTTTTCCTTATTAGGCACCCTTGATTTACAGGAGGGCCTGCAAAAGATGCCTGTTGTAATTACCCCGTATAAAAAATGATCATCATATGCTGCATCACAATCTATAATAGCTTTCCAAAATTCATTCGGGAAGTCTGCTTTTTTCGGATTCACTACATTCACCTCTCCATTTAGTATACAAGAAAGGGTTGATATACAAACATTTTGATAATATAAAAGCAAGATAACGTAATTGTTCAATAAATTTTGTTAAAATTAGGGAGTTAAATGAAAGAGCAAGATAACGTATCGGTTTGTCATTAGAATAAAGCTAAAGGAGGGAGCAGGATGAAAAAGACATTATCACATGATGAAGGCATAAATGAATTGAGTATTCATGCACCAAAAGAGTTTCGTTTTTCGGAAAATCTTAAATACTTATCAAGATCCTCCAATGAATGTCTGTTCGATATTGTTGATCAAAAAATTTATCGAGCACTTGTTGTCGAAAATGAGACGCTTTTAGTAGAAATCAGTGCGATGAATGAAACGGAGCTGACCGTCCGTTTCCCAGGACGAACAGCACCGATGGAAAATCAGGTAAAGGATGCTGTTTGCCAATACGTTCGTCACTGGTTCGATCTTGAGACAAATCTGCTTCCTTTTTATGAGCTGGCCCAAAAGGACCCTTTATTGCAAAAGCCGGTAAGCCAATTCTTCGGCTTGAGAAATATGGGCATCCCTGATTTATTTGAAGCGATTGCCTGGGGAATACTTGGTCAGCAGATTAACTTGACTTATGCCTATACCTTGAAACGGAGGGTTGTGGAGGGATTTGGTGAATATGTTGAATTTCAAGGAAAGCAATATTGGCTGTTTCCGACACCTGATGCAATCGCGAAATTGACCGCCGAGGATTTTGCCGGTTTGAGGATGACGGTAAAGAAGTGTGAATATTTAATAGGTGTTGCTCAACTGATTGCAGAAGGGGAACTTACTAAAGAAAAGCTGTTGAATGCAAAGGATGTAAAAGAGGCTGAAAAAATGCTGACCAACATACGGGGAATCGGTCCGTGGACAGCGAACTATGTCTTGATGCGCTGTTTGCGTTTTTCAGCAGCCTTTCCCATCGATGACGTCGGGCTGCACAATTCCATGAAACTGCTCATGCAAACAGAAACAAAACCAACGAAAGCAGAAATCCTGAAACTATCGGAAGCGTGGGCTGATTGGGAATCCTATGCAACCTTCTATTTATGGAGATTGCTATATTGAATCCCGGGATAAAACTGCAAGTAACGTCGATATATCCCTATATTCGGAGATAAAACTATAAATTACGTCGATATATCTCCATATTCGGAGATAAAACTGCAAATAACGTCGATAAAACTCCATATTCGGAGATAAAACTATAAATTACGTCGATATATCCCTATTTCGGGAGATAAAACTGCAAATAACGTCGATTTCAGCATTTGCGATAGATCCGGGTGCGATTTCGTTTTGTCTGTTTTTATATAACTAAACAATGGTGCGCGTTTCTGGTATTACCCCCTCTTCGTCGGTCCGCGTTCTGTGGCCGGCTTCAGGTGGAATGGCAGGTTCTGGACGTTTTTGGCATCGATACAAGACAAATCAATTCATTTAGCTGTTTTTGAAAAAATGCTCAAAGGAAATGTTTCCTTTGAGCATTTTATGTTTCTGATTGTTTTGCTTTCTTCCAATACGAAAAGGTATGGTAGCAAGACAGAAGCAGCACTATCCAAAGAAAAACATTATTAAGAGAAATGCCTATCGTTGATCGTCCCCCTAAAGCGGTCAACATTCCGACTAAGGAAAGGAGATACAAGGTGGAAAACAACTGCTCCTTGAACTTCGCACCATGATCGGCGTGACGATCTTTCTTAAATAGGATACTGAGAAATAATCCTATCATAACGCCAAGAAGCACCTCAGGTGAAATGATATTAGAAAGAAAGAAGACTGGAAAAAAATCATAAATCAGCAAAAGGGTGAGGATGATCATATATATCATTTGAAAAGGATTCAATTCAGCACTTCCTTTTTTGTTAAATTATACCTTGTTTTGTTGCTTAAATCCTTTCATTTTTGAATGTGGCTAAATAAACGGCCAACAATGTTCAATATTTAATAGAAATGGTAAAATCATTATGCTCCTATAAAAATTAGTGAAGGAAAATGAAAATAGAGGATGCTGTTGAATATGAGGAAAGTATCGCTGGAAACCAAGATTCTCGGGTTAGTCTTATCGTTGAGCCTGTTTTTGATCCTGTTATTGACGACTACTTTTTCCTATATGGAAGGAAGGCAAATAGCGAAGGATAAAGGCCAATTGGCGTTGGAGCTTTCAAAGACGATTAGCTTCATGCCTACCGTTACAGAGGCTTTTGAGACGGATGATCCCGCTGGCATCATCCAGCCGATTGCCGAAAAGATCCGCAGGGAAACAGGTGCTGAGTTCATCGTTGTGGGGAATGCAGAGGGAATTCGCTATTCCCATCCGCTGGCTTCCGAAATTGGGAAGCGGATGGAAGGCGGGGATAATAGCAGGGCCATTCAGGAAGGCGAATATTATGTCTCCGAAGCGGCAGGATCACTCGGTCTTTCCATTCGGGGGAAGTCACCGGTATTCAATGAGGATGGAAAAATAATTGGAATCGTCTCCGTCGGTTTTTTGGTGGACGATGTCCGCGCCCAAATTTTCAAGGATTTGTCCAAGGAGATGATTGTATCTTTAGTGGCCATCATGATCTCGATCATTGGCAGTTATATGCTGGCAAGGAGCATACGTAAAGATACACTGGGGCTGGAACCATTTGAAATCGCCAATTTATATAAAGAAAAAAATGCAGTGCTTCAATCGGTGAAAGAAGGGATTCTGGCCATTGACCAAAATGGGCTGATTACCTCGATGAATCAGCCGGCAAAAAAATTGCTGGATATTAAAGAGTCCGTTCGCCATTTGAACGTCGATGGCCTATTTCCTTCGAAATATTTATTCGAGGTGCTGAAGTCCGGTGAACCGCAAGTGGATAAGGAGATTTCATGGGAAGACAAATCCGTTATCGTCAATTGTACGCCGATTTTCGATAGTGAAGGGGTAAGCGGTGTTGTCGCTTCGTTCCGTGATCGAACGGAAATTGAGGAAATGGTCAACACACTATCGGAAGTGAAGATGCATTCAGAGGATTTAAGGGCACAAACCCATGAATTCACCAATAAACTATACGTCCTTTCAGGTTTGATACAATTAGGGGAATACGATGAAGCAATCGATATGATTCAAAGCGAAACATCCGAATTGCATTCCCTGAACCGTGTCGTGTTCGAACAGATAAAGGATACAAAGGTACAAGCCCTGTTACTTGGCAAGATCGGGAAAGCATCGGAGAAGAAGATCATCTTCGAAATAGATGCACAAAGTTACCTGGAGAAACTGCCGGATCATATAAAACTATCACAACTAACATTGATTCTAGGAAACATTATCGATAATGCACTTGAAGCGGTTTCAAGCATGGAGGAGCCGCTCGTGAAATTTTTCGCCACAGATATCGGAAATGATATGGTATTTGAAGTGAGTGATAACGGAAAAGGAATACCTGAGGATGCCATCGCCCATATTTTCGATAGGGGTTTCACTTCGAAAAACAGCGGAAGTCCGAGTGGTTATGGACTTTCGAATGCTGATCATGTCGTAAAAGAGCTGGGCGGCATCATCGAAGTTCAAAGCGAGGATGGGAACACCATATTCACCGTTTATCTTCCTAAAGAACAGCGAGGAGGGAAAGAATGCTGAAGATAAGAGCAGTCATTGCAGAGGATGATTTTCGTGTAGCGGATATCCATGAAAAATTCTTGAAAAACTTTGATGAAATAGAAGTGGTCGGAAAAGCTGTCAATGCCAAAAAAACGCTTCGGATTTTGGAACAAAAAAGCCCGGATTTGCTTTTGCTTGATGTTTATATGCCAGATCAGCTTGGTACAGACCTCCTTCCGGACATACGGAAAAAATTCCCGAATGTGGATATCATCATGATAACCGCGGCAACGGATAAAGAACAGCTGGAAAAGGCGCTTCACTATGGTGTTGAGAATTATTTAATTAAACCAGTGGAGATGAAGCGTTTCAACCAAGTTATCGAAGAGTATCTGAAGAAAGTCCATCTGATGAAATCCAAACAAGAGATAGACCAGGATTTTGTGGATCTCATTTTGAAAAAGGGTTCATCCGTTTCGGAATCGAACGATGGGCAGGCCCTGCCGAAAGGGGTAGACGAAATCACTTTGGCGAAGGTGATCGAGGTACTCGAAGGAAGCGATATCGGTTTGTCGGCTGAGCAAGTGAGCGGACAGATCGGTGCTTCCAGGACAACCGCGAGACGCTACCTGGAATACTTGATATCCGTTAAGAAATGTAAAGCGGAAGTCGTATATGGGGTAGTGGGGAGACCTGAGCGAAGATATTATAAAATTCAATAGAATTAAGTGAGAGACACCTTCAAGATTGAAGGTGTCTCTTTTAGGATGTTTTCACATACTTTGTTGCTATTTACCAGGTAGTGAGTTTTGGTTGATTTCCCCTCCAGAGTCTCGCTTTCCGCGGGCGGTGAGCCTCCTCGGCGTAAACGCCTGTTGGGATCTCACCTGTCCCGCTGCTCCCACAGGAGTCTCGCACTTCCGCTCCAATCAACCTTAAATCGTTTCGTTTTAAAAACAACAATCTTTACGAAAAGTGCCTTTTTTTATGATGCATCGTTTGAAGGATTATGAAAAAAGCAATATATGTCAAAAAACCGATATGTTAATCTGTTATCCTTTTCTTAAGGAGGTTCGGAAATGAGATATAGCCCCATCATCCAAAAAACGATTGAATATATAGAGAATAGCTTACAAGCCGAATTATCCTTGGAGAACATCGCACGGTTCGCAGGTTTTTCGAAGTTTCATTATCATCGTATTTTTCACAAGGAGGTTGGTGTGACCGTATCGGAATATATTCGATATCGAAGAATTGCCAATGCAGCTAACATGCTGCTTTATACCGATGAAAAAATAATCGATATTGCTTTATATTACCGCTTTGAAACACAGGAATCCTTTACTCGTTCATTCAAGAAATATTATGACCTGCCGCCAGGGCAATATCGGAAACTCGTAAGTAAACTAACCTTGCAAAAGGAGGAAATGACGATGAAAAACGATCAATTATTAAAAGGCTGGAATTTAAGCGGGAGTCATCCATTCAATTATCAAATGGGAATTGACCGGGAGACATTCCATAAAGGCCAGGCATCAGGATTCCTGAAATCCGTCACTGCCGAATCCAAGGAGGAATTTGCTACGATGATGCAGCAATTCAAGGCGGAAAATTACCTTGGTAAAAGAATGAAACTGTCGGGTTTTTTAAAATCAAAAGGTGTTGATGGATTTTGTGGTTTATGGATGAGGGTGGATAATGCGCTCCAGGATGTTTTGCAATTCGACAATATGGGGAATCGGCCCATCGTCAACGATACGGAATGGAACCATTATTATATTGTCCTGGATGTACCCGAAAACAGTGCCATCATTTCATTCGGGGTCCTTCTTTCAGGGCGCGGCCAAGTATGGATCGATGAACTGGAATTCGAGGAAGTCAGTATCGATACACCAACGACCAATATAGATTACGGCTGTGACCTTTTGGACGGACCGGAAAATTTATCATTTGAAGAATAAATGCGCGGAACATTTGCTTGAATATTCGCTTATTTCCTTAGAGAGCGCGCCATTCAACCCGGGGAATGGCGTTCGGTTCCTCCTCGAAAAATCGCTTCCGTGAACACAATGAACACAATTAACAAAATAATTTTAAAAAACAATAAATTGAGAACGCTTACAAATGAAGCGGTTTCATATACACTTTATCTTATTAGAAGATAGGAGTGATAGATATGCTCGCTTTATTAGGATACTTGATGATAGTAGTGTTTATGATTTTAATTATGACAGGGCGACTTTCAGCCATGATAGCTTTGATTGCAGTACCAAGTGCCTTTGCACTTATTGGCGGGTTTGGCGGTAAAATGGGTGAGATGGCGCTGGAAGGGATCAAAGACGTTGCGCCAACGGGAATCATGATTTTATTTGCGATCCTTTTCTTTGGCATTTTGATTGATGCTGGGGTTTTTGACCCGATCATCAATACGATACTTAAGGTTGTAAAAGGAGATCCGGTGAAAATTGCCATCGGCACGGCAGTCCTGGCCTTGCTGATTTCCTTGGATGGAGATGGAACGACCACATATATGATAACGATTTCAGCCATGCTTCCGCTATATAAACGGATTGGAATGAGACCGCTAGTATTGGCCGGCATTGCCGTTTCGTCATCTGGAGTCATGAACCTTCTTCCTTGGGGAGGCCCTACAGCACGAGTGATGACCGCTTTAAAACTTGAAATGTCCGATGTGTTCACACCCGTCATTCCAGCGATGATTGGCGGAGTCCTATTCGTCCTTTTCATGGCATACTGCCTGGGTAAAAAAGAAAGAAAGAGAATCGGGATCATTGAGGTCGATTATCATGCTGTGGCACAGCACGCGGCTGCAACGGAAGATGCTTATCTAAAACGGCCTAAAATGATCATATTCAATTACGCATTGACTCTTACACTGCTGGTTGCGCTGATCATGGAACTTATGCCTTCAGCTGTTCTGTTCATGGTAGGTTTCGCGATTGCCATTACGGTAAACTATCCGAAACTCAGTGATCAGAAAGAACGTGTAGCAAACTATGCGGACAATGCTTTATCCGTCATTTCGATGATTTTTGCAGCAGGCGTTTTCACTGGAATCCTTGCCGGTACGGAGATGGTCGATGCCATGGCAAACTCTTTGATTCAGCATATTCCAGATCAAATGGGCGCACATTTTGCTGTCATCACAGCCATCATCTCAGCACCTTTTACGTTCTTCATGTCTAATGACGCATTTTATTATGGGGTGCTCCCATTACTTGCTAAAGCGGGGGCTGCTTATGGAATTGACCCTGCCCTGATCGGCAGAGCTTCACTATTGGGGCTTCCTGTCCATCTATTAAGCCCGCTTGTTCCATCTACTTATCTATTGGTTGGAATGGTAGGGGAAGATTTCGGTGCCTTGCAGCGCACTTTCCTGAAATGGGCATGCGGATCGACGCTTGTCATGATAGTGGTTTGTATCCTATTGGGAATCATCCCGCTATAAAGCTTTAAAGAGTCCCGTTCGTCACGATGCGAACGGGACTTTTTTCTGTCTGCATCAAGCGCTGAATAAATCTGGAAAAGTGAGATACATTATGTTTGTCTTCTCTTTCGCGACAAAGTTAGCTTTTTCTTTTATTGAATGAGGGATGTACGTACCTTAAGATTAAAGGAAACTATATTAATAAGAAGGGAAGAGAGCAAAAATGGCTCACTTTAATATAAAAGTTGCAGTTCAAAAGTTCGGTAACTTTCTAAGTTCAATGGTCATGCCGAATATATCAGCTTTCATAGCATGGGGGCTAATCACTGCCCTATTCATCCCATCTGGTTTCCTGCCAAATGAAAGCCTTGCCAAAATGGTTACACCGATGGTTACGTTTTTATTGCCGCTATTAATTGGGTATACGGGCGGTAAGCTAATCCATGACCACCGCGGCGGCGTAGTCGGTGCGATTGCGACAATGGGCGTCATCGTCGGATCTGACATCCCGATGTTCCTTGGAGCCATGATAATGGGACCGTTCGGCGGTTATGTCATCAAGAAATTCGATCAATTGATTGAAGGGAAAATAAAAGCCGGTTTTGAAATGCTTGTTAATAATTTCTCGGCGGGGATTATTGGGGGCTTATTGTCCATTCTATCCTTCTTGGCCATCGGGCCTGCTGTAGACGTATTTACAGGCTGGCTTGTAGCAGGAGTCGATTGGCTTGTCGGTACAGGTTTACTGCCGTTGACAAGTATCCTGATCGAGCCTGCCAAGGTCTTGTTCTTGAACAATGCCATCAATCATGGTGTACTATCACCAATTGGTGTAGAGCAAGTCAAACAAACAGGGGCTTCCATCCTGTTCCTTCTGGAATCGAATCCAGGACCAGGTATCGGCGTACTGCTTGCTTATTGCTTTTTTGGAAAGGGAACGGCGAAGAAGTCGGCGCCAGGAGCTGCCATCATTCATTTCTTCGGCGGGATCCATGAAATTTATTTCCCTTATATCCTAATGAAGCCGATGTTATTCTTAGCCGTCATTCTTGGAGGCATGAGTGGAGTTTTCACTTTGGTCCTACTGGGCGGAGGATTGTTCGCTCCAGCTTCTCCAGGCAGCATACTTGCCATTACAGCGGTAACTCCGCATAATGCAGGTGCATATATTGCTAACTTTGCAGGCGTCATCGTAGCCGCCCTTGTTTCATTCATCGTCGGTGCATTCATCCTGAAAACAGGAAAGCAATCTGAAGAGAATATTGAAGATGCCGCGAAAAAAATGCAAGAAATGAAAGGCAAGAAAAGCTCTGTTGCCGATGTATTCGCTTCAGAGCCGGGAACGATGCCAACAAACGTCAGCAAAATAATTTTTGCCTGTGATGCCGGCATGGGATCAAGTGCGATGGGCGCTTCGCTGCTTCGCAAGAAGGTGAAGGAAGCCGGATTGAATATCACTGTTACAAATACGGCGATCTCAAACATTCCTGCTGATGCACAAATCGTCATTACACAGGAGGAGTTAACTCCAAGGGCACAGAATAAAGTGCCGAATGCCTATCATGTATCCGTCGATAATTTCCTATCGAGCCCTGAATACGATTCATTGCTTGCACGGCTTCAGGATGACGGTACCGATGAGCTGCCTGAAATCGTCGAAGATGCTGAAGAGAAGGTTCCCGGTATTCGTGAACATTCAATCGAACCTGGCATCGACGGGGATGAGCCGGAAGGTAATGGATTGCTTCGTGAAGAAAACGTCTTCCTTAATCAACAGTTCGCCAATAAGGAAGAAGCGATCCGCTTTGCGGGAAGAGCTTTGGTCAATGCAGGTTACGTTAAGGAAAGCTATATTGAAGCGATGATTGCTCGTGATGAATTGACTTCAACCTATATGGGGAACGATGTAGCCATTCCGCACGGAACCGAGGAAGCTAAGAAAGATGTCCTTAAATCCGGATTTACCGTTTTACAAATTCCTGATGGTGTCGACTTTGACGGCCAAAAGGCACGATTGATATTCGGCATTGCCGGCAAGGACGGGACACATCTTGAAATTCTATCTGGCATTGCAGTTACATGCTCTGACATGGAGAATATTGAAAAGATGGTTAAAGCCACATCAGCCAGGGAATTGATGGATATTATAAATGTAGAAAATAATTAAATACTCTTAACCAAGAATAGAAAAGCGTTATACGCTTTTCTATTCAGTATTTTCTCGTGTTACTCCACCAGAAATGAGTTGGTAGCATGTATATTACTTCAAGGGAAAAATCAATCATAGAATTGATCATAAAAACTTCAGGAAAACATACAGCCTTATCCATTGCGACACAATTGAATGTTAGTGTCCGGACGGTTCAACGCGATTTGAAGTCCATAGAAAAAATCCTGCAATCATTCGAGTTGCATTTAACACGCAATACACATGAGGGACTGTCCATCGACGGGAAGAATGAACAAGTCTTTCGGCTTGTACAGCACCTGATGGGCAATCATCCGATCGATCAAACGCCACAAGAAAGAAAGCTGCATCTTCTTTTAGCTTTACTGCAGGAAGAATCCTATAAAACTCAAGTTCTTGCGGGGGATCTCGGAATAAGCATTACGACTCTTACAACCTATTTGGACGAACTGACCGAATGGTTAAAGAATTTTAATATCGTGATTACCAGAAAAAGGGGAGTAGGAATAGAGCTTGACGGCACCGAAGAAAATAAACGGAAAGCCCAGGCAGCCTATTTCTTGCACTTCTTTAATGAAGAGCTGATTGAAAGTTTATTTTTGCTGCAAGAAGGGAAATTTCCAGAAGCGAAAATCCTCGACTATTTCGATCCCGAATATCTTCTGGCTATCGACGGGGTGCTGAACTCAACTTTTAACAGTGCCCACTCCCGGTTGGCGGATAGCGGGTATATAGGGTTAATTGTACATATTTATGTAACCCTGCAAAGGAATGAAAGCCAATATTTTTTGGAGAAGGATTTCAATAAAATAAGCGAACTTTCCGATGAGACTAATCTCATGAATAAAATAGGCAAGGAACTCAGCGCCATGCTGGAAGTCTCTTTTACCATCGATGATATAAGCTACCTTGCAGCCATCCTTAAAGGCTCCAAGCTTCATGCGGCGGATGCCGTTCCCTATGACAGTGTATTGCTTGGCCAGCTGATAAGAAACCTGATAAAAGATGTTTCGGCACAACTGCAAATCGATTTGACCAAGGATTTCCCATTGTATCAGGGGCTCCTCGCCCATATGGAGCCATCGCTTTTCCGGATCAAACAGGAAATGGGATTGTACAACCCCTTAACCGAAGATATTAAGCGAAAGTATCCGGTTCTCTTTTTGGCAGTGAAGACCAGTCTGGAAAAGGGATTCAAAGAAATAAAAGAATTTCCTGAAGATGAAATAGCCTTCATCGTCCTTCATTTCGGATCTGCATTAGTGCTGCGGGAGGAAGAAATATCAATAAGGGCACTCATCGTCTGCCCGACAGGTATCGGTACGTCGAAGATGCTTGCAAGCCGGATCAAAAAGGAAATCATCGAAATCGAGACTGTAGAAATCAAGACGATCAAAGACATCCAGCAGCAGGGTAGCCTGAAAAACTATGATGTGATCATTTCTACCGTCCGGCTTCCGTATATCGATAGTGATTATATCCTTGTATCCCCTCTTTTGAGTGAAGAGAATATTTTGAACATCAGGAATTATTTAAGGAAGAATATCGAAAACTTCACGAAGAATAAGCGTTATGGCATTCAGTCGGCCGATAAGTATACCGTGACCAAAAAAGAGGATGGCGAACTGAAAGAAGTGCTGCAGGAATTGAAAGATGCCCAGCAGAGCATCGAGTCGATCATGGATAATTTCCGGTTTTATCGGCTGCCGCATCGGAAAGGCCATCCAGAAATCATCGAAGAAATGGTGAGGATGGCTGAAACGGAAGAACTGCTGAAGGGTGCGGATGATGTGGTCGGATCCTTGAAGGAACGGGAAAAAAAGGGCGGTTTAGGCATTCCGGGCACGGGGATGGGCCTTTTCCATACGAGACATAAGAATGTAAAAGAACTGATATTCCAGGTGGCTCACCTGGAGGAATATCGTCTGGTCAAAGGTATGGACGGCAATGATGTCCATATGAAAAATTTACTGCTGATGCTGGCACCTGAAGAATTGAGTGTGAAGCAGCAGGAAATCGTCAGCTTAATAAGTTCAAGCTTAATTGAAAGCAATGAATCCATCATGATTTTTTCATCTTCGGACGAAGAAATGATTAGAAGAAGGCTGGAAGCCATATTTTTGGATTATTTATATACTAACTTGATAAAGGGATGATTGTAATGAAACAAGCAGTACATTTCGGTGCAGGAAACATTGGAAGAGGATTTATCGGAGCACTTTTTTCACAATCTGGATATCATGTGACATTTGTAGATATAGCTGATCAAATCATCGATCAGTTAAATGATAAAAAGCAATATCAAGTCAAACTGGCCACTGATCAACAAGAATCAGTCACTGTGAAAAATGTTTCGGGTTTAAACAGTTTAAAGCAGGAAGAGGAAGTCATTAAAGCAATTTCCGAAGCAACCTACCTCACCACTGCTATCGGTCCCAATATTTTGCCTCATATCGCTCCTTTAATTGCAAAAGGATTGGCATCAAGAGTGAAGGAAACCGATGAAAAACTATATGTGATCGCTTGCGAAAACCAAATATCGGCAACAGACCTTTTAGAAGGCTACATTCTGGAAAACCTGGATCAAGCCACAAAGGAAAAACTAGCCGATAAAGTCTACTTCTTTAACTCAGCAGTCGATCGCATCGTTCCTATCCAAAATAACGAAGGATCACTCGATGTTTTGGTGGAACCTTATTATGAATGGGTCGTTGAAACGAAGGAAAGCATACCTGCCGTTGAAGGAATGACCATTGTAAAAGAACTCGCCCCCTTCATTGAGAGAAAACTGTTTACCGTTAATACAGGACATGCCGTCATTGCTTACCTCGGTTATCTTAAAAATAAAAAATCAACGATTGACCAGTCATTGGAAGACGCAGGCATTGTGGAGCAAGTTAAGAAAACCCTAGGGGAAACGGGTGCCTATTTAATAAAACAATACGGTTTGGATGCAGGTGAGCATCAGCAGTATATCGAAAAAATCATTAATCGTTTTAAAAACTCCTACCTGAATGACTCGGTGAATAGAGTCGGACGTTCACCGCTGCGTAAACTCGGGCCAAACGACCGTCTCGTGCGCCCTGCCGTAGAAGCAAAGAAAGCCGGACTTTCCTATACTAATCTGGCGAAAGCGATAGCGGCCGCTTTACTCTTTGATTTTAACGAAGATGAAGAAGCCCTTAAACTACAAACGATGATCAAAGAACACGGTGTAGCTTCAGCACTTAAGGAAGTTAGCGGCTTGGACGAGAATAGCGAAATCACCGAAGAAGTCATCAACCACTACAACAACTTGAAATAAAAGCCGAAGAACTCCTGAAATCCTTTTTCAGGAGTTTTTTACTTAATCAAAAAGCCAATCATCGAAGGAACTGGCATCCGATAATAAAACTCAAAAAAACCTTGTAAACAGTAATCATTACGTTTTATAATGAAAGACAATCAAGACAAGAGAGAGTATTTTTAAAGTATAAATCGTAATCATTTTGATTTATTAGACAAAAAGCACTGAAAGAATGGATTGAAAAAGGGGGATTCGTGCAATAAATAGAGAATTTGGTGCACTTTTTAATAATTTGGTCCTATTGCAAGAGATTTAGAGCTGTTATTTAAGGGTTTAGAGCAAATACTCACGAATTTGAAGCAAATACTCACGAATTTGAAGCAATACTCGTGAATTTGGAGGATTTACTCGTGAGTTTAGAGCAAATACTCGTGAATTTGGAGCAAATACTCGTGAGTTTAGCACAAATACTCGTGAATGGATGTTTTCTCTCGAGGAGGATTACATAGTTTGATTTCGGATAAGCATTCGGCGATGTGTTACGTCGTTTGATGTTGGTAAAGCCGCAACCTAAATCGTAATCAATACGATTTTAAAACAGTCAATAAAAATAGTTGAGGTAATGGAGGAAATATATCGTGTTCAGAAAATGTAAATTGATTTTTATTGTATGTTTATCAGTCTTTCTTTTGGCTGCTTGTTCCACCGAGTCTGCGAAGGATCAAGCGGGAGGGAAGAAGGAAGTGAACTTGCTTTTTAATTTTGCGACTAGCTCGCTTGATCCGAATGTTGATACTAGTTATGTGTCGCTTAGGGCTGGCATCACTGAGACATTGGTGCATCTCAATGATAACGATTTGACCATCGAACCTTGGCTGGCGAAGAGCTGGGATAGCGAGGATGGTCAATTATGGAATTTTAAGTTAAGGGAGGGTGTGACGTTTCAGAATGGAAAGCCGATGGATGGCAAAGCGGTGAAGGCTTCCTTGGAGAGGGCGATGAAAGATAGTCCGGCGATCAAGAATGCTTTGCGGATTGAGTCGATTGAAGCGGACGGGAATGCGCTGACCATTAAGACGGAGGTTCCTTTTCCTGAGTTTCCTTCTGAATTGGTTCATCCAAATACATCGATTATTGATGTGAAGGAAAGTGACTATATAAACAAGCCGATAGGAACCGGGCCATTTGCCGTTTCGAAATTCAAACCAGGTACGGCTGTTGATTTAATCCGATATGAGTCTTACTGGGATGGAGCCGCAAAGCTTGAGAGAGCCAGGTTTTCATTTAATGAAGATGCCAATGCACGGTCTCTTGCCTTTGAATCGGGAGACGCTGATATTGTTTTCCGTCCGGAAGTGGAAAGCCTGGAAAATTTAGAGGCGAAAGATGGTGTGAAGGTTGAATCGACATCGACTTTCCGCGTACATCAAATGACGATGAATTTGGAACGTAAAGCATTGCAGGACATACACGTCCGGAAGGCGGTTGATGCCTTGATCGATCGTCCATCCATTGCGGAAACGATTTTACATGGTCATGCTGAAGTGGCGACGGGGCCATTCCCATCCACTTTCTCTTTTGCCCCGGATTATCCGAAAAAAGCGAATGGAATGGAAACCGCTAAGGCGTTTCTTGATCAGGCGGGATATAAGAAAGTGGATGGTGTCATGCAAAAAGACGGTAAACCGTTAACGTTTACACTGCTTACATACAGTTCACGTGCCGACCTGCCGTTAATTGCCCAAGTTTTTCAATCGGATGCCGGTCAGTTGGGGATTGATGTGAATATCAAGCAAATAGAAATCCCTGAAGAGTATATGGCTTCCAATCGCGATTGGGATTTAACGACCTACAGCAATTTAACGGCTCCGAGAGGGGATGCCGGTTATTATTTAAATGCTACTTATCATCCAAAGGGTGCCTTGAACTTCAGTGGGGCTGATGATGATCGCCTGACGTCCCTGATTGATGAGCTGAACGTGACGGTCGGGCAGGAGGAGCGCTCGGATTTAGCTGAGGAGATTGCGATGTATGTGGATGAACAGGTGTATAATTCATTCATTTTACATCCGAATACACTTGTTGCTTATGATGCCGATAAAGTTAAAAACTGGATCACTTCGAGAAGCGAATACTATATGCTGACGAATGAATTGGATGTGAAGTGAATGTTTCGCATCTTAGTCCGCCGGTTCATTGAGGTAGCGATTTTTGTTCTTGTAATTACATTCATTTCTTTCCTTTTTGTTCGGCTTGCTCCTGGCGACCCGGTTCTCTCGATACTTCAAGTGGATGATGTATCGGTCACAAACGAGCAAGTCAATGAGCTTCGTGAAGAATTAGGGTTCAATGATCCGCTGTTCGTGCAGTATGGCAATTGGTTTGCGGACTTTATCCGATTGGATTTCGGGCATTCCTATCTGACGAATCAGCCTGTGATGGAAATGATCATGAGCGGGCTGCCTGCAACACTTGAGCTGGCGGTTGGTGCATTGCTTGTCATGCTTGGTATAGCGATTCCGTTAGGTTCGCTTGCTGCCTTGTACAGGGGGAGCTGGATCGATCAATTCAGCCGGGCTGTTTCTTTATTGGGGGCAGCCATTCCTAGCTTTTGGCTGGGGCTGCTTTTGATAGATTTATTTGCGGTACGATGGGGAGCCCTTCCAACGATGGGCAGGGACGGGTTTCGTTCTTTGATTCTGCCGTCGGTCACGCTGGGGCTGGCCATCACAAGTGTGTACGTCCGTTTGCTGCGTTCGAGCCTGATAGATTCCATCAGTCATGATTTCATCAGGGCTGCCCGATCTAGGGGGATTTCAGAGATGCGGATATTCTTTGCCCATGCATTTCGTTATAGCTTGCCCCCGGTCATTACCGTATTCGGCGTCAGCCTTGGCAGCCTGATCGGCGGTGTAGTCGTGATCGAAGTGATTTTTGCCTATCCAGGCATAGGTAAGATGGTCGTGGACTCGATTCGGTCGCGGGATTATCCAGTCATCCAAGGGTACCTGCTGGTCATGGCCATCATTGTATTCATGGTTAATAGTGCCGTGGATTTATCTTATCGCTATTTAAATCCGGAGCTAAGACTGAAGGAAAGGAAGCATGGAAAATGGAGTTAGTTATCAAAGGAAAATCCAAAAGGCGCTGGAGAATGACCGTCCTATTTACGGTGATGGCGACAATCCTTGCCGTTGCGGCTTACACCTTTCTTATTGTGAAACATGATCCGGCACTGGTCAATCTGGAAGAAAGGCTATGGCCGGCGAGCATGGAACATCCGTTAGGGACGGATCATCTAGGGCGTGATGTATTGACGCGCCTTCTGCTTGGTGCACAGCTGACGGTTGGCTACGGCCTCTTATCTTTGTTTGCCGCAGTTATCATCGGCGTCCCGTTCGGGATGATTGCCGGTTTTAAAGGAGGTCTGATCGATCGGGTCTTCATGCGCATTGCCGATGCGTTTCTCGCCTTCCCAGATACGATCGTTGCCATTGTTCTTAGCGGTTTATTAGGACCGGGAATCGAAAATCTCCTGTTGGCGATCGTTCTGGTGAAATGGGTGAATTATGCCCGGCTTGTGCGAAGTACGGTGATCACCGAACGTCAGAAGGAATATGTCACAGTTGCTAAAATCAATGGATTAAGTTCATTTGGGATCATGCGGAAGCATCTATTTCCGCACCTTATCGGGAATGTGCTTGTCCTTTCTAGCCTCGATTTAGGAAAAATCATTTTGCTCATATCTTCCTTATCATATATCGGGCTCGGTGCGCAGCCGCCGGCACCGGAGTGGGGAGCCATGCTGAATGATGCCCGTCCATATTTTCAATCCAATATGTTGCTGATGATTTACCCAGGGCTCGCCATCGTATTTGTCGTCCTTCTAACCAACATGCTCGGTGATTATTTGCGCGATGCATTCGATGTGAAAAAGGAGGTGGGATCATGAGCATTTTATCCGTGAGGCAGCTGCATATCATGGGAAAGCAAAATCATATCGTCAAGAATCTTTCATTAGATGTGCAGGAGGGTGAGTGGTTCGCACTTGTCGGACAAAGCGGGAGCGGCAAAAGCATGACGGCCATGGCAATATGTCAGCTGCTTGCACCCAATCTTCAAGCGAAGGGGGAAATATGGTACGGGGAAAAGAATTTATTAACCCTATCTTCCTCAGAAATCAGGAAGGTTCGCGGAAAGCGCCTGGCCTATATTTTTCAAGATTACCAGGGTTCATTCACACCGTTCCTTACCATCGGTCAGCATTTCGACGAATATCAGCGAACACATTTGAACCTTTCCAAAAAGGCAAGGAGGCAGCAAGCGGCCAATACGCTCATATCGGTGGGCCTGAGCGACGATATCTATTGCAGATACCCTTTTCAATTAAGCGGCGGTCAGCTTCAACGCGTATCCATTTCAATGGCCCTGCTGCTTGAACCTGATATCTTGATAGCGGATGAACCGACCACAGCCTTGGACAGTGTATCTTCCTTTAAGGTTTTACAGCTGTTATCAAAGCTCCAAAAAGAAACCGGATGTGCAATCTTGTTCATTACGCATGATTTACGTCATGTCAGGAAGTATGCGGACCGCATTGCAGTCATGAAAGACGGGGCCATCATAGAGACCGGTGATAAAAATCAGGTATTGAATCATCCGCAGCATGCTTATACGAATGAACTGATTCAATCATCGCCATCATTGAGGAGAATTCCATTTAAGCTTGAAGGAGTGTCAGGATGAGTTTATTAGACGTGCGAAATGTCCATAAAAGCTATGATAACGGAGTGGAAATACTAAGGAACGTGAATTTCAGCATGGAAAGGAAGGAATGCCTCGGGTTAGTGGGGGAGAGCGGCTGCGGAAAAAGCACACTGGCAAGACTCATCCTTCAGATTGAATCTTTTGACAAGGGTAGCATCCTATTTGAAGGAACCGAGCTGCAAAACAAAAGCGAACGCAGTTTAAAACCGTATCGCAAGAACATCCAGGCTGTTTTGCAAAATCCTGCATCGGCTTTGAATCCAAAACTAAGGATAAGGGATTCACTAATGGATCCATATCTTCAATTTGGCAGCCAGGTCAATTTGAAATATTTTACGTATACAAGTGAAGCGAACTTTATCGGACAGCTCCTGGAAACGGTGGAGCTTCCAAGGAGTTTTGCTGAACGTTACCCGCATGAGCTAAGCGGCGGACAAAAGCAGCGGGTGACCATTGCGCGTGCAATCAGCATCGAACCGGCCCTCATTATATTGGATGAACCGGCTTCAAGCCTGGACGTGCTGTCCCAAGCGGCGGTGCTGAAATTGTTAGGCGGGCTGCGGGAGACTTTGGACACTTCCTACCTTTTTATTTCTCATGATCTATCGGCTGTACAGGAGATGAGCCAACGGATCATGGTGATGAAAGGGGGTGTTATTGTGGATTCTTTCGAGAAAGAACGGCTTTTTTGCAGCGATCGCCATTCATACACAAAAGAACTGATTTCGATGTTTGAATAATGAAGTTGTGTTTATTTGAGTTTTAAATCGCAATGATTTCGATTAAGTTTAATGCTTAAGGAGGAAGTAAGGTGGCATGTTAGGAATTCGGGAGAACGATTGCGGATTCTTTCATCATCAATTCAACCATTTATTACACATTTAAATAGTGGCACCATATAACGAGTTGCTTTCGGCAATTCGTTTTTTTTAGGTAAAAAAATGAATTCCAATAAACTTACTTGACATTATAAGCTTATAAAAATATAATTACTTACATAAAGTAACCAACAAAAAGGAGAATTCATACATGAATAAAAATGATGCAGGTCAAGTTTTTTTAAGGGTGATTTTAGGTCTTACTTTTTTCATTCACGGCGTTTCAAAGTTTCAAGGGGGCATAGGAAATACAGCGGGATTTTTCGATAGCCTTGGCATTCCTGGCTTCATGGCATACATCGTTGCAGGAATCGAATTGATTGGAGGACTTGCGGTTATACTGGGTTTGGGAACACGAATCGTATCCGTCCTATTTGCGGTCATTATGGCGGGGGCGATTTTCACGGCTAAATTGCCTGCCGGTTTTCTTGGAAACGGGCAAGCGGCGGGTTACGAACTGGACTTGGCACTGCTTGCCATGTCTGTCTATCTAGCGTGTGCAAACCGCACGGTTCTTTCTTTGGATTATGTGATTTTCAATAAAAAAGGGAAGTGACAATATGGATAAAAATTTTCATCAAAAACCAATTACCTTTGTTGGCGAAGTGAGTATTAATGTTTTGGATTTGAATAAGGCCATTCTGTTTTATCAAGAAATCATCGGTCTTCAAGTATTGAAGAAAACCGACCGGAATGCTGTTTTGACGACAGACGGAAAAACCCCGTTGCTGACACTTGAGCAGCCTGCGGATGTGATTCCGAAAGAAGGGCGGACGACGGGCTTATATCACTTTGCCCTGTTGCTGCCTACCCGTGCCGACTTATCGATTTTTTTACGCCATTTACTTCAAACGAAATATCCATTTGGAGCGGCGGATCATGAAGTGAGTGAAGCGCTGTACATCACCGATCCGGATGGAAATGGCATCGAAGTATACTCTGACCGGCCATCAGCTGATTGGAGATGGGCAGGCGGGGAGGTCGAAATGGGCACGGATCCGTTGGATGGGAATGACCTGCTGAAAGAAAGCGATGGTGAGTGGAGCAAACTGCCTGCTGGTACCTTGATGGGGCATATACATCTGCATGTAGCGGATTTACGTAAAACGGAGGAGTTTTACATGCAAGGTCTTGGGTTTAGCGTCGTGAATCGATATGGAGGAGCGCTCTTTACTTCAACCGGCGGATATCATCATCACATCGGATTGAACACATGGAATGGCGTTGGTGCCCCTGCCCCGAAGGAAAATAGTGTGGGGCTAAACTGGTATACACTCGTTTATGCAGATGAAGAAGCGAGAAACAAAGTAACGGAGCAACTGGAAGGAATCGGGGCTGTCGTCACGAAAAAAGAAGGGTTTTTCACTGTAACAGATCCATCAGGCAATGAGATTCATTTAATCGTCTAAATATTATAATCAGAAAGCAATGGTGAGAGGATAATGGGATTCTTAAGCAGATTATTTGGAAATAAAGAAGCCGCGGCAGAAGAGAATGGGAAAAGGACAAAAGTGTTATTCGTGAAAGTGAACGATCGTCCAGCAGATCAGGCAATCAGCTCGAAAATGTATGACACTTTCTTACAAACATATAAAGAGACACACCGTGCGGATGAAGTGACCGAGCTGGATTTATTTAAAGAAGAGCTTCCTTACTACGGAAATACGGCGATTACCGGACTATATAAACGCAACCAAGGTCTTGAACTGACAGCTGAAGAGGAAAATGCCGCAAAACTGGTTGACCAATATTTAAATCAATTCATGGCCATGGATAAAGTGGTATTCGCTTTCCCTCTATGGAACTCAACGGTTCCTGCACCGTTAATCACCTATCTTTCTTATTTGGCACAAGCAGGAATAATGTTCAATTATACGGCGGAAGGTCCTGTCGGGTATGCTGGAGATAAAAAAGTCATGTTATTGAATGCCCGCGGTTCTGATTATGCATTAGAAGGAATGGCTTCCGCTGAAATGGCCGTGAGTTTAGTGAAAAATATCATTAGTCTATGGGGTATTAACAATCCGGAGACCGTGGTCATTGAAGGCCATAATCAGTATCCGGATCGGTCACAAAAAATCATCGCGGATGGTTTGGAAAACGTTGCAAAAGCGGCTGAAGCATTCTGATTGCAAAGTGAAAAGAATAGCAGGCAAAGAAAGGCCTCCATATCAATGGGGGCCTTTAGACTGTAGACAAATTCATGGAAAGCGACTTTGCCTGCTGTTTTTTATTTGAAAAACATTTCAGCTGATTTCAGAAACCCGCTCCCTTTCCGTAGACTGTCTGCCAAGCCGCATCAAAGCAAGCGTCTGCGGGGTCTCGGCTAGCCAGTTATTCGGCAGGAGTGTCGCAAATTTCTTCAATGAGGGTTAATCCCATATAAATGAATACAAAATCATGGAGTATAACCAACTCTTTTTTTAAATTCATTGTAATCATTTCCTCGTTAAATTCTTGTTAGGGATTCGAAATGTGACCAACCTACAGTTTTTATAAAAAATATTCCATTTGATTGGAGCGGGTGTTCGAGACTCCTGCGGGAAAAACGAGTCCAAGGGAGACCCCACAGGCGCAAGGAGCGCCGAGGAGGCTCCCGGACCGCCCGCGGAAAGCGAGTGCCTGGAGTTGAGATCAACTTCCTAAACCCGCTTCCCTTCCGCCGATAAACTGAAGGCCCTCCATACTAATGGGGGCCTTCTTTGTGCAGGGATGATGTTATTTGTTATTATTTGACCTGATACTTTTTCAAACGGTATTGAAGGCTTTGGCGGCTAATATTCAGGGCCTTGGCTGCTTGGGAGATATTCATGCCATGTTCCTTCAATATCTTCTCCAAGTATTGCTTTTCAGTATTGGCGATATAATCATCAAGAGATAAGGTCGAATCCTGTAAATCTCCATTTGCATGAGTCTCTTTTCTTCCGGGATGAATGTCTTCCAAATGGGCTTTCTTCCTAAATAGAGCCGGAAGGTGGGTGATGGCAATCTTTGTATCGCCAGGCTCCATTAAATTCATGGCCCCCTCAATGATATGTTCAAGTTCCCTTACGTTCCCGGGCCAGTCGTAATCATAAAAAAGCGAGTAGACTTCTTCGCTGATCCCTTCTATATTCAATTCGAACAGCGCATTGAATTTCTCGATGAAGGATTGCGCCAGCAAAGGAATATCCTCTTTCCGTTCACGAAGAGGCGGGATGAATAACGAAACGACACTTAATCGGTAGTATAAATCCTTTCGTAAATGGTCATTTGAAATGGCATCTATCGGATCTTCATTTATCGTTGCAATGACCCTAACGTCAATTTGTTTATCCTTAGTATCCCCAACGCGGCGAATCGTCCTTTCTTGAAGGGCCCGTAATAATTTCGCTTGCATGTTCGGATTTAATGAGTTGATTTCATCTAGCAGGATGGTACCGCCCTGTGCCTGTTCGAATAATCCAGGCCGTTCGATCGATCCGGTGAAGGCGCCTTTCTTTGTGCCGAAGAGTATTCCTTCAATTAGACTGTCTGGCAGGGCAGCACAGTTTTGGCTGATGAAAGGTTGTGTCGAACGGCTGCTGCCATTATGGATGCTTTGGGCGAAGAGCTCTTTTCCGGTGCCCGTTTCCCCAACGATGAGGATGGAGGATGCCGTCCTGGTCGAGCGCTTGCACTTTTCTATCACTTCCAGGAAATTTTCACTCGTTCCGATGATGCTGTCAAAGGTATATTTAGTATCGCCCTTATTCAATATATTATCTTTAATGATTCTTTCCAGATTCGTTATATCCTTTGCCACTTCAATGGCCCCGATGATATTTTGCTTTTGATCCAAAATCGGAAACGTATTATTGATTGTTGTAATTTCCTGACCAAGATTATTGAAGTAGGTCTGCTTCGAGTTCTCGGTTGTCTTCCCCGAATGAAGTGCCCTTATTAATGTACTCTCCGTTTCTTCCTTGAATTTAAAGATTTCGTGAATCTTCTTCCCTAACACTTCTTCTGAATCCATTCCTTCGATTTCTGCCATTTTCTTGTTATATACAATCGTCCGCCCTTTTATATCGATTATATGTATCCCTGTATCGATTACATCCACAAGCGAATAGAGGATGGATTGGAAACCATCTATTTTAATGATTTGATCTAAATTCATGAATGCCTCCCGTTTTTCTTCTTTTCTTAGAGCTATTGTAGAGGAATTGAAGCAAAGGCGCAAATAAAATTTGCACAGCAAGATTATTTTGCATCGAAGTGCAAAAATATTTTGCGGAAAAAGGGCAAAAATGCTGTTTTTTATGGTTTTTCAAGTTGGCATGAAATTTGCATTAATAAAAAGTGTAAGGTTTAAGCGACAAAAATAGGGATTAGAGCAAAAAATAATGGCATACTATGTCAATTTTGCCCTTAAAGTGCTGAATTTCATTGCATTTTTCAAGAAAAAACATTATTTTTTCGAAAAAATGAAAAGTTGGCACGGAACTTGCTTGTTTAATTAAGGGAGAAGTAAAAAACATAAACTTAGGGAGATGAGACATAATGGTCCAAACATATAAACACGAACCATTTACTAATTTTAAAATCGAAGAAAACAATAAAGCTTTTCAAGCGGCATTGAATGATGTAGCTAATGATCTAGGTAAGAAATACCCGCTGATCATTAATGGTGAAAAAGTGTTTACTGATGAAGTCATTACCTCTGTAAACCCAGCAAATAAAGAAGAAGTTATCGGAACCGTATCCAAAGCAAATAAAGATCTTGCTGAGCAAGCGATGCAAGCGGCAGATAAGACATTCCAAACTTGGAGAAAAACGAAAGCGGAAGTGCGCGCAAACATTTTATTCAGGGCTGCAGCAATCGTTCGCAGAAGAAAACACTATTTCTCGGCTCTATTGGTTAAAGAAGCAGGGAAGCCTTGGAATGAGGCGGATGCAGATACAGCGGAAGCGATCGACTTCATGGAATACTATGCACGTCAAATGCTGAAGCTTAAAGACGGCATGCCAGTGGAAAGCCGTCCGATTGAACACAATGCTTTCAGTTATATTCCGCTTGGTGTCGGTGTCATCATCTCACCTTGGAACTTCCCGTTTGCGATCATGGCAGGCATGACGACGGCTGCTCTTGTTTCAGGTAATACGGTCCTATTGAAACCGGCCAGTACAACACCGGTCATTGCAGCTAAATTCATCGAAGTGCTGGAAGAAGCGGGCATGCCTGCAGGAGTTGTGAACTTCATTCCAGGAAGCGGTGCCGAAGTAGGCGATTATTTGGTAGATCATCCTCGTACACGTTTCATCAGCTTTACCGGATCTCGTGATGTCGGTATCCGTATTTATGAGCGTGCGGCAAAAGTACATGAAGGCCAAATCTGGTTAAAACGTGTCATCGCTGAAATGGGCGGTAAAGATACGATCGTTGTTGATAAAGAGGCTGATCTGGAATTGGCGGCACAATCAATCGTCGCTTCTGCATTCGGATTCTCCGGTCAAAAATGTTCTGCTTGTTCACGTGCTGTCATAGTGGAAGATGTATATGACCAAGTCTTGAATCGTGCCATTGAATTAACGAGAGAAAAAACGATCGGGGAACCAACAGATCTAAACAACTTCATGGGTCCTGTCATCGATCAAGCAGCTTTCGATAAAGTCATGAGCTACGTTGAAATCGGTAAAGAAGAAGGGAAAATTGTTACAGGGGGAGAAGGAGACAATTCAAAAGGTTTCTTCATCCAGCCAACTATCATTGCCGATGTGGATGAGAACGCACGTGTCATGAAAGAAGAAATCTTCGGACCGGTTGTTGCATTCTGTAAGGCAAAAGATTTCAATCATGCAATCGAGATTGCCAATAACACGGATTATGGATTAACGGGTGCAGTCATTTCTAACAACATTGAACATATCGAACAAGCGCGTGAGGATTTCCACGTAGGTAACTTGTACTTCAATCGCGGCTGTACTGGTGCCATTGTAGGATACCAGCCATTTGGCGGATTCAATATGTCAGGTACAGATTCAAAAGCGGGCGGTCCTGATTATTTAGTTCTTCATCTTCAAGGTAAAACAACATCTGAAACGCTATAAATTTTAGGGGGAATCAACATGACAACTTTAACGGAAAAATTAATCGAGCAAACTGAACAATATGGTGCAAACAATTATAATCCACTTCCAATCGTCATTTCGAAGGCAGAAGGAGTTTGGGTGGAAGATCCTGAAGGCAACAAATATATGGATATGCTTAGTGCCTATTCAGCAGTGAATCAAGGCCACAGGCATCCGAAAATCATCGACGAATTAAAAAAACAAGCTGATCGCGTAACATTGACATCCCGTGCATTCCATAGTGATAAATTAGGACCATGGTATGAAATGGTTTCACGCATTACGCAAAAAGACATGGCACTGCCTATGAATACAGGTGCTGAAGCCGTTGAAACAGCCATCAAAGCTGTTAGACGCTGGGGCTATGATGTTAAGGGAATTGCAGAAAACCAAGCTGAAATCATTGCTTGTATCGGGAACTTCCATGGCCGTACGATGGCAGCCGTGTCCTTGTCATCCGATGATGAATATAGAAGGGGCTTTGGACCGATGCTGCCTGGGATCAAGCTTATCCCTTACGGCGATCTTGATGCATTGAAAGAAGCGATTACACCGCAAACGGCTGGATTTTTAATCGAACCGATTCAAGGTGAAGCGGGAATCATCATTCCGCCACAAGGATTCTTAAAAGAAGCTTACGACTTATGTAAAGAAAATAATGTCCTATTCGTTTCTGATGAAATTCAGTCAGGACTTGGACGTTCAGGAAAAATGTTCGCCTCTGACTGGGATGGAGTAGTTCCGGATATGTACATTTTAGGTAAAGCGCTTGGCGGCGGGGTTTTCCCAATCTCTTGCGTAGCTGCGAACCGTGAAATCCTTGGCGTATTCAATCCTGGTTCCCATGGTTCTACATTCGGCGGCAATCCATTGGCATGTGCGGTTTCCATCGCTTCATTGGAAGTCCTTGAAGAAGAGAAGCTTGCGGAACGTTCATTGGAGCTTGGGCAATACTTTATGGATCGTTTAAAAGAAATCAAGAATCCAATGATTAAAGATATCCGCGGCCGAGGCTTATTCATCGGAGTCGAATTAACAGAAGCAGCAAGACCTTATTGTGAGCAGCTTAAAGAAGAAAAACTGCTATGTAAAGAAACACATGATACAGTTATCCGTTTTGCTCCGCCATTAGTGATTACTAAAGAAGACTTGGATTGGGCAATCGAACGCATCAAAAAAGTTTTATCCTAATATACCTATGAGGTGAATTCCATTGAGTACAACAATCAAAGAAGAAAAAGAAACTGCCAGCTTGCTTGATTCAACACAGGTCGTAATCAAGGAGGCGCTGAATAAGCTTGGCTATTCTGAAGAAGTGTTCGAGCTTTTGAAGGAACCTCTACGGATGCTTACCGTCCGGATTCCAATTAAGATGGATGACAATTCGACGAAGATTTTCACTGGATACCGTGCCCAGCACAACGATGCTGTCGGTCCGACGAAAGGTGGAATCCGTTTTCATCCTGAAGTCGATGAGGAAGAAGTCAAGGCACTTTCAATGTGGATGAGTTTGAAATGCGGAATCGTGAATCTGCCATATGGCGGAGGAAAAGGCGGCATCATCTGTGATCCGCGCCAAATGTCAATCGGTGAATTGGAAAGGCTTAGCCGTGGATACGTTCGGGCAATCAGCCAAATAGTGGGGCCGACTAAAGATATCCCGGCCCCGGATGTTTATACGAATTCACAAATCATGGCATGGATGATGGACGAGTACAGTAGAATAAGAGAACACGATTCTCCAGGTTTCATTACAGGTAAGCCACTGGTACTGGGCGGTTCACACGGCAGGGAAAAGGCGACTGCACAAGGTGTCACCATCTGTATCGAGGAAGCGGCAAAGCGTAAGGGCATAGAATTGAAAGGTGCACGCATCATCGTCCAAGGGTTTGGGAATGCAGGAAGCTTTTTGGCCAAATTCATGCATGATGCAGGTGCGAAAGTGATTGGCATATCGGACGCATATGGTGCCATCTATAAACCTGAGGGTCTGGATATCGATTACTTACTTGATAAAAGGGATAGCTTTGGAACGGTAACGACACTATTCGATCATACAATCACCAACCAGGAGCTTCTGGAACAAGATTGTGATATTTTAGTGCCTGCTGCCATTTCCAATCAAATCACCAAAGAAAATGCACATCTTATCAAAGCCCAAATTGTCGTAGAGGCCGCGAATGGACCTACCACATTGGAGGCAACCAAGATCTTGACGGAACGCAATGTGCTTCTCGTACCTGATGTATTGGCAAGTTCAGGCGGTGTGACAGTTTCTTACTTCGAATGGGTTCAAAATAATCAAGGTTATTATTGGGAAGATGAAGAGGTCCAAACCAAATTAAAAGCGTTATTGGTCAACTCATTTAATCAAATATATGAAATGTCCGAGACGAGAAAAGTGGATATGAGGCTGGCAGCGTATATGGTGGGTGTCAGAAAAATGGCAGAAGCCTCGATATTCCGCGGCTGGGTATAAGCTATAGTCTAATAATGGGGAGTGGAGGAGTGATTCCGTGTTAAAACCGATTCATACCATCGAGTGTGCTCAAGATGGGACCGTCGAACAAGTTTACGTTCAAAAGGATTCCTATGTTTATGAATGGGAAAGGCTCTTTTTAGTGAAGACGGAAGATGGGAAATTGATTGATGTTTCAATAGGTGCCAGTGGTCACATTACTGAAATTAATGTTTCGGCAGGGGATCCTATTAATAGAAAGCTTCCTTTAGCTTTGCTCCAAGACGATTTTGTTATAACTGGCTCTGATTGATTATAGGAAAGAGGGTGTTCCAAAGGCGGAAGCGATTTCTGCTTTGGGATGCTCTTTTTTTTGTTGTGATCATTTATAAGGCGGTGACAAAGCCAGGAAAAAGTTTGAAAAGAAAAAACGCCCTGTTTCATGGTAAAATATCAGAATGATTGGACAATGCACCAAGCAGATCCTAACCAAGAAGTAATAAGTGAATGGACCGATCTGCGGAGGCTTGTCAGGATTTTGTAAAGTCGGGAGGAGGCTGGAAGGTTGAATATGGATGTGGATATATTCAGGCGATTATCCGATTTTGATAATGTTTTGGTCGTAGATGATAAAGGGATGATCATTTTTTATGATATGGCAGATTTAAATGTCCTTATGGAGCTTGGGATAAGGCCGGAAGAATTCATGGGGAAGAGTGTCACTTCCTTTTATAAAAACATCACGAACGAAAATAGTACGCTGATGAATGTGTTAAGGACGGGAAAACCGTTATGTAATATAAAACAAGAGATGATCACCAAAACGGGGGAGGTCATCGAAACGATCAATTCCACATATCCGATAGCCGAGAACGGTAAAATCATTGGGGCCGTAGAATTCTCTAAGCGTTTCTTTTCCAAGGATGCCATCCAATACTTGGACAAATATTCGAGCCATAAAATCTTCAGGAGAAATAATACCGTTTATACGGTCGACGATATTATCACGGTTAACCCTAAAATGGAAAGCATTAAAGATAAACTTGGAAGAATTGCGCGAACGACCTCAAATGTTTTGATCGTTGGGGAAACGGGCACAGGGAAAGAGCTTATCGCCCAGGCGATCCATAATTTAAGCGATCGTTTTGGAAAGCCCTTCATTTCACTTAACTGCAGTGCGGTTCCTGCCAGTCTATGGGAAAGCACTTTGTTTGGTACGAATAAAGGGAGCTTCACCGGGGCGGAAGACATGCCGGGTCTATTCGAACAGGCGGAAGGCGGGACTTTATTTCTGGATGAAATCAATTCCCTGGATATGAATCTTCAGGTGAAGCTCCTGAAGGCGATTGAAGAGAAAACGATCAGGAGACTGGGCGGGAAGAAAAATATCCGCTTGGACATTAGGGTGATTTCAGCAACGAATGAGGTACCGGATATTTTACTGGCGGAGAAACGGTTGCGGGAAGATTTATTCTATAGAATTGGTGTCGTACAGATTGACTTGCCAAACTTGATGGAAAGAAAAGAGGATATAGAAGTCCTTGTCGATAATTATCTGAATTTTTACAACAATACGATGAATGTATTTATAGACGATGTTCAGGAAGAAGTGCTCCAATGCTTCAAAAGTTATCCATGGCCAGGGAATATCAGGGAATTGAAAAATGCGGTCGAGACGGCATATAATCATGTCCAGTCCAGTAAAATCACCCTTGATGATATTCCTGGAAGAATCAGGGATTATACAGAAGCTCCAATGGCTGAAAACAACAGTCCTCATGTGGATTCCTTAAAAGATGCGGTTCAACAATATGAAAAAGAGATCATTGTGCGTCAGTTAAAAAATACGAATGGGAAAATTGCAGAATCTGCCAGACAGCTTGGTATCTCCAAACAATTATTGAAATATAAAATGGAAAAACATAAATTGCGGTAAAAATTTTTTTACGCTAGAGGGAAATTTTTCACCACCTCTTAATCGATTTGGATAATCAAAGGGTCACGATTCTATATGCTTAAATAGAATCGTGACCCTTTTTTGCCTTGTGTGCAAGGGTATATGCCAGGAATGTTAAAAATAATTAAAATATTGTTAAGACTGGCACGGAATTTGCTTTCTTAACTGATAGGCGTATTAATAGATGGTTTCATTGAGTGATAAAAAAATAGAGGTGAATGGATGAATACAAATAAGATAGTACGTGACAGCCTTATTTTTGGTTTTGCTTTATTTGCGGTGTTTTTTGGGGCTGGCAATCTCATTTTTCCTCCGTCGATCGGACTTGCATCAGGGTCGGATTGGCTTCCGGCGCTAGCGGGCTTCATTCTTACGGGAATTGTACTCCCTATACTGGGTGTTGTGGCGGTCCTGAATTCAAAAGGGAAATTTGAAGAACTGACAAGGCCGATCAGCCCCTGGTTTTATAAGGTATTCAATCTGGTCGTCATGATTGGGATTGCGATGCTCGTCACTGTACCCAGGACGGCCGCCACAACCCATGAGATGGGGGTTCATACGTTATTCCCGAATGTACCTTCTTTCGTGACGATGGTCGTTTTCTTTGGATTGAATTTTTATTTTGCCAGCGATCGATCTAATCTCATTGATAAAGTCGGACAAGTGCTAACGCCTGCTCTGTTCGCCATTCTTCTTTTTATCGTCATCAAAGGCATATTCGATCCATTGGGGGCGCCAGTAAATACGGAAATCCAAAATCCGTTTGGCCACTCGCTTTTTAGTGCTTATCAGACCGGTGACGTGTTTACGGGCCTTCTTTGTGCCTCGGTTTTCATTGGCTCGATTGCAGCTAAAGGATATGCGGAACCTTCCAAAATGAAGCAAGTGGTCATGAATGGAACCATAGTGGCTGGTTTGGGATTGCTCATCATATACGGAGGGCTTCTATATATCGGTGCTACAGGAAGCGGATTATTCCCATCTGAAATGGAGAGTGCGCAGCTGGTGACGGGCCTGGTTTATAAACTGCTTGGGGATTACGGCACCATTGCATTGGCTATAGCGGTATCATTAGCGTGCCTTACCACCTCAATTGGAATAACCGCTTCAATTGCAGATTTCCTTAGCGGCCTGACAAAACAAAAAGTGAGTTACCGCAATTGGGTAATCGTCGTTTGTGCCACTGGAGTGTTGATGGGGCTAATGGGTGTCGAAAAGATCATCGACTATTCCGTACCGCTATTCATGGGAATTTACCCTGTTTCGATCGTGATTGTCTTACTTGGCGTTTTCCGCAGGTACATCCCAAACGCGGGTGCCTATAAGGGGTCGGTCCTGGCCACTTTCATCATCAGTTTATGCGAAACATTGGATAGCATCGGTATCCATATGGGATTCATGAATGATTTCATTTCCATCATTCCATTCAGTGCAAATGGGTTTGCATGGCTCATTCCAGCCATACTGGGATTCGTTGCGGGAACGCTCATACACGGAAAACAGGCTCAGGAAATTTCTTCAAGCTCCATGACTGGTGAAAACCATTCATCTTAAATGTTGGGAAATGGCATAAGGTGTAAATATGGAAGGGTGAAGGGAAGTTTCCACGTTCATCATGTTGATTTTACTTATTAAGGAGAGGGAAAGTATGAATGCGAATAAACGAAATATGAATGTTATTTATATAAATGGAAAAATATTCACTTCGAATCTAAAACAACCTTATGCAAGTGCCATGGTTGTTCGTAATGGACGCATCGAGTGGGTTGGAGAACAGTCAGAGACAGACGGAATGATTGGGGAACGGATCGACCTTCTAGGGCGGCGGGTGCTTCCCGGATTAATTGATGCACATCTGCATCCGCTATTTTTAGCTAAGGCAGCCAAGCAAATTCCATGTATGCCCCCTGTCGTTGAATCGATTGAGGATTTGATCAAAGCCGTTCGTGAACAATGTGAATCCCGGAATTCAGGGGATTGGATTGAAAGCTGGGGATATGATGAAGGGAAATTGACGGAAGGACGGTCCCCTTCCCGCCATGATCTGGATAGGGCGACGACGGAAATCCCTGTTGTCATAACCCGGACCTGCGGCCATATAATTGCCGTGAACAGCAAGGCATTGGAATTGGCGGGAATCACAAAGGACACCCCAAATCCAGCAGGAGGGGAGATTGACAGGGATTCGGAAGGGGAGCCGACCGGAATATTACGGGAAAATGCAAAAGAACTGGTCAATAAAGTGATGCCGGTCCAAACATTCGAAGAGGAAACAGATACTCTCGCCGAACTGAGTCCCAAATTATTATCACATGGGATTACGGCAATCACTGAACTCCTGGCAAGGACCAAGCCGATCGATTACTTGGATTTGTATAGGGCTGCGAGCGAAAAGGGTTTAAAGCAACGTACGGTTTTATACTATATTTGGGAAGATATGAAGAAGGATATGATCCTGGATAAGGGTAAAACAAACAGAGAAAGCCAGAATCATATAGGCGGGGTCAAGTTATTCTCGGATGGCAGCGTGTCGGGGCAAACGGCGTGGGTCGATCCGCCGTTTTTAGGAGAAGAAAAGAACCATGGCATCCAGATGACATCAGAGGCAGAGTTGTTAAGTGCAGCTGAGGCAGCCAGGCAAAACAATATTCAATTGGTCATACATGCCATGGGGGAGCAAGCGATCGATATGATCGTGAATACCTTTTACGGAAAAACGGGATGGATTGAGGATGGCCCATCGATAAGGATTGAACATGCTGCCATGCCTACAAAGCAAGCACTTCAGCGTGCAGCTGAAACGGGGATCGCTTTTGTTCCGCAACCAATCTTCTTATATGCCGAAATCGAAAGCTACATTAAAAATCTTGGTGCAGAACGTTTGAAGCAAACCTACCCCATCCAATCCATGTTGGAAGCAGGCATTAAACTGGCTTTCTCTTCCGATGCACCTGCAACGGCATGGGTCGATCCGGTCAATCCGTTCGTTGGAATCAAGGCAGCCGTCACGCGAATTGCCTATGACGGTACGGACACCGGTCAGGATCAGCGTGTAGATGTTCCCACCGCGATTACACTTTACACACGGGCCGCTCAGGAGATAACGAGAATCCCGGATGTCGGGCAGCTCACTCCGGGCTATCATGCAGACTTCATTGTGCTTGACCAAGATATTTTGGCGATCAGGCCGGAGGTAATCGATAGGATTACAGTGGAAGAAACCTATATGGGTGGTACTTTGGTTTATCAAAAAGAAACGGCGATAAATAAATAGAAGATATAGGGACGAAAAGGGGAAGATTTCCTTTTCGTCCCTTTCAATTTCTTGGTGCGGATGTTCCATGATAGTAAAAAAAATTTTACGCTAGAGGGTAAAAAAATTTACACTTCCATGCGAGGAAGCCTTGGAAGCAATGTTGCCGTTTGCGAGTATAAGGAGCAAACGGCTAGCAGAAATCCTATTTTTCAAGGAGCGGGAAACTTAATTTACAGAAAATTAATAATTGGCACACAACTTGCTGGTTTAATAGATAGTTAGATTTTATAGTTCATATTTGAGGAGGAAATGGTCATGCAAAGTTTGAAGTTATATCCGGAAATAAAAGGTGTAAGAGAAGATGTGATTGCTTGGCGGCGTCATCTTCACCAGCATCCGGAATTATCTTATCAAGAAGAGAAGACATCGCAATTCGTATACGAAACCCTTTTGACATTTGGAAACTTGGAAGTTACACGTCCGACAAAATACAGTGTGATGGCCCGCTTGATTGGCTCCCAACCGGGGAAAACATTGGGCATCCGTGCAGATATGGATGCGCTGCCGATTGAGGAAGAGAATTCTTTCGATTTTAAATCCCGCACACCAGGAGTCATGCATGCTTGCGGTCATGATGGTCATACGGCGATGCTTCTTGGTACGGCGAAAATCCTTTCCGGAATGAAAGATAGCCTGAAAGGTGAAGTCCGCTTCTTTTTTCAGCATGCCGAAGAGTATTTTCCTGGGGGAGCGCAGGAAATGGTCGATGCAGGCGTTATGGAAGGTGTGGATATCGTGATTGGTGCACACCTCATGTCCACCTTTGAAGTCGGGAAAGTTGGCATCGTGTATGGACCGATGATGGCCGCGCCGGATGGTTTCTTTCTGACCATTAAAGGAAAGGGCGGCCATGGTTCTGCTCCCCATGAAACGATTGACAGCATCGCGATTGGTGCCCAGGTCGTTACGAATCTACAATATATCGTGTCCCGCAATACAGATCCGCTGGACAACTTGGTTCTTTCCATCGGAAAGTTCGTTGGAGGGGAAGCGGCCAATGTCATTGCAAACTCCGTAGAGATTAGCGGGACGGTCCGAAGTTTTGATTTGAAACTCCGTGAATCCACGCCAGTTCTTATGGAAAGGGTCATCAAAGGAATTACGGAAGCACATGGCGCCTCGTATGAGTTTAAATATCTAACCGGTTATCGACCAGTCATAAACGACGATGAAGTAACCAAGGTTATAGAAGAAACAGTGCGTGAGATCTATGGGGAAGAAGCTGTTGATCTTCAAGGGCCGAAGATGGGTGCTGAGGATTTTTCGGCTTTCCAACAGAAAGCACCGAGCAATTACTTCTTAATTGGAGCTGGTAATAAGGAAAAGGGGATTATTTATCCTCACCATCATCCTCGTTTTACTTTTGATGAAGACGCCATGGAATATGGTGTAAACATTTTCATAAATGCTGTATGTAAGATTTTAGTATAGAATACCTTGGGTAAAATTAGCTGCTTGTAACGTACAAAATTGAATGCATATCGATGAAATAAAAAACTGGAATGGGGAAAAGGGGCAAGAGATGGGGATACGTAACGAAAATGTCACATTAAATGAAATCAACGGAGGAGACAAGCCTAAAGCAGGAAAGAAGTGGCTGAAGCTCCCACATGTCTATGTTATTTTAGTTACCATGCTTTTGGTTTGCTATGCTGCAACATTGTTTGTGCCGAAAGGTCAATTTGAAAGAGTGGAAGGACCGACTGGAGCGCCAATTTTGGTGCCGGGGACGTTTAAATTTGTCGATGCTCCCAATTTGACTCCTTTCGATTTAATGTTTTCGATACCTACTGGGATGGTTCAGGCAGGTGAAATCATCTTTGGTGGTTTAATGATCGGGGCACTGTTCAGTGTTATTGAACGCACAGGACTTCTAACCTTGGGCATTCAAAGAATTAATCGGACATTTCAAAACAGAAGTATATGGGTCATCCCCGCATTGATGATTCCTATGGCTACTTTTACGGCATTTACAGGGGCCATGGAGATGGGGCTTATGTATGCACCAATCATGATCCCGTTAATGTTGAACCTAGGCTATGATCGGTTCTCAGCCACTGCGATGGTGCTTGTTAGTACGGCTGCTGGGTTCAGTGTTGCACTTACTTCCCCTGCCACAGTCGGGCTTTCCCAGACATTAATGGAGTTGCCACTATACTCCGGAATTGGTTTTCGGGCAATATTTATGGTGATTACCGTATTAATCGGGATTTGGTATGTTTGGCGTTATGCGCGAAAGATTGAGCAAAATGCCTCGCTCGGATACTTATATGGAGATGGTTTGGATGCTCTATATATTAATAGTGATGAGCAAACTGAAGAAAAAGCTTCAAAAAGGCAGATCTTTGCCATTCTCTTTTTGCTCGCTGGCATAGGTGTTATGATATATGGTTTGCTGAACTGGGGCTGGTATTTCACTCAAATTGGCGGTTGGTATGCATTTATGGGGATTGTTCTCGGCTTAATTTATGGGCTCAATCCAAGTACTATTGCTGAAGTATTTAATGAAGGATTTAAAAAAGTGCTCCCAGGTGTATTGATTATCGGACTATCAAGGGCCATTTCAGTCATTCTTGAGAATGGGAATATTTTGGATACGATTGTAAATGGAATTAGCGTAGTGGTGAGTTCCATGCCAAGTCAGATAGCTGCTCTAGTGATGATGGTCTTTCAAGCTCTATTTAACTTCTTCGTTGGATCTGGAAGTGGACAAGCTATGATTACCATGCCTATTATGAGCGGGCTGTCCGATTTACTCGGAGTCACTAGGCAGACAGCGATTCTGGCATTTCAGTATGGTGACGGCTTTACAAACATCCTTTACCCTAGCGGTTTGTTTATGGCCATATTGGCCATTGCTCAAGTGCCTTATACAAAATGGGTTCGCTTCATTGCTCCACTACTGCTAATTTGGTATGGAGTAGCAGCAATTTCCCTAATTATTGCCCAATCTATAGGGTGGGGGGCTAATTTATAATTAAAGGTTTTAGATGGGCAAAATACTGTTTGATAGATAGGGAATGGAATTTTTGCTGAATTCTTAAAATTAAATAGTATGGAAGTTCAAAAGGGGGAATTCCCCTTTTTTGTTTTTTGATATGTCTATCGGTAAGAAAAGTTGCGATTGACGAGTAGACTATTGAGGGTTTTTCCAAGCATTGGAAAACATTTCAGAAGTCCTCGAACAACTTCCAAAAGTAAAGTACCGTGATCGATTAATCCATTTGTCCGTCCCATGATGGATGCCATTAAGTTGTTTAAACGCATGTTTATCTGATGAGTTCGCATGTAGTGAGCAATGCTTCCTTTGAACACCTTAAGGCCTGCCGGAGCAGAGGATTTCATAAGGCTTAAGTAATAGAGGGAATATTGTTATATTTCCTTTCATAAACTCTTATGGAACAAACAAGCCAATACGAAGGCAAGAAAGGAGTGGATCATGGTTGCTCGAAACCGGTTGACTCTATCCGTGTGCGCTTTCTAGGAATTTAAGCCCGCGACTAGAAGCTAGTATGTTAAATACAAATTGAGATTTTGACATCAAATAAGTGGCGTTTTTTCTGAATTGATCCAAATTCACAATAAAAAGGAAACATTCAGAATTCCGCCGTTTAAAAGAGGGGAGTTAATCAGAGTATGAGAATCTCAGAATTAAAGAGGAAAGCCCTTCAGTCGTTGGGAGGTAAATGGGGAGTAACTGTTTCGCTTATGTTGCTGTTGTTCTTGATCAACCTCATTTTTCCTTTAATTGTCGAAGTGATCGGAAGCGGTGGTTTTTCAGAATGGCTTATGCAGGAAGACACACCGTTATGGTCCAATATCTTCAGCATGGTCTTTTCCATTGCCTTAATCCCGCTTACCATTTCAACCACTTGGTTCTACCTGAATTTAGTTAGGGAAGGGAATCCTGGCATTCCAGAAGTGTTCGCTATCTATAAAGATGGTAAAACCTCTTTCAAGCTTATTGGGGCATCCATCCTACAAGCAATTTTCATTTTTTTATGGTCATTATTATTAATCATTCCGGGTATCATCAAGGCCATCGCTTATTCGCAGCAGTTTTTCCTATTGAAGGATCATCCTGAATACACGGTGCTTGAAGCCATTACAGAGAGCAGAAAAAGAATGAAGGGCTTGAAATGGAAGTATTTCCTTATGCACCTAAGCTTCATCGGGTGGGGCATCCTTTGCATGTTCACGCTGGGAATTGGTTTACTATGGTTGATTCCTTATGCAGGAACAACAACGGCTGCATTCTATGAAGAATTGATTGTACCTCAAGAAGATATTGACGATGATCAACAAATAGAGGGATAAAAGATAAACCGATAGCATTTGGCTATCGGTTTAAATTTATAGACAAAAGTGGTTTTACCTAAAATTTCAAAACATAGTTGATTGGAATGGAAGGTGCGAGACTCCTGCGGGAAAAGCGCGTCGAGGGGAGACCCCGCAGGCGCAAGGCGCCGAGGAGGCTCCCGGACCGCCCGCGGAAAGCGAGTGCCTGGAGTGGAAATCGACGTTCGAGGTTTTATAAACCCTCATAAAAACTGAAACAAACTTGATTTTCATCGATTTTGTCTAAAGTCTGCAATCGGTAGCAAAAGGCTCTCGGTTTTTTATTCCCGATTCTCCTTAAAAAGGTTAAATTGTTCATTTTGCCTGGTGTATAATAGAATATTGAGAATGCCATTTAGGGGGATTACATAGTGAGTGGGTATAATAATGGGTATAATATTGCGGATCTGGTATACCAATTGCTTTGCCTTTTATTTCTAATCCTGATCATCGTTGGGACCGTATCCCTTTTCCGTTCCATCAAGCACCGTAAAACCAGACTGGATATCATGGAAAAGAAAATGGATGATTTGCATGAACTGATTAAAAGGGGAAAAAATTGACGGCGGCATCGTGCAGGCGTTCAAGCTGCAGGTAAACTCGAAGAAAAGCGAGTTTGCCTGCAGTTTTTTTATTTAAACAGCTTGATTTCAGAAATAATATTTAATCCTATATAAAAGTGTGAAAAAGTCTAGCCTTATTTTAAATCATGGTTATCACCTGTGATAGCTTGATGGGCATTCGGCAGGAAACCATTCCGAACCCTATGTTGTCGCAGTTTTTATTAATTGAAAAACGTTCCAGTTGATTTGAACGGAAGGTAAGAGTCTCCTGCGGGAAAAGCGTGTCCAAGGGAGACCCCACAGGCGCCAAGAGCGCCGAGGAGGCTCCCGGACCGCCCGCGGAAAGCAACGTGATCAACCAACTCCGGCAATTATAAAATAATTTATACTGAAATAACTTAGTGGAAAGCACTGTCTCCAAATTTGAAAAAAGGGTAGTAGATTTTAGCATCAATTGAGAGACATAAAAAAATAGAAAAAGAAAGGGAATTGTAAAAAATAAGCAGTTTTACATAGGGGTGTCGGGATTGTGGGGCAAATTTCATGTAAGGCCGCTGGTATGGAAGATGCATGGTTTGTTGCGGCTTTTTACCTCATAATGGAATAGATGTGTATTTAAGGATTTGCTGAAAAAGTCTATCAGGAATGCTCGGCCCTATAACAAATCGACGGAGTTGGAGAATGCTTCACATTCGGTCCTTTTGTTAGGTACTTTTGAGAAGTGGGAGGAGTCGGTATCATGAAAGAAGTTATTGCAGTAAAAGAAATTACTAGGTTTAAAACAAGGACGGAGGAATTTAGCCCGTACGCTTGGTGTAAAAGGATGTTAGAAAATGACCCTGTGAGTTATCACGAAGGAACGGATACGTGGAATGTTTTTAAATATGAAGACGTGAAGCGGGTTCTCAGTGATTATAAACATTTTTCAAGTGTTCGGAAACGGACCACGATATCGGTTGGAACGGATAGTGAGGAAGGTTCTGTGCCTGATAAAATCCAAATCACTGAAGCGGATCCACCTGATCATAGAAAACGCCGTTCACTGCTGGCAGCAGCATTCACACCTAGAAGTCTTCAAAACTGGGAACCTCGCATTCAGGAAATTGCATATGAATTGATTGGACAAATGGATGAGGAAACGGAAATCGATATTGTGGCATCATTGGCGAGTCCGCTTCCGATCATTGTCATGGCCGATTTGATGGGCGTTCCCTCGAAAGATCGTTTATTGTTTAAGAAATGGGTGGATACCTTATTTCTTCCTTTTGATAGAGAAAAACAAGAAGAAGTAGATAAATTGAAGCAAGTGGCAGCAAAAGAATACTATCAGTATTTGTATCCGATTGTTGTGCAAAAACGATTGAACCCGGCGGATGATATCATCTCAGATTTATTGAAGTCAGAAGTGGATGGGGAAATGTTTACGGATGATGAGGTTGTCCGGACGACCATGCTGATTTTAGGTGCAGGAGTCGAGACAACCAGTCATTTATTGGCCAATAGCTTTTATTCGCTGCTATATGATGACAAAGAAGTTTATCAAGAGTTACATGAACACCTGGATTTAGTTCCGCAGGCGGTCGAAGAAATGCTCCGTTTCCGATTCAATCTTATTAAATTGGATCGCACTGTAAAGGAAGATAACGATCTATTGGGAGTGGAATTGAAAGAAGGGGATAATGTGGTTGTTTGGATGAGTGCAGCTAATATGGACGAAGAGATGTTTGAAGACCCCTTCACACTTAATATCCACCGCCCTAATAATAAGAAACATCTCACATTCGGTAATGGTCCTCATTTCTGCCTCGGAGCACCGCTTGCCAGGCTGGAAGCGAAGATTGCGCTTACTGCATTCCTGAAGAAATTCAAGCATATTGAAGCGGTGCCATCGTTCCAGTTAGAAGAGAATCTTACCGATTCAGCGACAGGGCAAACTTTGACCTCACTACCGCTTAAGGCAAGCCGCATGTAAAAAACGAAAAACCTTGTGCCCTAACCTGCATAAGGTTTTTTTCTTTTTGCATGTTGAATGGTATGCGTTAAATATGTTCCTGCCGCTCCTTGAAACGTTCGGCAGGAAATCTTATAGTAACCTGAAGTTGAGGTGACAATGACGAATAGAGTAGTATGATAAAGTAGAAAATTTTGTGCCCAGGCATGTTCCCCGAATTAGGTTGGCGGGCGATGAAGCAATTACCCCCACCATGCAATGAAGAAGATATGATAAAATAGAAATTTCCAGATGAAACAGTTTTAATAAGTGAAAGGATGTTATCATGAAATTAAAGCAGCAATTAACCATTGCCTTTATAATAAGTGTACTTTCTTTAATCGGGTTCAGTTTCATGGCATTTACAATAAGTGCAAATGAATACCTGAAATTTGATGAAGATGTGATTTCCTTGGTGCAGGGAATTGAGTCCCCTCTGCTGACGGACATCATGAAGTTCTTTACTTACATAGGTTCAACCGCTTCACTGATCATCCTTTCCTTGGTCATTTTGTTTTTCTTATATAGGGTTTTGAAGCATCGTTTGGAACTAGTCTTATTCACTGCAGTCATCGTGGGTTCACCTCTTCTCAATTTGATGGTTAAGCTATTCTTTCAACGCCCCCGACCCGATTTACATCGACTCATCGATATAGGGGGATACAGTTTCCCGAGTGGACATGCCATGAATGCATTTTCTTTATACGGTATTCTTACATTTCTGCTATGGCGTCACATTACGGCTAGGTGGGCAAGGATTCTCTTGATTCTTTTCAGCATGATGATGATCCTCTCGATCGGTATTAGCCGAATATACTTGGGGGTCCATTATCCTAGTGATATCATTGCCGGGTATTTGGCGGGCGGTTGTTGGATTGCGATTTCCATCTGGTTTTTCCAAAGGTATCAAGACCGGCGGAAGAACAAAGATCGTTAATAAAGGAGCAAGGTTATTGCAAGATAAGCAGCCGGCAGGTAACAAGCCAGCTGTTGATTCAAGAAAGTTAGGAGCGTATTAAATGGAAAACTGGATTACGGAATTCATGAATGATTTTGGGTATATGGGAATCTTTCTATTAATAGCATTGGAGAATATTTTCCCGCCGATCCCGTCTGAGGTCATTCTTACTTTTGGCGGTTACATGACGACTAAAGCGGATATGACGATTATCGGTGTCGTTATCGCTTCGACTCTAGGGTCTGTGGCAGGGGCAGTCGTCCTTTATGGAATTGGTTTACTTCTTGATGTGAAGGTCATTGAAAGGTTCGTGGAAAGATGGGGCCATATTCTTCGGTTAACGGTATCGGACGTCCATAAGGCGAATTCATGGTTTGACAAATACGGGTCATGGACCGTGTTTTTCTGCAGGCTGGTTCCGCTGATCAGAAGTTTGATCTCGATTCCAGCAGGGATGTCCCATATGAGCTTTTGGCTCTTCCTGCTTTACACAACATCCGGAACATTAATTTGGAACATCATCTTGGTGAATATCGGGGCAGCTGTTGGCTCTTCGTGGGAAGATATTGTAGGATACATGGACATTTATTCAAACATCGTATATGCGATACTGGCCTTGCTATTCATCGCTTTCGTTATTTTGATTTTTAGAAGGAATAAAGGCAAAGTATAATCTCAGTTTAGTTGATTGGGCCGTTATCATCGGCGTTCATTCCCTAACCGAATATGACCATTAAAGGCTGTCATTGCGACAGCCTTTTTCTTATTAAAGGAAGAAAACTGAACCCAGAATAAAGGGGGAGTGCTTTGGACAAAATGAATGAAACGAAAAAGGAATGAGGTTCGGTGCTATGGCTTCTTTTTTCAAACAAAAGAGACAAGTGAAGCAACGTGAAAAGAAAAAGGAAGATGAAAGTCAATCCAAAAGCAAAACGCCTGATTATATTGAAAGTTCCCTTTCTGCCAATCTGGAAATCGTGAAGAAAAAGACGGGAAAAAGTCCCGACATCATTATCCGAACGTTGAAAATCGGACTAAACCCGGAGATAAAAACAACTATTTTGTATGTGCAGGGTCTAATTGATAATCCTAGCGTTACGGACTTTATAATTGAATCAATCATGAAAAATCCCCACCTGTCAAAAAACATACTTCCACTGGAAGCAATGGAAATTATCTCTGAGGACGTGGTTTCCCTCGGTGGTGTAGATAGGGTCACGGACTGGGAAAAGCTATTTTTGACATTATTATCAGGGGATACCATCATTTTTATTGATGAAGTAAACGTCGCCCTGGTTGCCAGTACAAGAGGAGGAGAGAAGCGCTCGATTCAGGAGCCAAGCACGCATTTGACTGTCCGGGGATCTAGGGAAGGGTTTACGGAATCGAATGGAACGAACATCGCCATGTTACGCCGCATCATCAATACCCCGGATTTATGGATAGAGTCGATGAAAATAGGCACGGTGACAAAAACGGACGTTTCCATCATGTATATAAATGGAATTGTCAAGGAAGGAATTGTCGAGGAGGTCAAGAAGCGCTTAAATCGAATTAACATCGATAGCATTCTTGAATCAGGATATATTGAACAATTGATAGAAGACCAGGTCATGACCCCATTCCCAACCCTTAACCATACAGAAAGACCGGATATGGTCGCAGGAAACCTGCTGGAAGGAAGAGTGGCGATATTCGTAAATGGAACGCCTTTTGTCTTGATCGCCCCGGCATTGTTCGTACAATTTTTCCAATCTGTCGAAGACTACTATAATCGCTTCGACATTGCTTCAGCGACACGTTTTTTACGGATCATCGTTTTCATCATCTCGATAGTCGGGCCGGCTGTCTATGTTGCAGCCACGACTTTTCATCAGGAAATGATCCCAACGAAGCTGCTGGTCATTGTAGCGGCCCAAAGGGAAACGGTTCCTTTGCCTGCCGTCGTTGAAGCGCTTCTTATGGAAATGACCTTTGAAATATTACGGGAAGCAAGTCTTCGGATGCCAAAGGCCGTTGGTTCGACGATGTCCATTGTCGGGGCATTGGTCATCGGGCAAGCGGCCGTCCAGGCTGGTATCGTATCGCCGGCAATGGTCATCATCGTCTCGATCACGGCGATTGCCAGTTTTGCAACGCCTTCTTATGCCATAGCGATTTCTGCCCGCATTGTGCGGTTCGGATTCATCATTTGTGCCGGCATGTTAGGCTTTTATGGGATGATTTTAGCCTTTATCATCCTTATTGTCCATTTATGCAGCCTGCGTTCACTTGGAGTTCCTTATATGACACCGCTCGCCCCTCTGAATCCAAAAGGGCTGGGCGACACATTCTTCAGAAGACCTATATGGGCATTCAAGGAAAGGCCGCAATATTTGACCAATGAAAATAATCTGATCAGGGAAGGCAATAACCAAAGACCGCTGCCTCCTGAATCGCGTGGAATGAAAACATCTGACGGGAAAAAGGGTGAAGGCAATGAATCGTAAAAGATTAGTTCTGCTCTTGATGATGTTGATCGCCGCCACATTCACCACAGGCTGTTGGGATAAAACAGAGTTAAATGAAATGGCCATCGTTTCGGCGGTCGGACTCGATAGAAATAAAGAAGGGAAGTTAGTGGGAACTTTCCAAATCATTAATCCGGGGAATGTTGCCGGAGCTCTTCAGGGCGGCGGCGGATCGAATCCACCCATATCCATTTATAGGGCCACGGGAAATAATGTGCTTGAATTGGATGGTAACGCTTCAATGAAAATCTCCCGAGATATGTATTTTGCCCATGCCAACCTGGTTGTCATCGGTGAGGAACTAGCAAAAGAAGAGGGCCTTAACGATATTTTCGATGCATTTGAGCGCTCACCGGAATTCAGGGCAACTACGAGGATCGTGATTGCCCGGGGTGTGAAAGCAAGGGATATTGTCGAAACGTTAACCGCAATCGATAAGGTATCAGCCGAGAAAGTCATTAGGACGATTGAAACCACTGAAAAAACCCAGGGGAAAAGTATTAGCATCAATCTCCAAGAGGTGATCAAGAATCTGCTTAGTACCGGAAAAGAACCGATAATAAGCGGTTTTACCGTGAGAGGAAACACGGGTAAAGAGGATAAAATGGAGAATACCATGTCCTCGGATATTGAGGCGAACCCTAATGCAGCAGGGATAGGTGTTTTTAAAGATGGCAAATTGATTGACTGGCTGGATGGTGATAAGGCAATAGGATCAATGTGGGTATTGGATAGAATCGAAAATGTCCATTTATACCTTGATTGGGAGGGTAAAAAAAACGCAGTCACCTATTCAGTCATTCGCCAAAAAACCAACATCGGGGTAAAATTGGTAAACGGGAAACCGAAAATATCGATAAAGGTCCGTGCAGAGGGAGATATCAGGGAAGCGAATGTTCCTTTGAATCTAACCGATATGCATGTTCTGATAGATATTGAAAGGAAGTTAGCGAAAGACTTGAAGAAGGAGATGGAAGACGCAATCGTTCGGGCACAAAAAAATAAATCCGATATTTTTGGCTTTGGGGAGCTCATGCACGAATCCCATCCGAAAGAATGGAAGAAACTAGAGAAAAACTGGGACGACGAAACTTTTCCTAAACTGGAAGTTGATGTGCAGGTAGAAACTTTCATTCGCCGTACCGGATTACGTAATAAGCCATTTCTTTCAAATTTACAAAAGAAAGATCAATAATGGAAAGGAAGTGGCATTCTCATGGAAAAGGCAAATATCAGCGGGTACCAGCTGTTCGTCCTTATTTTCCTGTTTGAAATGGGCAGTGCACTTTTGGTTCCGCTTGCAGGTGAAGCCAAGCAAGCTGCCTGGCTGGTCATCCTTATTGCGATGATCGGGGGATTTATATTATTTTTCATTTATTATGGCCTTTTTCAATACTACCCTGATCAGCTGTTAACGGAATTTGTACGAAAAATATTGGGGAATTTCCTAGGCAGGATCGTAGCTTTTCTATATATCCTTTATTTCATCTATCTTTCTGCAAGGGTGCTGAGGGATTTCGGAGATACGCTGCTTACTTTTGCCTATCCTCATATTCCGTTATTTGTCGCGAACGCTGCATTCATTTTAGTCGTGGTGTATACGGTCCGTAAGGGGATAGAAGTAGTGTCAAGGACGGGGGAATTATTCTTTGTCTTGGAGAATTTACTTTTAATGACCTTCTTTCTTCTGATTATTGCTTCAGGCATGATCCATTTAAACAACTTAAAACCCATTTTTGAAATAAGCGGGACAGAGATGGTGAAAATGGCTTTCACTAAAACCGTATTCTTTCCATTTGGTGAAATCATAGCGTTTTTAATGATTTTTCCTTATTTAAATGAACATAAGCGATTGAAAAAAATTGGAATATGGAGCTTGGCTACAAGCGGTATTTTTCTCGCGGTAATAATGGCTGTGAATGTTTCTGTACTTGGTGTGGACCTTATGACGCGTTCGCAATACCCTCTTCTTACCCTCATTCAGTCCATAGAGGTCGCTGGCTTTCTTGAACGTCTCGATGTGTACTTCTTGTTTTTGTTGATGATTGGCGGGTTCATCAAGATATGTGTATTTACTTATGTAGCGGTAACGGGTACGGCGAATGTTTTCAATGTTAAACAGCCCTCCAGACTTGCATACCCTGTTGGCATTGTCATTTTATTGATTTCGATTATTATTTCAAGCAGCTATACGGAACATATCCATGAAGGGATGAAGGCGGTACCAAATTACATCCATCTGCCATTTCAGGTGATCATTCCATTGCTTCTCTTGATCATTGCCTTTTTTAAGAATCGAAAAAAAGGAAAGACAAGCACCAAAAAAAGTTCCTGAAAGGCGGAGTTGATCAAAAATGAAATTCTTCGGTATTACGCTTTTGCTTCTGTTCCCTTTAGTGGTCATATCTTTAGGTATGGATATTCTAATGGGATTTGATCTGGATAATTCGATCAAGCATGCCTTTAACCCATTTTTGGTGAAGGACCCCGCTGAACTTATCCTTTTTTTCATTCTTCTTGCATTCCTTGTATTCAGCTTCTTTTATCGAAAAAAAAAGAAAAAGAACAAGGGCAAAGGACAGCAATGAAGTTGCAATTCCCGTTGCTGAAATAGAGATGAACTCCGAATGGGGGAGTTTGTCTTTTTGCTTTTTTATAACCTTGTAAACCGATTTCATAGTATGATGATAAAATGAGCTTATTTAACAGCGGAATGTAAAATCATTCAACCAAAAACCCCGGGAGGAGGACGGCAATTTGGATATCAAATTGAATCGAAAAATCATAAAAGACATGTGCGGGGCCGTCTCCTTTAAAAGAGGGGAAGCTTTTCATCGTGCCAATAAAGTGACATTTGAAAGCTATCATCATGATGGTTGTGAAGCATCGGTTAGAGGCAAGGAAGACTTCCATGTCATGATTGAAGTGGATGCAGTCGGCGGATTTCAAACGAAATGCAGCTGTCCTGCGCTAGCTTCCTTCCATAGGGATTGCCAGCATATTGCAGCCGTCCTGCTGTCGGTTTACGACCATAAGCGAGATGGAACGATTCCTGAAGGGATACGTGCAACCGGTCCTGATGCAACAGCCCATAAGGAGTTGTCAGAAGGCTTGCTTACCCTTTTCAATAATCAGCCTGTACGCAAAAGCGGTCATCAGCGCCATTTTGAAAATAGAATGATGCTTGAAGCGGAGTTTACGTGTAAACCAGTATGGATGGGAATGGAACAATATATGTTAGGACTGGAAATGAAAATCGGTTCTCTCAATGTGTCGAATGTCCGGGATTTCCTGAAGCGAGTTAAAGCAGGAAAGCCTGCCCAAGTGTCCCCTTCATTTATATATGACCCGGTGCTGCATTGTTTTCAGAATGAAAATGATTTAGTGCTTCAGGAGCTCATTACAGTGATATCGGATGAAAAAGTCTATGTGGACGCCCTGACGGATAAATCCGAATATACATTGGACCATCACTTATTACTTCTGCCTCCATCTTCTTTTCGAAGGCTTGTCCCCATCCTTGAAGCGGCGCCAATGGTGAAGCTTGCCTATGGCGGCCTTACATTCAATGGCTTTCGTGTAACAAACGGACCGCTTCCTTTACAGTTTGACTTTACTGAAAGCGAGGACAAAGGTTATCAACTGATTATTAAAAGGCTGCACGAGATGATCGTCATGAATGCATACACATTGGTCCTATTTGAGGGGAAATTGGTTCAGCTCGAAAATGAGGATTTCAAACGCCTTTCAGAGTTAAAGCAAATGATGGAGGATTCGGGGATGAATCAAATTCCAATCCATCATGACCAGCTGGAATTATTCCTGGACAAAGTGGTACCAGGCTTGAAAAGACTCGGTGAAGTCCATATAGCAAGATCCATCACCGAATTGTTTTTGAAGACACCGCTGGTTGCAAAGCTATACTTGGACCGAGTGAAAAACAGGCTGCTTGCCGGGCTGGAATTCCATTATGAAAATATCGTGATCAACCCTTTGGAAAAACAAGAATCCAAGGTTATGAGGGATGTTGAGAAAGAGGCGGAGATAATAAAGCTGATGGAGGATAGCCAGTTTGCCAAGACGGACGGAGGCTATTTCTTGCATAACGAAGAATTGGAGTATGAGTTCTTGTACCATATCGTTCCTAAACTCCAGAAGCTGGTGCAAATCTATGCCACTACCGCTGTAAGGAACCGTATTTCCCGTGGAAATGCTGCACCGCGCATTAGGTTGAAAATTAAAAAAGAGCGTACTAATTGGCTCGAATTCAAATTTGAAATGGATGATATCCCAGATAAACAAATACGTGAGGTCTTAGCCGCGCTTGAAGAAAAAAGGAAATACTATCGTTTAAGGAATGGATCGCTGCTTTCCCTTGAAACAAGGGAATACGAGGAAATCAATCGTTTTCTGAATGCACTGCCCGTACAGGATGAAGACCTGGAAAGCACACTGAACATGCCCCTCATAAAAGGGCTCCAGCTCCTTGACTCCGTTAATGACAGCCAGACATTCACGATGGAAGAGTCATTCCGGCAGTTTTTGGATAACATCAGGAATCCCGGCGCCTTGGAGTTCACTGTGCCAAAGAGTCTGGACCCGATTTTGCGCGAGTATCAAAAAAACGGCTACAAATGGATGAAAATCCTTGCACAATACGGTTTTGGCGGGATTCTTGCTGATGATATGGGTCTGGGAAAAACATTGCAAAGCATCACGTTCATTTTATCCGAGCTCCCTGACATCCGTAAGAAAAGGGTTCCGGTGCTTATTGTCTGCCCATCATCATTGACTTACAATTGGCTGAGTGAATTCACTAAATTCGCTCCTGATATACAAGCCGTCGTCGTGGATGGAGACAAGACGGAAAGGTCGAAGCTGCTTAAAGAAATGAAGGACGTGGATGTAGTGATCACTTCTTATCCATTGCTTCGGAAAGACATCAATTCGTTTGAAAAAGAGGACTTCCATACGGTGTTTTTCGATGAGGCACAGGCCTTCAAGAACCCGGTGACACAAACGGCACGAGCGGCCAAGAAGATAAAAGCGGCACATCGCTTCGCGTTGACTGGTACGCCCATCGAGAATTCACTGGAAGAGCTCTGGTCCCTTTTCCACGTCGTATTCCCTGAACTATTCATGGGGTTAAAGGAGTATAGCAACCTCTCCAGGAAGCAGATTTCCCGCAGGATCCGTCCATTTTTGCTGCGGAGAATGAAAGAGGACGTACTAGGGGAATTACCGGAAAAAATCGAGTCGCTGGAATCGATGGAACTGCTTCCCGATCAGAAGAAACTGTACGGGGCTTATCTGGCCAAGCTGCGGCATGATACGCTGAAACACCTGGACAAGGACACCCTTCGCAAAAATCGGATCAGGATCCTTGCTGGCTTGACCCGGCTTCGGCAAATATGCTGTCACCCCGCCTTGTTTGTGGACGGATATAAAGGCAGTTCAGCAAAATATGAGCAGCTGATGCGAATTGTCGAAGATTCGAAGCATTCTGGAAGACGGGTGCTGATTTTCTCGCAATTTACAAAAATGCTTACAATCATCGGCAGGGATTTGGCCATGGAAGGACAACCCTTTTTCTACCTGGATGGACAAACCCCATCAAAGGAACGTGTGGAAATCTGCAATCGGTTTAATGCAGGAGAACGGGATATATTCCTCATTTCGTTGAAAGCTGGCGGTACGGGTCTCAATCTGACGGGTGCCGATACAGTCATACTATATGACCTTTGGTGGAATCCGGCAGTTGAAGAACAAGCCGCGGACCGTGCCCATCGAATGGGGCAGAAAAATGAGGTTCAAGTCATCAAGCTTATTGCCCGTGGGACAATCGAAGAAAAAATGAATGAACTCCAAGAGAAAAAGAGACATCTTATTGAAGAAATCATCGACCCTGGAGACAAGTCGTCTTCTGCACTTACAGAAGAGGATATCAGGGAAATACTGATGATATAAGGGTTTAGCCGAAGGTAATAAATAAATAGTTCAGTTATGGAGCATTCCTTTGTAAAGAGGAATGCTTTTTTATTTTTAAGGCACTTTTCGTAAAGAGTGTAGTTTTTAAAACGAAACGATTTAAGGTTGATTGGAGCGGAAGTGCGAGACTCCTGCGGGAGCAGCGGGACAGGTGAGCCCACACAGGCGTTTACGCCGAGGAGGCTCACCGCCCGCACCAAGGAAAGCGAGCATCTGGAGGGGAAATCAACCACAACTCACTACCTGGTAAATAGCAATAAAGTATGTGAAAACAGCCATTTTTAAAAAGAATATGATATTTCATTAACAATAATAATATAATAAAAAACAACAATGTTTTATTGTTAATCGATAAAACGTATGTTAAATTAAATGGACAATAAATAAGTGAGGTGCTTTTTATGAAACTAGGAACAACACTCTTTTTAAAGATGGCTGTTATTCTTATTGGAATTCCAGTTCTTGCTTTGTGCATCTTCTTGGTGCCTGGGATAGCGAATTTTGCAGCAGAATTATATCCGGATATGGCTTATTTGAAATATCTCGTTTTAATCGATTTGTATGCATCGGCGATACCTTTTTACTTTGCCCTATATCAAGCCTTTAAACTTTTAAGCTATATTGATAAGAACAAAGCTTTCTCGGAATTATCTGTAAGAGCTTTAAAGATTATAAAAAATTGTGCAATCACAATAAGTGGCTTGTATGTGGCAGGCATGCCGCTCTTTTATCTCATCGCGGAAATGGACGACGCCCCAGGTATCATAGTAATCGGAATGGTCGTCATTTTTGCTTCAATGGTGATTGCAGTCTTTGCTGCTGTTCTTCAAAGGCTTTTACAAGAAGCCATCGATATAAAATCAGAAAATGACTTAATAGTCTGAGGTGATTAACTTGGCAATTATAATCAATATTGATGTGATGTTGGCTAAAAGGAAAATGAGTGTTACAGAACTTTCCGAGAGGGTTGGAATAACGATGGCTAATCTTTCCATATTGAAAAATGGCAAGGCAAAAGCGATTCGATTAACAACCTTAGATGCGATTTGTAAGGCTTTAGAATGTCAACCCGGGGATATTTTAGAATACCGAAATGATGAAGGCACTCAAGATTAGGATTTATAAAGGGGAGTTACTCATGAATGTAGATAAAAAAATGGAGGCACCAATCATGAGGGCACTAAAACAACTCGTTCGTTTTGGTTGGGAGCAGGCCCTATCATGCTTGTTTCCTGCCGTTATTTTTGCCTCTTTGGCTATTACAAAATTCATCCCGCTTCCCTTTCTGCCGCGGTATGACTGGCTGCTCATCATCTGCCTTATCATGCAGTGGTGGATGCTGCGTTCCGGGCTTGAAACACGGGATGAACTAAAGGTCATCACCTTGTTCCACCTTATTGGTCTTGCCCTTGAACTTTTCAAGGTACATATGGGCTCCTGGACTTATCCAGAGGAAGGATATTTCAAGATTTTTGGAGTGCCTCTTTATAGCGGATTCATGTACGCTAGTGTAGCGAGTTATCTTTGCCAGGCGTGGAGGAGGTTAAAGGTTGAACTGATCAAGTGGCCGCCGTTTTTTGTCGTTGTATCCCTTGCGCTTGCGATTTATTTGAATTTTTTCACCCACCATTATTGGATGGATGTTCGTTGGTGGCTATCTGGACTTGTCATCATCGTCTTTTGGCGAGCATGGGTCACATACGAAGTTGGTGGAACCCGTTATCGTATGCCAATCGCATTTTCTTTTGTGCTCATCGGATTTTTCATATGGATAGCCGAAAATATCGCAACGTTCTTTGGAGCTTGGGAATATCCTAACCAAACCGATGCATGGAGTCTCGTACATCTAGGGAAGGTAAGCTCATGGCTCTTACTGGTGATTGTCAGCTTTCTTATAGTAGCGACGCTAAAACAGGTTAAGGGGAAAGATTCCGCTGTGATGGATGAGGGTCAATTTTTATAAGATGAATTATTCAAGTTAGATAAAAATAAATATAGACGACACATTGTGTCGTCTTTGATTTTTTCTATGCTTTTATGTCATTCCTATGAAACAAGTTTTAATCCCACTGCTGCGCCAAGGACCATGGCTATAAAAACGACCCTGCGCCAATCTTTGGATTCCCCGTATAAGAGCATCCCGATTATCGCTCCGCCTGATGCACCGATTCCTGTCCAGATAGCGTAAGCCGTTCCCATCGGCAAGGTTTTCATGGCATAAGCAAGAAACAGGAAACTTGCTCCAAATCCGATGAATAACAGCAGTAAGGATTGCCGATTTCTGTCCTTGTGCAATTTATTGATCATCGCAACCCCAAACATCTCAAAAAGCCCCGCTAAGATTAAAGAGACCCAAGCCATTATGATTCATCCCCTTTCTCAGCCTTATCATCCGTCACTAGCTTCAAGCCGATCACCCCTGATAATAAGAGGAGGATCAATAGTGTTTTGCTCAGCTTGAAGGATTCTCCAAAGAAAAGGATTTCGGAAAAAACGGTCCCGGCAGTCCCCATACCGACAAAAACGGCATATACCGTTCCGACAGGAAGCTTCCTGCCAGCCATTATCATCAAGTAAAAACTGATGATGATCGAAATGACCGTTCCAGTCCAAGTCCAAAAGTCATCTGCATGTTTTAAGCCAATCACCCAAAATACTTCAAAAAAAGCTGCAATGAATACTTTAATCCAGTTTGTGCTCATGTAATAACGCACCTCCGATTTTATTCTTTACCAAAAAAACAAAAAAAGCCCAAGAGATAACTGTTAAAACAGTTTCTCCCAGGCTTTTATCCTTCCGTGACACAGCATGCTGTGAGTTTTCTCTCGGACCAGACCAGCAATGAGACGCACTGCGGAACCCTAGAAAACCTTTGACATATACAATTACCTTTCATTATACATACTTTTTGAACTTACTCAAGGTAAAAGTTTTGCCAAATTCCAGGCCGATTTTTCCCTAATATCCGCATATGTCCCGTAACGTTTGCAGCTTTCATCTGAATACAGCGAGGCCATTTCGAACTTTCCGGACTATATTCAAATTTGAAAAAAGCCAGTTTGCCTATAGTTTTTTTATTTGGCTCTTTTCGTAAAGATTGTTGTTTTTAAAACGAAACTATTTAAGGTTGATTGGAGCGGAAGTGCGAGACTCCTGCGGGAGCAGCGGGACAGGTGAGACCCCACAGGCGTTTACGCCGAGGAGGCTCACCGCCCGCCCCGCGGAAAGCGAGCATCTGGAGGGGAAATCAACCACAACCCACTACCTGGTAAATAGCAACAAAGTATGTGAAAACAGCCTTTTATTTAAATAACGCAACATAAGGTACGAGACCCTGGGGGCGAGCGCCTGGAGTGGAAATCAACAAATAATGAAGGGATAGATATGGTAGTGTAAATGGCTAAACAAGATGTTGAGAGGATGTTTGATAGGTTTTATACAGGTGATACTGCAAGAAATAAAAAAGGAACGGGACTAGGGTTATCCATTGCGCAAAGTTTAATGAAAAAAAATGAATGGTGAGCTTTTTGCCACTCTGAAAAATCATCAATTCATCATGACCTGTCAATGGAATAAAAGAACGTAGTCTGCTTCAGTTTTCAGCTCAAAAAAGCCCCGAAATCTTATCCGGGGCTTTTTTGGCTTGCTATTTAGGCATTCACTGTCCGTTTAGGGGATGGACCTTCTTTTTTATGTGATACATAGCTATGCAGGATCATTCCCATGATGACGATAAAGATGCCGAACCACGATAACGGAGAAGGAATCGGTAAAGATAGGAATAGTAATTCGCCAGCCAGGGCAAAAAGGACCTCCATCGATTGTGTTGCTTCAACTGAAGCTAATTTCTGCATATTTCCGCGTACCAAATCGGTCGCCATGAAAAAAAGGACCGTGGCGATGACTCCAGAAAATAGTGCCACCAAAAGGGATTGGAAACTCTGCATCTTCGTCGGCGCACCTACTGTAAAGAAACCGTACAAGGAAAGCAAAAGCCAGAATGGAAGACTCGCCAAAGTCATTCCCAAAACCCGCTGATAAGCATCCAGACGCCCTTCGGATACTTCCATCATTTTGCGATTTCCCAAAGGGTAGGCAAAGGAGGCGATGACGATCGGGATCACTCCCAGCCAAAGATCGGCCATTGAAATGTGTTTGGTATGTTCCAGCTGCATCAGGATGATCCCAAGCAGAATGATCATGGACATGAGGAGGCCTTTCACAGAAACCCTTCCTCTTTGCCTTTCAATCCCATCTTTCGTTTGGACATTTTCAAAAAACAGCGGCGCAAGCAGCGCACCCGAAATGATCGTGATTTGCCAGGTGCCGGCGATCAGCCAGCCAGGTGAGTAGGCGGACGCAAAGCATAAAGGAGCATAAAATAACCCAAATCCGACAAAACTCCAAAGCAGCCAAGGACCCGGCTTTTCTCTCATCACTTGTAAAAGGGGACGCAGGTTTTTTCTGCTCCATACGATACACAACAGAAAGGGCACCATGAAGAAATAACGCAGCGAAGCACTCCAAATCCAACTTCCGCCAGACAGCTCCATGGCCTGATTCAAAACAAACGTAAATGCAAAAAAGAAAGCAGAACAAATACCTAATATAATCGGACGCAATTGACTCACCTCAATCTGTTTTATGAGTCAGTAAGACTCTGGAAGGATGGCAATCGTTTCGGCTTTCTGAAAAAAATTCAGATATATCCACTGTTTCAAAAGCGGAATGAATTTTCGGAATATTATAAGCGATCAATTTAAATTTTCCTTCAAAAGCAAAAGAAAATCAACAGGATTCTTTTAAGCTAGTGAAATTCATTCTTTGTGATTCGACATGAAATGAAAAGAAAGCTTTTTGGAATTAAATGAAGGCGTTTCCACTTGTGAGTTTAAAATAGAAATATATACCAAATGAAGAAGCGGTAAACGTTGTCGTGACGCGTGTTATGAAGGAATTGCTAATATTTTATATAAAAATCATATAGAGGCAGATAGTATAAGAAGATACGAGAATTGACGAATATGGTAGGTAGTGGTATCTTAATAGAAGTGCAAATAATGTCGAATGGTGACGAAATATATAAATGCAACATTCGCAAGAAAGTTAGTGGGGTAAATTAAATGAAATCTACAGGTATTGTACGTAAAGTTGACGAATTAGGGCGGGTAGTCATTCCAATTGAACTGCGCCGAACATTAGGAATTAATGAGAAAGACGCTCTGGAGATTTATGTAGAACAAGAGCGCATCATCCTTCAAAAATATAAACCAAACATGACTTGTCAGGTAACAGGTGAAGTTTCCGATGACAATATGAAACTTGCTGACGGTAAATTAATACTTAGCCCAGAAGGTGCCGAACTTCTAATTAAAGAAATTCAAGCCAGCATGGAAACTGCTAAATAATTAATATACTAGATAAATAGCATCCAAGTGTAGGGAGGTATTCCCTACACTTTTTTTAATTAAATGGTGAAATAATAAAAATGGTTCGATTCACGGGCGAAACCAATCTTTTCATAAAGTCTCTGTGCTTTCACATTATCCTGGCCAGTCTCCAGTGAAACCCCTTTAGCACCTGTTTCACGTGCAAAACCGATGGCCGCGTTCAATAACTCCTCGCCAAATCCCTTTTTACGGGCGGACTCCTTCACGAATAAATCATTCAATATCCATGACCGCATCATACTCACAGACGAAAAAGAAGGATACAACTGTACAAAACCAATTGGATTTCCTTCATCAAACGCCATAAAAACCACAGACTCCCCTTTTGTCAGCCTTTCCCTTAAAAACTCCCTTGCACAACCAGGATCAGAGGTTTGCTCATAAAACACCCTGTATAAATCAAAAAGTTCCGTCAGTGATTCCAGCTCATGTAATGTAGCCTTCTGTATGCTCATAAATGGCCCCCTAAATGTTAGAATACTCTAAATTTACCATTTAACCATGCTATCCGCCAAATTCCGGACCGCATTTTCCAGCCCCCTAAATCAGGATGGAGCTCAAAAAGGCACCATCCTGATTTTTTCGGCTATAAACCCAAGGTGAGCAGCAAACTTATGAAATATCAGCGTTTACTCGTGAGTTTAGTCGATTTACTCGTGAGTTTGGAGCAAATACTCGTGAAAATGGAACAAATACTCGTGAATTAAGCCGATTTACTCGTGAATTCAACATTATCCAATAATATTTAATACTATAAATTCCAAACCGAATCCTCAAATCTTCATTATTCCAGTGGTTTAGCTTCTAAGCCACCTGTGTTAAGGATATGTACCTTTACGTTTATATCATGTATTGAATCCTTATTTAAATAATCCTTAGGCTCTTTTAAATGATTCTTTTGCCAGTATTTTATCTCTTTGATATAAAGGGTTTTGCCTAGGTTTAAAGGGTCCGCGTTCTTTTGGAGCCCTGTTTTAAACGTTGATAGGATTTCCTTTTTTATTTGGCTTTCGAATTTACGTTTTATTTTGTCGATATCGATTTGGGTATCAAGCCCCAGTATTTTGCCGGAAACGTCAATTTCAATATCGAATTTGTACTTGCCATCCTTTAGAACAGGTTTCACTTTATGAGCCGGATGGGAAAAAGAGGCATAGATATCTTGCTTATTCATTGTGATGTTCACTGGAGTTTTGTTGGTCCTTTTAGTGAGCCAGCGTAAACCGCTCAGTTCCTTTTCAGAGAACCAGGGCTGGGACACTTTATAGTAAATGATAAATGCACCATCCATATAGAGGCTTTTTCGCTTTTTATCTTTTTCCTTCCAAACTTTATCGTTCCAGGAAATGGAGGGTAATATGGTGGTAGATGCTTTTTCCCGCTGGTCAGAGTAATACCTTTGAACTGTAATGGGTTGGATGAATGATATAATCCGGTATACATCATCCGGAAAATATAATGTCGTGTATAAAGGTGATAAATTAAAAAAGCCGTTAATGGAGAAAAGCTCATCCATGGAATTTTTTGTGGCAAAGATATTGGATGAGTATCTGAGTAATTGGTTTCTGTATATATAATCCACTATTTCTGTGCTTTGCCGGTTCAAAACATTTTCACTGATTACAAATGTGGATACATGCCCTAAATAGAGGGACTGTTGAGTATTGCTCATTAGTTTATTAAGGGCGATCGAAATCGACGGTCCTTTTTGTTTCCCTACATATACGGGAGGGGCTTGCGTCGGCTTTGCCTCCGTTTTAGCTACCGCAGCGAAGTCTACAAGTTGCGTATAGACTATGTATTCCCCATCTTTGAAATCTATCCCGATGGCCGTTATATAATGGAAGTCCTGGATCGTTTTTTCATCCCAACAGCCTGAAAGAAATAGGAGTAATTGTAGGGTCAACCAAATTTTACAGATGCGGAACATTGCCTTACTGCCCCTTTCTGGTTTTATCATTAGCGGCCAAGGATCGTTTGCTCATGGAATTCCATGGCGACTTTAGGAATGAATCCAGGAGTTTTGTGATTCTTGGCGGGTTCATTCCGCCAATATATGAAACACCGAATGAATCAAGCCTGGATAGTAACGTGACAATGGAAAGGAAACCGATTATCAAGCCGTAGATTCCATAAATGCAGCTTAGTAACAGTACAAACATTCGCAGAACGGTAACGGCACCAGTTAAAGACTGGTTTACAAGTGTATAAGATGCAACAGAGGTTACGGCAGTGACGACAAGCATGGTTTGTGAAGTCAGTCCTGCCCTTATCGCCGCATCACCGACAATTAGGCCTCCTACAACCGCAACTGTCTGCCCAACCGCTTTAGGTAACCTGACCCCGGATTCACGGAATAATTCAAATAAAATGAGCATGAGAATGAATTCCATCGTGGCAGATAAGGGAAGCCCCAGCCTTGAAAGGGTTATGGTGGCTAGTAACGGGAACGGCACCTGTTCAATATTGAAAGCGGAAATGGAAATCCAAAACCCCGGCAATAAAACGGTAATGCCAAGCCCCATAAAGCGAAGAAGTCTCTCAAGGCTTACAAATAGATAAGGAAGATTCGAATCTTCTGCGGTTTTTATTTGCAATAGTAAGGTAGAAGGGGCCACGATTACCGTTGGCATGCCATCCACGATTAGAATGAATCTTCCTTGATTGAGTGCTTCAACTACAAAATCAGGGCGACTCGTATAATGAGTGAGTGGAAATATACTATATTTACTGTTAGTGATCAATTCCTCCAATTGTTGGCTGCTCACCAAAATATCAATATCAAGGGAGTTGATTTTCGATCTTACGTTTTTAACAAGTTCTTTATTGATGATGTCATCCATGTACATTAGTGCGACTTTCGTTTGACTGCGCCTGCCAACGATAAACTCTTCATAGGCAAGCGATTTTGTTTTTAGCCGCTTTCTGATTAAAGCTGTATTCATGGATAAATCTTCGACAAACCCATCTCTTGGACCTCTTACCGAGACCTCGAAGGAAGACTCCTCGGGCTGCCGGTTCGGCACGTTGGACAATTCGATTGAAAATAACTCTTGGACTGAGGGTATGAATAATAAGGCATGCCCGGAGAAAATCAGCTGCTGGACGTTATTGAATTCACTATCGATGGTTACTTTCCTGAGGTCTATCAAGGGTTTTAGCTTGTTGATTGATTCTTCGGCATCGATGCTCTCATCCAATTCCATCATTTTGTTTAACTTTTCCAAAATTCCTTCGTTCAGTAAACTTATGTCGGCCATACCCGAGCAGTAAAAAATAAGGACAGTAATGGGTCTTTCGGTTTCTCCGATATAAATCATTTCAAACTTGATATCTGAGCTTGAACTGAATAACTCCCGAAATGTTTCCTCCCTTAATTCTAAGAGGGGTGGCTCATTTTTGGATCGTTTCATTCGCATGTCGTTTCCCCTCCTTAGATCTGATGAAAGTGCCGATAAACAAAAAGGCGGACAACAGTAACAGGAAATAAAAAGCGCCAGGATAGTAGAATGTTTGGCTTACATGCAAGAACTTGAAATTACTGAATGGTACGATGGAGATGACGACCATCAGAAAACCTACAGCGAAAAGAATTCCAAGCTTCACATGATTAGTTTTTCCTTTAAAGACTTCCATTATTAAGAATAACGCCATTGAAACACGGATATAGGCACCAGCAAGCCATTGGTAAATGGAAAAGAAGTCTGTATGTTCAATATATTTACCAATTGTCAGCAAACGCCATTGTTCATAGGCGGGGTACCTCATGACTTCGGCTAAGCTCGGCCCGAATTCAGCGAGTGCTGCTGTTAATGGACCAAGAAGTAAAAACACTAGTCCAAGGCATAAGAATACTAATACCTTTATCTTGAGCTTATCCGAAAGTTTCTCTTGAAAAAAAACGATTAAAATCAGTTCGGCAAGGCCATAACCAGAATATTGAAGGGTTTTTATGCCATGAAAATAGCCATTCTCGAAAAGGGGAAGGAGGTGGCTATAGTCTTTTGTCGGTATATTTCCGGTCGTAACGAAAATGCCAAGAATGACGACTATTGGCAATAATACAGACGAGCAAATGGCGATGGAGCGCATACCAGAATGGGCAAGAAAAATGCATAGCAGCGTAAACGGAATGATAATCGCTAAACTTGGGGTTTCAAAAAGAAAGCTTGTCGTGATCCAATCAATCGTTTCCTTTGTAGTGGCCAAAACAAGACTGATCAGATAAATCACGATAAAGAATAAAGCGATATTTTTAATGTGTTTTCCAAATCTATTTTCAAGCCAATCCGTCAGGGATTGATTATTCATATTCTTGATTATTCTCGATAATATATAGGCCCAAATCGGGATCAATCCAATAGTTAGGATAGAAAAAAACCAAGCATCCCTTCCGCCGGTGGATAGGAGGAAAGGGATCAAAATAACGTGATTAAGAAGGCCGATTGATAAAAAGAAGATGCTAAGGGTTTGTATCGAACTGATTTTCTTCAAGGTGATCCTATCCCCATTTCCATTGTTTAAAGATGGATTGATGCACATGCCATTCATTTGTTTATGGTTGCTAAATATGGAAATAGTATTCGTGCTAATGTTGTGGAATAAATTTCCTGAAGTTTTGTGATGAGTAGTAGAGCAAAGCAAAGTATGCCGGAAAAAGGATTTGTCTTAATCGATAAAGAATATATATAGATGCTATTTTTATTGAACATCAAGGGGGAATGAAGATGGATTTAAGATACCCGGTCGGGAAGTTTCAGTTTGACGGGGAAATTACTTGTGGTATAGCCGAGGGGTGGCTCAAAGAGATTGAAGCTTTGCCTCGGATGCTGCGTGAAGCGGTAGGTAACATGGATGATGAACAGCTTGATACGGCTTATCGGCCTGGAGGATGGACGGTCCGCCAGGTGGTGCATCATGTTGCCGATAGTCATATGAATGCGTATATTCGCTTCAAATTGGCCCTTACGGAAGAAAGTCCTGTCATTAAACCGTACGAGGAGGGGCAATGGGCTGAGCTGCCTGATTATGATTTGCCGATTGAAGTATCTCTATCACTGCTGGAAAGTATACATATCCGAATGTGTAAACTTTTATCGGACCTTCATGCTGATGACCTGAGCCGGACCTTCATCCATCCTGATTCAGGAAAGGTGACTGTCGGTGAAAATATAGGCATTTATGCTTGGCACGGACGACATCATCTGGCTCATATTACTTCTTTATCAAAGCGCCAGAGATGGTGAATATATTATATCTTCTAAAAGTTTGTGATTACTTTGGATGCCGATGTGAAAATCGAACAATTAACATCAATTGGATACCATCTTAATGAACTCTCCGACCTTTTGGTTCAGGTGGTGGATGATGGTGCGTCCATCGGTTTTTTACCACCCATGAAACAGTCTGAGGCCGTTGATTACTGGGGTAGTGCCATGAAACGTGATGTGATTCTGTTGGTCGCTAAGTTACAGGGTAAGATTGTCGGGAGTGTACAGTTACATTTATGTTCAAAGCAAAATGGCGGCCATCGAGCGGAAATCGCAAAATTAATGACACATACTGGTTATAGAAGAAATGGCATAGGACGTTCACTCATGCTAGAGGCTGAGAAGAAGGCCAAGCAGGAAGGGCGGACATTATTGGTCCTTGATACGAGGGAAGGAGATCCTTCAAATCTCCTGTATACCTCATTGGGATATATTCAGGCAGGCAGGATTCCTGATTATGCGAAATCGGCAAATGGTGAATTCCAACCGACCATTTTTTATTATAAAAATAATCTCGGGTAACAAATTGAATGGGGGAATCCAAGTGCAAGCTGTAATCGAAAAAGAAGGTAATGGAATTATCGCAAGATTCGATCGCCTGCTCAATCATCCGGTTGAAAAGGTATGGGGTGCTTTAACGGAGAATGATAAGGTGGAAAAGTGGATGTCCAACCTGGAAATGAAGGACCTCCGAAAAGATGGGACGATAAAATTCAATTTCAATGATGGGTCAGGGAAATTTTTCGATATGAAGATAAGGGACTTCCGGGAATCTGCCGTTTTAGATTTTGAATGGGGGGACGGCTGGGTTCGTTTCGAGGTATCCCCTGAAAAGGATGGATGCTCATTGGTATTGAAAGAATCCATTACGCCAGTTAATGATCATACATCAAAAGATTTGGCAGGCTGGCATATTTGCCTTGATATGTTTAGTGATTTACTTGATGGACACCATCAGGACTTCCCAATGGATGAATGGGAAAAATGGCATAAGGAATATATGGCCGCCGTCAAACGAATGGATGGATAATGGATGTGTGACATGCAGCAGGATACATAAGGAAACGGAACGATGAATTTCGGCCAAAGCCGATGTAATGCTTTTGCCATGAAGGAAGTTTCTTGTTGATATTCCAGTTGGCTCCATGTTAAGATGACTTTAACTTTTGAGAAATGGAGGTTTTCCTTGTGACATTTATCAGACTGCGTTTCCAATCTTTGAACCGTTAATTGAATACGTTCAAGAGCTCTGCCGTCCGCAGGGTAAATGGGAATGGTCTGTCTATTTTTAAGGAAACCTTCATTTTACGCATTTAAGAAAAAAGAGACGATTTCAACTCTTTTTTGTGTCCAGCTGAAGCCGGGGCAACCTTTGTGATCAAAGGTTTTCACGATTTCAGTTGACTATAAAATGGAAGAATTATAGGGAGAATTACTTTACCTATCCAAAGGTCATTTTGGATAAGTGTAAGATTCTCCAATGTATTGACCAAACCGAAGGCCAGTGGGAGATTGATTTTTTATCGTTAAAATACTCATCCTCTCAGGTTTCTTTAGATAGGTTCTGATCCATTTACTCTAAACACAGGCAAATAGCCTGTGTTTTTTTTAGGGCATCAAGAAAAAAATATTGAAAATAGAATGAGGTGTTTAAGAGATGAAATCATTAAATGATCAAGAAAAGGACAATTGGAAAAAGAATATCACTCTTTTTCTAGGCAGTCAGACGATATCCCTCTTTGGTTCGTCCTTGGTCCAGTATGCCATCATGTGGTATATCACGTTGAATACACAGTCGGGTGTCATGATGACGATATCCATCGTTTGTGGTTTCGTGCCCACCTTCATACTTTCCCCAATCGCGGGGGTATGGGCAGATCGCTATAATCGGAAGATACTGATCATTCTTTCGGATTCTTTGATTGCCATTTCGACACTCGTATTGGCCATCTTGTTTTTAATCGGCTACGATGAGCTTTGGCTGCTTTTCGTCATGTCTGCTGTACGCGCGATAGGAACTGGGATCCAGACTCCGGCAGTAGGGGCCATTCTCCCGCAACTTGTTCCAGAGGATAAGCTTACGAAGGTGAACGGGACAAATGGAAGCATTCAAGCGCTAGTGATGCTCGTTTCCCCCATGGTGAGCGGCGCGCTGCTTACGATGGCTTCAATCGAAACCATTTTCTTCATTGATGTGATTACAGCTGCAATTGCCATCTTCACATTGCTGGCCTTTTTGAAAATCCCAGCACATGCGAAGGCATTACAAAAGCAAACAACCAGCTATTTCACCGATTTGCAAGAAGGCTTCAGTTATATCAGGAATCACGACTTTCTTAAGAAGTTCTTTATGTTTTTCGCATTTTTCTTCGTGCTTGCCGCACCAGTTGCATTCCTAACACCGCTTCAGGTCACACGCTCTTTCGGGAATGATGTATGGCGGTTGACTGCGATAGAAATCACCTTTGCCATCGGTATGATGCTAGGCGGTATTTTCATGGCTTCCTGGGGAGGCTTTAAAAACAAGATCCATACTATGACACTTGCAAGCCTTATAATTGGTGCCTGTACTTTCGCTCTTGGAATCATCCCCGTTTTTTGGATCTACTTGATCATCATGGGGGTAGTGGGATTGGCGATGCCCATTTTTAATACGCCGTCCATGGTCTTGTTACAGGAGAAGATCGAGGGTGATCTTCTTGGGAGGGTATTTGGTGTTTTAGGAATGATCTCGACTTCCATGATGCCCCTGGGAATGCTTGTATTCGGACCGATATCCGACCTCATTAAAATAGAATGGCTCCTTATAGGAACGGGTATATTGCTGTTCATTCAAGGTTTTTTCCTACTGGGCAGCAAAGTGTTGATCGAAGCCGGTAAACCCATCCCAAAAGATGCCTCCGAGTAATGGGGAAAGGAACGACATGTCAGGCTGAAGGGTTTTTCCGCATGCCGGATATTTATTCTTGTAGAAAGATGATACATGAAAGTCATAAAGGAGGAAAAGATGGGTTTTTTGGGAAATTTATTTAATTGGATGGTAGTTATCGGAATGATTCTGCTTATAGGACGATTGATTACGATGGCGTTCTTATTTCTGGAAATTTCATTTACGACCTTTTTTAAGGACTACAGTCTCATTTCGATCATCATTTTAATAATAGGTGCAATTGGTCAGCAATTCACCAAGACGGGTAAAAAGTAAAATGAGTTATCACCTTTCCTTCATGAAAAGAATCAGCTTCGAATTCACTAGACCGAGATATTCTAATGTCGGTCTAGTTTTTTATTTAAAAAATGCTCCAGTTGATTTCAGAAATCCGCTCCCTTACCGCCGACAGTCTGCCAAGCCTCCTCGACGCAAGCGTATGCGGTGTCTCGTCTAGCCAGTTATTCGGCAGGAGTGTCGCAGATTTCTTCAATCGATTAAGGATTATAGTAAAGAAACATGAAGAATAAACTAGTTTAATAAACTAGTTTACTTTTAAAATCTTGGTTCGGGCGAGAGCAATTCGAAACTTCCTTTTCCGAAAAATTGATGGAACGCCGGACTGTAGACGAATTGGAGAAGAAGAGCCAGTTTCCCTACAATGTTTCTTAAAAAAGAAGTTCCAGTGATTGGAACGTAAGGTACGAGACTCCTGCGGGAAACCGTGGCCAAGGGAAGACCCCGCAGGCGAGCGCCGAGGAGGCTCACGGACCGCCCGCGGAAAGCGAGTGCCTGGAGTGGAAATCATTACACATACCCCTTTTCGGAAATCGCTCCCTTACCGCCGACTGCCTGCCAAGCCTTCACAGCATGCACTAGTGGGGTCCCGGCCCTTGTAAAGCGAGTGTCTGGAGGCAACGTTTCACATTTTACAATGGGCATTGTTTTTCAGGTCACGAATGCCATATCGAAAATATCGGAACAAACCAATTTATTATCTTTGAATGCATCTTTAGAAGCTGCAAGGGCAGGTGAGTCCGGCAAAGATTTTGCTGTCGTGGCGAATGAAGTAAGGAGCTTGGCTGATGGTTCAAAAGAAGCTACAAAAAACATTCAAGGAATCATCCAAAGCATTCTGTCAGATACAGAGGAATTGCTAAAAAACGACCAATGAAACGAACCAAATCAGCAAGGATCAGAAAAATGCCGTGAGCACGGTAAGTGAAGCCATGAAAGAGCTGGAAGATTCCGTAGGGAAAATATCCAATTCGATACAGGAGCAAGCTGCTTCTTCCAATGAACTTGCTCAATATACACAGCAGCTTACACAGTTAATAAATGATTTGGAGCAGACGTTAGGGGAATTCCAGATAGAGAAGTAGGGAATAACAAGTGTTGCAAAATGGGAGGCCATTACAGTGGTTTCCTTTTTTGTTAGATTGCCATTACATCATTCTAAAGAGGTGAATCGCTGGGACATCTCTTTATGGTGAACATATTCAATGAAAGTACAAAAGTACAATTTAGAGGATCGGGTCAAGTGTCCATGCTTTTTTTACAAAGGGGAATAATATATAGGAATCGGACAAGTCGGCACGGATATTAAAAGCTTGCACAAATTTATATGCGATAGATTCATAGTAAAGAGAGGGAAATGCCATTTAGCTTTCCCTTTATTTACTTCTGCTAGATGATGGGTGATACCAATGGATTTTGGGTTCCTGATCAAAAACCCGTCGCCTTCATTATCAATTTCCGTTTGTTATCATGCAAAACCTCAAATACGTTTCCCCTCCAAAACTATATCTTCCATTTTTATCAAAGTGTTCACTCCTATATCGTCATCCTCATCATAAATAGGGCAAGCCGTATATAAAACGACTTTATCATGACCGGGATTTCTCTAATCTACCTTTATCCATACTGCCAAGATAAACAAAATCCTTTAGGAATTCTTCGATTTCCAACTTTTATCGATGAGGTATAGGAATAAAGGTTTGCTTTTATGGTGTTCAATTGAATCTGACTGTTTGTTTTTAGGGAAAGAAGGCTGAAAGTTTCATTTATTTTACCGATAATATAATTGCCGTAGACATTAAGGCTCATCTGATTAAGTGGATGATAGGATAGAAGGTTCATATGGATTTACTTGAACATCATAAATATAAAAATATTTTAGCGTATAAAGGAAGGTTAAAATGTTTAATGGAAAAATAAGCTGGATGATACTGACATTGGTATTCATGGTTAGTTTCACTTTCTTACCTGGTTTAAAGGCCGAGGCTGCAGATCCTGTGCATACTGTAAGCTCTGGCGAAACGGTGGAATCGATTGCCAAGACATATGATATATCGGCAGAGCAATTGATGAAGACGAATGGTTTACCGGATGATAAGTTATTTGCGGGCCAAAAGTTGACGATCATTCAAACGGAGTATACCCCTTCCATCTATCAATGGTCGGAGAGAGGGAAAAAAATTGCGAAATATGCGAGATCTTTCATAGGGTTTAAAAAGACAGCTGGAGAGGAGAAGCCTGAAAAAGGGTTCGATTCGAGCGGATTGATCCATTGGGTGCTTTCCCGGCAAAATGTGCCGGTCGACCGTTTGACAGTAGATGGTTTTTATAAGCAAGGGATGGATACAGCCACTCCGAAAACTGGGGATATAATATTCTTTCTGGAAAAAGACAGCTTAAAAGTCGTGACTGCGGGTATTTATGTCGGCGAAAACCAATTTGTCAATTCTGGATATGGTGCAGAAACGGTTCAGGTGAGATCCACCACAGAAGATTACTTTGCAAAATACCAAGTGGCTTACAAAACATACACGCCTAAAGGAGAGCATATCGTCCAAATGGGAGAAACGCTTAATAGTATATCGGAGCGTTACAGCATTTCCATGAGTGCAATCAAAAGCCGCAACGCTTTAAATACCGATGAGTTGATGCAGGGGCAGTACCTTCAACTATACAGCAACCCGCTATTTCCGTTTTATGTAAACCAGGAGGCATCATATGATAAAGCATATGATGTCATCAAGTATGCATACACGTTACGCGGATTCACCTATGTTTTCGGGGGAGAAGATCCAATGACCGGAATGGATTGCAGCGGCTTCATTTATTGGGTCATGAAGGAGCAGGGCCTTTCTGTAAAACGAGATTCGGCAGAGGATTACTTTTCATTGGTGCCCAAAATCGATAATCCGAAGGCCGGGGATTTAGTATTTTTTAGGGACACGGGAACAAGGGTGGGTGTGACCCATGTAGGAATTTATCTGGGTGATGGCCGTTTTCTCAATTCAACGGAAAACACCGGCGTTCATATCTCCAACCTTTCGTCAGGTTATTTTGCCGAGAAATTCGAAAGCTTCGGTCAAGCCGAAAGCCTCATCGACTAAGAAGGTCATTCAACCTGTTTATATTCAAGAGTGGCTTTTTCAATGGCAGTAACGAACCGTTTAAGAAGATTACAGTGATTGACCCTGTTCTTACTGGTAAAGTCATCACCTTTGAAAAAGCTTTTTCTGAGCTTTGTGGAAAGTTCCAATTGTACGCCTGCGCCCGTTTTGGATGTGTTGGTGATGTTGTTTCCATTCATGCCTGAAAGGTGCTGCGGTGCATTTTCAGTTTGAAATCCAGCTTCGTTGAGGCATTGCTGAATAAGGTTCTTATATGGTTCGTTCCTTCCGCCAATGTAAACCAGCCCATTATGTACGTCGTAGTGGCCATGGATCGAAAGGGTGGTCTGAGCGTTCGCTGCCATTGAAACGCCGCTCGGTTCATTGAATAAGCGGGATGGTATATGGAGGACCTGGTTGCCCCTTGGCTTTAGGCCTTCGAATAGGTAGGTGCTTGCACCAAGTCTCTCTCCAAGTGCGGCTGCAACTTCACTCGTACCTGGTTCGATATTCCCGCCATGGATGGCTAGAACTGCAATATCAGGATTCCTGTGATGAACGATGATGCGGTAATCAAGGTATTCTTGTTCATTTTCCTGCAATTCAAAAAAATCGCTATAGCTATTTTCAATCATGGTAATCCTCCGTATCTGTAATGTATCTAATCTTCCATACCCATTGACTGCAAAAATAAAGGCTCTTTTCGTAAAGATTGTTGTTTTTAAAACGAAACTATCTAAGGTTGATTGGAGCGGAAGTGCGAGACTCCTGCGGGAGCGGCGGGACAGGTGAGACCCCACAGGCGTTTACGCCGAGGAGGCTCACCGCCCGCACCAAGGAAAGCGAGCATCTGGAGGGGAAATCAACCACACCTCACTACTTGGTAAATAGCAACAAAGTATGTGAAAACAGCCAAAATAAAAAAAGCGGGGATGCCCCAGCTTTTTCATTTTTCGACTGTCGTATATAGTTCTATTTTCTTTTGCTCGTCGGGTGTTAATGTTTCTGTCCGTTTAAACGTATTCATTGTCACAAGCAGGGCTGCTACAAGAAGGACAGGTATTACCCAGCTTGTTATTTTTTTTACGATATTCATATTCAAAATCCCCTTATACAACGCTAAAATTTATATGATATTTAGAAAAGGAGGGGCTGGATTGCCTGTTTATTGCTGAGCTTTCCAGCTTCCGTTTCTTCTTTTATCTCCAGCTCCGGATATTTGTCCATTTTTCTCGTTTTTAACGAGTCCTTGAACCCCGCCGTAATACATGGGGGAAATCTTCTGAATGACTTCGTATCCGGAATCTTCCAAGTCGGATACAGTTTCATCCGAATGCCTGGATTCTGTATAAATCTTCTTTCCATCAAAGACGAACCGATTACGATCGACGATATCCTGCAATGAGCCTTCACTTTCTGTATAAGAATAAAGAACCTGCATCAATACTTGCGGAATCCTATCACCGCCTGGTGAGCCGATCCCGATCGATTCCCGCCCAGGTTTCTTGAGAATGGTCGGAGCGGTGAAAGTTCTTGACCGTTTATATGCCTTTTGTGAGTTCAAGCCGGACCTGAAATTTTTCAGTTGATCGTTAAGGAAAAATCCATTTGTATAATCCCCAGATCCGAAAAAGTTACTGAGCGTATTCGTTGTGGAAACGACAGTGCCGTTTTTGTCCATTACCACAAAGTGTGTCGTACTTTCATGTTCTTCGGAACCATTCGATTCTTTATCTTCCCATTTTTCACTTTTGATCTTATTTTTAAGACTATCCAAGTGAATGGGGGAGAGCAATTTTTCCGCCTTGGAGTGACTTATTCCATCTCCAACATTGACGGCCCGATCTTGATAAGCAGTATCCGTAATGCCCGCCAAGACTTTCATATAAGCTGATTTGCTTGAAGAATCACCTAGGTTCATTTCCTCGGCTAGCTTTAACATTTCAAGAACGGTAATTCCTGAAAAGGGCGGAGGTGCGGTAAAAACATCATAACCGGCAAATGTTCCTTGGACCGGTTTCCGTTCTTTCACCTCATAGCGCTTTAAATCCATCAAGTCGATATCTGATTCCCTTTTAATATCCCGCGCAATTTCGCCTTTATAAAAACCATCAGGACCTTCATGCTGGATCTCCTTCAGTGTTTCAGCAAGTCTTTCCTGGACAAGGGTTTTGCCTGGTTCAATGGCATCACCATCAGGATAAAAAAGTGAAGTCGCATCGGAAGATATCCTTGGCTGAGCCGCTTCTAAGCGTGATGATAACGATTCGTTGACTTCAAATCCTTCTTCAGCCAAATCTATAGCCGGCTGAAGAAGGTCTGCCATTGGTACGCTCCCATACTTATCACTGATGACCTGCATGCCGGCCACTAAGCCAGGAATCCCTGTATCGTGTCTTGAACTTGGGTCTTCTGGAGAGGATTCACGATAATCGATAAATTCGGGTTCGCCGGATTCCGGGGCAATCAGCATACCGCCGCCGCCGCCCACGCCAGATCCATAAGGTTCGACTACACCTAATACATACGATACCGCAATGGCGGCATCAGCCGCATTTCCGCCGTTTTCCAATATATCCATCCCGACATCTATTGCGATTGGATTTGAAGAACTGACCCCGTATGATTGTTCCGTTTTACTCTTTATCGGATCATTCGTGTCAGAAATAGGGGGTGTCTTCGAACATCCAGCAATATATATGAGCAAGCTTAGGGATATGAGCACTTTTCCCGTCATACGGTTAATCATCGGTTGTTCCCCCTTTTCGTTGAGATTCTAAGTTGTGTGTCTTCATTCTTCAAATAGTAGTGATAAAGCGTTCCTTACTGAATGGGTTGTATTCCCGGTTGTTTAGCTTGTACGGCCTTTTTCTCTTGTGCTGCTTTTTTCTCTAGTGCAGCTTTCTTTTCCATTGCTGCCTTTTCCTCTTGTTCACGCTGTGCCTTATGATCGATTACCTTCTTGTGATCCAAGGTAATCTCGATGCGATCCTCTTTTTTAGACCACTGGACTTTTTCACTCGTTTCCTTCGTCAACTGTCGGTAAACACGTGATTTGTCAACGGAAGAGGTAGCTGGCCTTGGTGTTGCTTCTTCAATTTGCAGCGGTACGACATCGATTGTAGCTTTTCCGTCATTCGCTAAATGGTATTGAACCATGGCTGAATCCTTTGTGCGTGTCCAGCCTTGATCGAATATGAAATTTCCTAGACTATAGAAAATGATACCATCTTTATAAACATCGAACGATTGAAGCACGTGGGGGTGATGGCCGATGATGATGTCAGCGCCCGCATCGATGATAGCTTTAGCCAAGTCTTTTTGTCGATCGGTTGTTGATGTTGAATACTCTTGTCCCCAGTGCATATTCACCACAACCAAGTCTGCGTTGCCTTGCTTGGCATCCCTTGCTTTGCCGATCATTTCAAATAATAAATCGGGATTGGAGTTCAATAGTCCGGCTTTATTACTTTTTGATACGGCATCCTTACCGTAAACGTCTGTGAAGCCAAGTGTTGCGACACGAACGCCATTAACATCCGCATAGTCGATGCTGTTTTTTGCTTCCGCAGTGTTCGATCCAACACCGACATAGTGCATATCCGCACTTTTGAATTCATCAATCGTGTCAAGGAGTCCTTGTTCTTCATAGTCCATCATATGGTTATTTGCCAATGACACCACAGAGAAGCCAGCATCTTTAACGGCCGCCACACCGCTAGTATTGGAGTTTAACCGGATGGGCGTATCGGCTCCCTTGTAGTTAGATACTTCTTCTTTTAAAGCGGTATGTTCATAATTCCCACTGACATAATCCGAATTGGCAAAATAGGGTTTCATATACCGGAAGAGGTATTCATACCCGTGCTTTTCCGTCACTTCTTCAACATAACGTCCCATCATCACATCACCGACCATTGTCATCGTCAATGGTTGATCGGATTTTGTTGCGACTGTTTTCACTTCCTCAGCCCGTCCCATCCAAGTGGTAATGACTAAAGCGATTAGTAATATAGGTAGTATGATTCCAGTGTATTTAAGATTCTTTTTCTTCGTGCGTTTAATAAAGATAAGTGTTTTTTCTTTTGCATTTAAAGTCCGTTTCATTTTTTGCACCTCAGAATAGGTAGTACACGTTCATTAAACCGAATGTTATGCCGGATAATAAAAGCGTGCTGCCAAGTGTCAATGGCATTCCTTGTCTTTGTATGGTATTCGCTATCAATCCAGGTACGATTATACCGATTCCCCGAAACTCGAATATTTCAAAGGGCATGACGGGGTAGACTAAGTCCAATAGGAGTTTCAAGCAAATCCCGGTCACCATCATGGCGGCGAATTTTCTTCTTCCATATAAAATCACCCATCTTGAAAGGCCGTGGGTGACGATTAAATAAGTTACGACACTAATGATCAAAATGGTCAGCATGATTTCCCATTGATCAAATACTAATGCCAAATAACCTGGCACGATAAGTCCTGCGGGTACGACACCCGTCTTTTCTGAAAATATAAGGCTAAGCGTTACTCCCAGTACTAGGGCTACATATAAATCCGATCCAAACATTAAGGTTCCTCCTACTTAACTTGCTTTTTGCTTTGTTTTAGATTTCATGAATGCTTCAATTAATGGTTCCGCTGCACCGTGAATATTCCCGACACCGTAGACGATGCGATTTTTCATCAATGGGCGGAGACGGGCCACGATTTCTTCAGTTGACCAGTTTTCTAAATCCCAATATTCTTTAGTATCCAATTTACCTTGCTCGAATACCTTCGTGATTGGTGATGTAGTTTCACCAATGGCAATGACGATTTCGGATTTTATGTACGGCAATACATCTCTAGCAAACTGCTCGGTACGGTCCACACGGTCTGCACGGCAGTTCATGATGACGATAGGAGGTTCTGTGCTGTATCCGAACGTATTGACACGTTCCCATATGTTCAGCGTCGATGCCGCGTCGTTTGCAGCAAAGCCATTGACAAAGAAAGTTGGTTGGATGCGATCTCCGAATTTGGTGATCCGCATGGCCCCTGGATCTGGATGTGCATTCAGCATGCCGCGGAAAGCCGTTTTTTCATCAATTCCCAAAGCTTCCGCAACGGCCAAGGCCAGTGATGCGTTATCTGGAAATACCATATAGTCGAATTCGCGTAAGAAATCCTCGGAAATTCTTGAATTATCTGCAACGATCACTTTTGTGTTGCGTTCTTTGGCGATTTGTTTGAAAAAGTCCAAATATTCACTTTCAATGGTTATTAAGTGACCATTATGGGGAATGGTAGCAGTGAAGGCTTCAGCAACCTCATCCATAGTCGGTCCCATGACATCCATATGGTCTTCCAATACATTCACGATGACCCCGATGTTTGCCTGGATCATTTTGTTTTGGAAGATTAGTTGATAGTCAGGCTGTACGGCCATGCACTCACAAACCAGTGCTTCCGTGCCTAAGTCGGCAACTTCTTTAACTACACGCCGTTGTTCTCCTATGTTGGGTCCTTCCGGGCGGCGTACAATCGGTTTTTCCTTGTCGGTAAACCAATAGATCATTCTTGCTGATGTTCCGGTTGTTTTACCTACTGTTTTGTATTTTGCTTCCTGGATCACACCTGTAATTAGACGCGTTACAGTCGATTTCCCTCGAATCCCATTCACATTCACACGTACCGGGATGGAGTCGAGACGCTTCTGATGGCGTTTTTGTTCAAAAATGCCATAGCCAAGCAAAAAGATCGCACAAATAAATATTGGTGCCATTTTTTTTAACCTCTCTTTTTTTCAAATATTTGAATTACTGAATACACACTACATGATTTTAAACTTAATAGGCAAGAGCCAATTATTCTATCGTAATATAGTTATCAACAGCTTTTTCAAATATATGTATATTAGTGTGTAATAGTATCTAATGGGATGAATTATTTTATGAGTACAAAGATATGGCTGGAAATCGAGGGAATCGAGGTTTCATTTACACTAAATTATGGAAAGTTTAATAAAGCCCCATTTCAGTCAGAATCAACATGGTTTTATGAGCATTTGAACCTAATTCATAATGGCTATATTTGAATAATATTTTTTTAAAAAAGTGAGGTTTATTACAGTTTGTTAATTGTTTATACCCATTGTTTGACATAAACGTTATAATTTTTATGCATTTGTCATTCAATGTGAAATTTTGCATCTAACGACTCAATTAGTTGAACTCTTTTGAATATGGCCAAAGATGAGTAAAAGAACACATCTCTTTTTTTTAGTATTTTCCTCGGGAATACCCATGGGTCTATAATTGACCTTTTACCTAAAAAATGAAATGAACTAAAGTTAACCCATTTCTTTTAAAAAATACCTAGTTTCTTCTATAGATATAGTGTTTATATAAGAATGAAAAATAAAAAAAGCCCAGAAGCATATCTGGGCTTTCGGCTTATATATTGTAAATGAATGGAATGGTCACGGACCTCCATAAATCATGGATAGATTTACCTTTTGTGGGTCTTGAGTTACAGCATGGGTAGCTGATAATGGAAGGAATCCAGGTTAACTTGATTTCTTTCTCTCAGAAATCTCAAGGGTGGAGTCCTTTTTACCGCCATCAATCACATAAAATCTAGGAGCTAATCTCCTTTTTTTACGTTGATTGTCAGGATTCATCTTCATATAATTTTCGTATTCTTTGCGAAAGAATTCTTCGGTTTCCCGTTGCAATGCTTTTCTTTCGTTAAAATCTGCGATGAATTTGAAAAAACGTTTCATATGAATTCCTCCTTATGGGGTTAAAAGGTCTTAGTTTAATAGTAACATATCGTTGGTGAAGTTTAACCTTTTTTTGCAATTTTGGAGTGGAAATTATGTTTTTGTGTGAATAAAGTTGTGAATGGTTTGATTCGAGAAAAAGCATGTAATGAATCCTTGCTGAGTAAGTGACCGTGCATGGTATTGAAAGGGAATGTCGGGATTTGCAGAAAGCGGGTATTGGAAGCAATGATTATTTGAGTTAAAATATTCCTTATATTCATTATACACTAAATATTCTGAAAACAAAGGAAAATATTCACTTCCAGCCGCTTTTGATAGATTTGCTTTTTTAATGGTTCATTATTGTGTATAGTTATATATTCCCCGAATTTATGAAAATGAAACTTCCCATATGTGGGAGGGAAAAAAGCAATTTCCCGCATACGGGCTTTAATGCTTTTCAAATTATTGGACCCCTTTATCGATATTTTATTCACTCTTTTTTATCGGATTTTTAATGTGATTTTTAAGTAATGAAAAGTTAACCAAATTTGCCATCAGGTCTAATGTTCACTTTACATAAACATCTTGATTTCTTATCATTTTCAAGTTACTATTGACTTGGAAAAATATAATATTCCGCGTTAAGGCGGAAGAGGTTCTAGCTACCCTCTCAAAAAAACTAAGGAGAAACAGTGCTCTATTCTTAGGGTGCTGTTTTTTTCCGTAAAAAGGAGTTTTATAGAAATGAAGAAGAAAGAAAAGGCAGTGGTTGTGTTTAGCGGAGGGCAGGACAGTACGACGTGCCTGTTTTGGGCATTGGAGAGATTTGAGGAAGTGGAAGCGGTGACGTTCGATTATAATCAGCGGCATAGCTTGGAAATCGAATGCGCTCAAAACATTGCCAAGGAATTGGGCGTGAACCACCATATCCTTGACATGTCGCTGCTGAACCAACTGGCACCGAATGCATTGACAAGAAGTGATATCGCAGTGGCGGACGGAGAAGAAGGGGAGCTGCCGTCGACGTTCGTGCCAGGGAGGAATTTGCTGTTCCTTTCGTTTGCCGGAGTGCTGGCGAGTCAGATTGGCGCTAAACATATTGTCACAGGAGTCTGTGAAACGGATTTCAGCGGATATCCTGACTGCCGCGATGTATTCATTAAATCGTTGAATGTGACCTTGAACTTATCGATGGACCAGTCATTCGTGATTGATACGCCGCTAATGTGGCTTAATAAAGAGGAAACATGGGAGCTTGCTGACCAGCTTGGCGCGTTCGACTTTGTCCGCGAAAAGACCCTGACTTGCTATAACGGAATCATCTCCGATGGCTGTGGAGATTGTCCGGCATGCAATCTGCGGAAAAAAGGGCTGGATGACTATGTAAGCAGACGGAAGGTGCTTTCATGATGTATGGTTTTAAGATAGTGGATAAACTCCAAAAAATAGATGAAGATATTCAGCGCAGCCAATTGAAGTATACAAACAAGAGGGTTCTCGTAAGTAAGGAATTCACCTTTGACGCGGCGCACCACCTGCATGACTATGAAGGGAAATGCAAGAACCTTCATGGCCACACGTATAAAGTCATTTTCGGATTGAGCGGGTATACGGATTCACGCGGGTTGATGATAGATTTTGGGGACATCAAGGATATCTGGAAAAATGAAATCGAAATCCACCTGGATCATCGTTATTTGAATGAAACCCTGCCGCTCATGAATACAACAGCTGAAAATATGGTTGTCTGGATTTATGAAAAAATGGCCGAAGCCCTTTCATTAAAAGAATATGAGGGTGCTAGAGTCGAATTTGTTCGACTTTACGAAACGCCGACAAGCTATGCCGAAGCCAGACGGGAGTGGATGGAAAGTGAGTAAACTCCCGGTAATGGAAATCTTCGGGCCGACCATCCAAGGAGAGGGAATGGTCATTGGTCAAAAAACCATGTTCGTTCGGACGGCCGGCTGCGATTATTCATGTTCCTGGTGTGATTCCGCTTTTACTTGGGATGGCACAGGTAAGGAAGATACTGTTCAGATGACTGCCGATGAAATATGGGATGAGCTGAAGCGAATTGGGGGTTCCGGTTTTTCCTTCGTGACGATATCTGGGGGAAACCCGGCCCTGCTGAAAAACCTAAACGGCTTGATAGCGATCTTACACGAAAATAAAATGAAAATAGGGGTCGAAACACAAGGGAGCCGATGGCAGGATTGGTTTCTCGATATTGATGAACTGACTATCTCACCTAAGCCGCCGAGCTCTGGAATGGACACGGACTTTACCGTGCTTGACCAAATCATCTCGAATCTTGCCAATCGAAACCCAGAAAACCATGTTTCATTGAAGATCGTCGTCTTTAACGAGGAAGATTATCAATATGCCAAACATGTACATGGGCGTTACCCGGATATTCCTTTTTATCTGCAGGTCGGCAATGACGACAGCAGGACGGCGGATGATCGTCAATTGATCAGCGGCCTATTGAAGAAGTACGAAGAGTTAATTGATAAAGTGATAGCGGATGATGAATTGAATGATGTGAAAGTCCTGCCCCAGCTGCATACCTATATATGGGGTAACAAGCGGGGTGTGTAAAGTAAAGGCAGTGTGATGTTTAATCACACTGCCTTTTAAGCTTGTTACAACCTTTGCATGTGTGTAGCTTTGAAGGATGATGTGTATTTAAGGCCATATCCAAATAAGCGATCCATTCCAATATGTGCGGTCCAAATTAAACCAATCATCACCCATGCATCCGACTTTAGGAATATGGCTAACAAAATCATGAGGATGGACACGATATAAGTATGGAATGCGTTATAAACCTTTGCTCCAATCCGGTCATTGATTAGATAGGCCAGCATGGAAACATCAGGGGACAAAATCAACAAAAGGAAAATCCACCAGCTGAATTTATATAACGAATAGATGTAAATCACCGCTAAAAGGACCATAAGTCCTTCAATATGAAGGAATCTCTTCACCATTTCATAACCTCCAAAGTTTAATTGACCATTGGTCAATGATGTTCGAAAAAATTATATGATGTTCTTGGTGATATTTTTTACATGAAAATAGGCTAAACCTTTTACATCTAGATAAGATAGTTCAGAATTAATGTAAAAAGTTATGAATCCGTGAAGAGAAAGAAAAATCGACCAAATGGATGCAGGATTCAGTTTGTTGTCCGTTAGATCCGTCAAGGACTGGATTAGCTTTTCGTATGTTTTATTAGAATCGAATTGGAGTAACTGCTGAATTTCTTTTTCCTTCGATAAAAACATGATGGAATAATGATTCTGTTGGGTTAAACCGAACTCCAAGAAGCACAATAAAATCTTTTCCATTTTTACGGAAGGGTCATTTTCTGACAGGATGATATCATCGATTGAAGAATTTAAAACGGAAAAATCCGTTTTCACCAAACTATAAAATATTTCCGCCTTGTTTTTAAAATGATAATAAATGGCTCCATGACTGCAATCCAATGATTTAGCCAATTGCCTCATCGAGACATTCGAATACCCTAACGCTGCAAAAAGGTTTCTAGCTTCATTCAACACCATGTCCCTGGATAATTCTTGACCTGCCGATTTCCTTGGCGACATTTTATCACCTCCTTATTAATTGACCACTGGTTAATTAGGATGATAGCTCACGGATTTTTAAATGTCAATTATTAGGTTGAACTATAAAGTACTGTTTTTAAGTGGAACTTTGCCATTTGTTTCACCAGTGTTGCAAAGGATAAACCCCCAGTTTATTGAGGGTTTATGCAATTTATTAAAAAACTAATGATGCTCTCAAAGTAGTGACGCCATTTTCTAAATAACCCTTTAAACAGGTTAATGTATATACCCAACCTTCTTTTTGTCCGATCATTTTGTTTATTATTTCAGGGTCATCTTCACTCAATCCTGATTCGTTCACTTCAATGATCGTACTCGTTTTATCCAACTCTTTTAGTGTAATGGCAACAATCGTTTCTTGATCATTCCCGCCCCATGCAAACACGATTTTCTTATTTTCCTCTACTTCCAATACATGAATGACCACTTCAGCATCGTATTCGTTGTATCTCAATGTAGGCGTCCGGCCTTTTTCCCATCTTTCCGAACTCGATGAGAACCAGAAATTCCCGATTTTTTCAGGATTCACTATGGCTTCAAACACTTCATTCGTTGGCTTGACGATCTTGAATTTCGTGATTATTTGAGTATCCATAACTAACCCAACTCTCTTTCAAGGGTGTTTTTATAGTCTCCGTTTAACTATCCCAGTCTACTGATATGGGCGGCAGGGTCCGTCCAGTTTCAAGCAAGCTCTTCAGGTTACTTAAAAGGGCTGGCCATCCATTATTCAAGCCTTCAAAGGTATTGTCATCATAGACGAAATCTGTCTCCAATAGCTCCTCATGCCTAAGAGTTAACTTCACAGTCGAATCGTCCATTTTCTGTAATTCAAAAGTGACCCGTGTAGGCTGCTCACGAGGTGTTTCGTCTCCTGCCATGATCCATGTAAACGAGAGCAGGTGCAACGGCTCGCATTTAAGTACATGCCCATGATCAGTAATCCGCCCATCATCCAGCAAATATTGAACGGCCGACCCTTCTTGCCAGTCAGACTGTACTTGTAATCCGAAGTGGTATTTCTCCGTGACTTCACCACTCGTCAAGGCTTCCCAAAGCTTCTCTGGTGTGGTTGCGATATAAATAGGATAGACAAACGTAGTTTTTTTCATCATTCTTTTTCTCCTCGCCAAATAAAGTACATGACTCTATCTTTGATTTTCGGCTTTTGTATACAGCCGGTCAAGCAGTTTTATGCGACAGAAATCGGCAAAAGGGGGAAACAGGGACATTGAAATAAATGGCTAAATCAATCGGTAACCGCGAAAACATACTAAAATCGACGGTATGGAAACTTCTTGATTTCCAACCGCTTTCAAGCTACGATGAATAAGGAAAATGATAATCCGCCCGGGCGGAAGAGGTTCTAGCTACCCTCTCAAAAAAACTAAGGAGAACAGGGCTCTTTCTTAGGGTGCTGTTTTTTCTGTATAAGGAGAATCAAGAAATGTTAAGAATTTTATTGTATTTAGTATCCATCATCACGGCGAATGTGGTTACAGCAGCTTTTGCGCCATTACATTTTGGCATGTTCATCATCCCGATGGGGACATTGCTCATCGGGGGAACCTTCATCTTCCGAGATCTGGTCCAGAATAAATTCGGCCGCGTAAAGACCTATATATGCATCGTCACTGCACTTATTTTATCTGCATGTGTATCATTTTTATTAGGAGATACGTTACTGATTGTGTTTGCTTCCGCTTTATCCTTCGTGGTCGCAGAAACAGCGGATACGGAAATTTATACCCGTTTAAAGCTCCCGATGAGTTGGAGGGTGTTTTACAGCGGGATCGTTGGAGGATTTTTCGATTCGGTGATATTTGTCGTGATTGGCCTAAGTCCTCTGGGTGCCAATATATTGCCATGGGAAGCGGTACCCGCTGCGGTCATCGGCCAAATCATCGTTAAAACGATCATTCAGTCCATTGGTGCCATATTGTTGGGACGAATCAACGTAGAACTGGAGAAACGTGTAGTCTCCAGTTAATTGCTAGGAGGGATGCACTTGATGGATGGAACCAAAAAAGAAGAAGAAAAATGCTATTGCCTCGAGGCCTTTCGTGAAAAATATGGCCCGCATGTACAAGGGGAATGCATGAAGCTCTCCTGCGCCAATTATCGCAAGCATAAAGGAATAGACAAAAAAAGGACCTGATTAGGTCCTTTTTTGCGTGATTGAAGTGACTCACGAGTAAACAGTGCGAATTCACGAGTAAACAGTCCAAATTCACGAGTAAAAGAGCAAAACTCACGAGTAAAAGAGCAAAACTCACGAGTAAAAGTGCAAAATTCACGAGTAAACAGTCCAAACTCACGAGTAAAAGTGCGAAACTCACGAGTAAACGTGCGAACTAAGTGTGCAGTACGAATTCACGAGTAAAAGTACGAAACTCACGAGTAAAAGAGCAAAACTCACGAGTAAACAGCGAATTCACGAGTAAAAAAGCAAAACTCACGAGTAAAAGTACGAAATTCACGAGTAAAAGTGCGAAATTCACGAGTAAACAGTCCGAATTCACGAGTAAACAGCGCAAACTAAGTGTTCCGCATGAATTCACGAGTAAAACAGCAAAAAAAGCTTCCTGGGCCGTTCCATTAAGTGCAGGAAGCTTTTTATTTGGTTTAGAATTGTTCTGAGCTTTTTCGAACTAATTTTTCCAGGAAGAAAAAGCATTCGCGTTTCCGCTCAAGTTCGGTTTGCCCATTTTCGGTGACATGATAATATTTCCTGCGGCCTGATTCGGACTCTTTCCAATGTCCTTTTATGAATTCTTTTTTTTCTAATCGTTTAAGGGCAGGGTAGAGGGTGCCTTCACTTATTTCATAGTTGCCCTTGCTCATTTGCTTCAGGATTTTCGTTATTTCATAGCCGTAAAGCTTTTTTTGCGATAGAAGTGAAAGCAAAAGGAGGTCAATGCTTCCCTTCATTAATTCTTTATCCATATAAAATCTCCTCCTTTTCATTTTTAAAGTGTAATACGTTGTACATCGTATCACAAGGTGCATTTTACTTTTCTTAAAAAAAATGGTTAAATGACGATTGCTAAATAAATTTAATCATAGTAAAATGTGCTTCGGAACGGATGAGTTGTGAAGAGTGTGGTAAGGATACTATATATATGATTTAATTGTTTTAATGAAAATACGGAATAGGATAGAAGAATCACTACTCAAGGGGTATTAATTGATTTTTTTTCGAAAATCATTTAGATTCTATTTATCAACAAGTGCAAAGAAAGAAGGTCCTAGATAGATGAAAGTGAAAGCACCTGAGTCATTCACATATATAGGTGGAAAGAGAGCAGTTCTTCTGCTTCACGGGTTTACCGGAAGTACAGGAGATATGAAGAAATTAGGGAAGTACTTAAATGATCTCGACTATACTTGCCACGGACCTCTTTATAGCGGGCACGGAGTATCAGCCGAGGAACTTGCTAAAACTGGTCCAAAGGAATGGTGGGGAGATGTAGTTAATGGCTATAATTTCCTAAAAGAAGAAGGCTATGAGGAAATTGCAGTTGTAGGAATTTCTTTAGGGGGAGTGTTCTCATTAAAAGTGGGAATTGAATTGCCTGTAAAAGGGGTAGTTTCAATGTGCGCTCCGACGCAAGGAAAAAGTATCGATCGACAAAAGAACCGCTTGCTCAATTATGCACAGGCGTATAAGAAGTTTGAGGGCAAAGATGCAGACCAAATTGCTGCAGAAGTGAAGCTGCTTGAAGAAGAGCCAATGCCTCAACTAAAAGATGTGTTGAACATTATAAATGAGACAGGTGAAAATTTAGATTTAATCACATCTCCAACTCTTGTTCTGCAAGGGCGTTTGGATGATCCCGACTATACGGAGAGTGCTACAGCGATTTTCAATGAAGTCGATACACAGCATAAACACTTGATTTGGTATGAAAAGTCTGGCCATATTATCACATTGGGCAAGGAACGTGAACAGGTGTATGAAGATGTGTATAAGTTCTTGAATACACTGAATTGGTCGGAGTAATAAGCGATATATTTGATCCCCTTTAAGTTGAACGTGTAAAAAGCTTACAGTCGTAAGTAGGCTTTACACTATACTTGAGGGGATTTTATTTTGGCTGCAAATCTATTTGTAGAAAAAGACCTTTAAGGTATCGTTATTATCAAGAGTTGCCAATAAAATATCGTTCATGTCGGCATTATATGTTATTTTGATTCTGTTTTTCAGCCATGCTTCTTCTTTACCGCCCCGGTTCAATTCTTTAGAATCAATCTTTCCCTCTTTAATAATCGTTTTAGGAAAAGTGAAGGCGAGTGTTTCCAGGTGCATATCTGCTGGGGTTACTGCTTCATATTGGGGATCTAAAAACAATGAAATGGTACCGTCCGGTTCCCATAGCGCGAGGGATACTTTTTGAATATCTTCTACTTTTTCCTTTCTTAATTCCGATAATAAAACATCGATGGAGATTCTGGCCCTTGCTAAGCTTTTATAAATGATTTGTCCATTTTCGATAAGAGGAAAGGGGTCTGAGTCAAAAAACCTTCGGAGTTTTCCCCACTTAAGGCCTGCAAACACACTAATTATATATAAAATGACAAATACACTGGTTGTTATCATTGAGCCCTTCAAACCTAACTGTTCATCAGATAAAGGGTGGGCAAGAATGTTTCCAATAATTAAAGCCATTATGAAATCAAGTAATCTTAACTGCGAAATGGACCGTTGCCCCATCAATTTAACCGAAAGAAGCAAGAAGAAGAAGGAAATGATGGCTCTTAAAATCCACTGGATTGCAGTAAGAGTTTCCTGGCTACTGAAAAAATCCACAAAAATTCACGTCCTTATTTCCAATAAAGGAGAAGTAATGGGCCTCTTTAGAGTGGGCGGTTTATAGTTTTAGTCGGCTCCTTCATAAGTATTACCCACATTGGCCCTTCGGAGACTTTATAGACTGTTTTCGAAAAATTTATATTAATATAACAACTTTAAAACGTATTGTAATTAAAAATAAACTGATTTAAAATGATATCTTTCCTGAGAAATTTATTTAAAAAATATCCTTGTATAATATCAGTGACAATGGTCTGATAGTTTCTACCTGGCAGCCGTAATGCCGGACTACAAGGAAGTATGAAAATAGAAGAGATGAACAGGTTAATGTTGGTTCGCTTGAAAAAAGCTTGATCCTAAAAAACATGCTTCGATGAAAGCTCTTACTTTTTCACACTTTCTTGCTGCGGCTGAAGGTGTAAAAAGGTGAGGGCTTTTTATATAAAAAAAACGAATGGGAAATGATATAGCTAAAGGGGATGAAAGCATGTATTTCTTATTGAATATACTAGGTGTTTTAGTTGTTATGGGCATCGTTTACCTTTGTTCACCTAATAAAAGGAACGTTAAGTGGAAAGCCATTCTTACCTTGCTGGTTCTTGAATTGCTTATCACTTGGTTCATGTTATCGACAAAAATAGGGGCATGGGTCATCAATCTGATCGCTTCATTCTTCACCTGGTTGATTGGATGTGCGAATGAAGGGATTTCTTTTGTCTTTCCTTCGCTTATGGCAAATGAACAAGTGGATTTCTTTTTCAGCGCATTGATGCCGATTATCTTCATTATCACGTTTTTTGATGTTTTATCGTATTTCGGTATACTTACGTGGATCATTGATAAAGTGGGATGGCTCATTTCAAAAGTATCCGGTTTGCCGAAACTTGAGAGTTTCTTTTCGATTCAAATGATGTTCCTCGGAAATACCGAGGCACTTGCCGTAATCCGCCTTCAACTTAGTGCGATTAAGGATCAGCGTCTTTTGACATTTGGAATCATGAGCATGAGCAGCATCAGCGGTTCAATCATTGGAGCCTACTTGTCCATGGTACCGGCAACCTATGTTTTTGTAGCGATACCTTTGAACTGCTTAAATGCCTTGCTGATAGCTAATATGCTGAATCCCGTCGATGTCAGTAAAGAAGAAGACGTCGTTTATGTACCTTCTAAAGAGGAACGTAAAGATTTCTTTTCCACCATTTCCAACAGTATGTTGGTTGGGGCCAAAATGGTCTTCGTCATCATGGCAATGGTTATCGGCTATGTGGCGTTGACGGCTAGCGTAAACGGCATTTTCGGCTTCTTCGTGGATGGATTGACCATTCAAAAGATTTTCTCTGTCATTTTTAGTCCATTTGCATTCCTGTTAGGATTAACTGGACATGATGCCATGTATGTCGCTCAATTGATGGGAATCAAGCTTGCCACGAATGAGTTCGTTGCCTTGCTCGATTTAAAGGATAAAGTCAGTACACTGCCTCCGCATACAGTAGCCGTGGCTGTCACTTATTTGACGTCTTTTGCCAACTTCAGTACAGTGGGCATGATCTACGGAACATTCAATTCCATCCTCAATGATGAGAAATCGAACATTATCGGAAGGAATGTTTGGAAGCTGTTGGTTAGCGGGATGGCTGTTTCCCTGTTAAGTGCCATGGTCGTTGGATTATTCGTTTGGTGATTTAAAACGGGCATCTGAAAAAAGCTGTGCAGGATTTTCCATGCACAGCTTTTTCTTATTTCGTCAAATAGTTCTCTGTATAATATGGTTTATTTTCCTCATCGAAGGCAACTCCGACACCGAGGGATTCAAAATCTTTCTGTAATTTGTTTTCCCTGTGTCCAATGGAATTCATTAGGCCTTCATGGGCAAAGATACTGCTATTTTGACCGGCAGCCAGGTTTTCCCCCGCCATTCGGAAATTGATTTTGTCATCTTCCATCCGGTCAAAAGGGGATTCCCCTTCAAGGTTTGTATGGTTGAAGTATTGATTCACGGCCATATCTGCACTATGATCCTGGGCGGTGACCTTCACTCGTTTATCCCATGTTAGCACGGAGAGATCATGATTGACCCGTGATGCATTGGTCAAATCGAATAATTGATATTCAAAGCCCTTCTTTAATTCGGGGCCGGCTTCTGCAAAATAGCCGCTCTTTTGCTTTTCGAGTTTTGCGTCGATGATTTGGATTGCCGTGACTGTATTTTTCTCATGTTTGTCATAAAAAATGGTCACATAGCTATTATCCATTTCGAACATATCGTATTCGCCGCCGTCACTTCGAATCTGGTAATAGACGTTTCCTTTAAGCAGTTTTGTTACTGGCTCCGCCATTTTCCCCGTCACGGTTTCTTTGGGTGTACCGCGTTTAATGCCTTCCTTTGAGGAAATCAAATCTTGGTTCGTATATAAACCAACAACTTTATTGTTGTTATCGTAGGCAACCATGAAGAAGTTTTGATAATTTTCGTGATAGGCAAACCAGTCCACGCCATATTCATTCCGCGTATTCCGCTTAGCTTTACCAGCCATTTTTTCTACATCATCCTTCGTGTCGCCAATTTCGATATTACGGACTGAAAAGGATGCATCAGCAGGTGCTTCCAGTGCCGGTTTTTTCACTTTTTCCGTTTCCTGAGATTCTTTTTCAGAAGCGGTATCCAATGTTTCCGACAGCGAGCCAATCAGGCTGCTGACTCCAGTACTCAGTTTTTCCAAGGCTGTCGTAACCTCGGGCCCGTTTATAAATGAACGAACATCTGATGCAAAGGCACTGACCCCCGCTTTGAATCCAGATTCCTGAATATCTTTACCATATCCATACCATAATCCAGAGAGTAGGAGTATGAGGACCACAATATTAAACAATTTACGCAAATCGTTCACTCCTGCTCTATCCAGGATATAGAATCCCGATTAATGAAAGACCGTCTGCAGCATACTTAAAACAGGTGGGACACCTAACAAAAATAGTGAACACATAATGAGTGTTTGCGAGACCATTTTTGGAAGCTTTTCCTTCCCTTTTCCTGAATACCAGCCACTGAACTGAAGTTTATTTCTATACCAGACGAATAATAAAAGCAGTATCGCAATCGAGCCTAGCCAGCCATACTGAGTCACTCCCAAGTTTATATATGTGCCGTTTACAATGCTCGAAATGATTGTTCCGGCTATCCCGAATATTAATATGATGCGTAACAATTCTAATAAGACTTTCATATGTCACTCCTTGGTTTCCCTATTATACTTCGTCGATTACAAAATAAAAAATTTAAATGTTTGTATTTACATATTATACCAAAAATAGAGAGGGGAATAAAACAGGTAGCTCTTTCGAAGGTGAAGTTTTCATTATTAGTTAGGCTGTTTTCACATACTCTGTTGCTATTTACCAGGTAGTGAGGTGTGGTTGATTTCCCCTCCAGATGCTCGCTTTCCTTGGTGCGGGCGGTGAGCCTCCTCGGCGTAAACGCCTGTGGGGGCTCACCTGTCCCGCTGCTTCCGCAGGAGTCTCGCACTTCCGCTCCAATCAACCTTAAATAGTTTCGTTTTAAAAAACAACAATCTTTACGAAAAGAGCCATTAGTTAAGTCTTTATAAACAAAAAAAGATTAGCCATTGCGCTAATCTTTTTCATTTGGGATTACTTTAATTGATCATTCAAGACACTTTCCTCGAGAACGGAAAACTTATCACCATACACCTTTGTTATGTGGTTTTCCCCCCATGTACATAGTGCGGATAGGATACTTTCCAGGCTTTTTCCATACTCACTAAGTTCATATTCCACTTTTGGAGGGACTTGGTTGTAAACGATCCGGTTGATGACTTCGTCCTTTTCCAACTCCCTCAACTGTTGGGTCAACATTTTTTGGGTGATGTTCGGCATAAGGCGCTTCAATTCACTAGTCCGCTTTTTCCCGTGGGTCAGATGGCAGAGGATCACGCATTTCCATTTTCCGCCCATTACTTCAAGTGTCGCTTCAACGGATATATTGTATTTCTTTTTTTGCATGATTTGCATACTCTCCTTATTTTATAGGTACTAAAAGGTGCCTATATCACTTTAAAGTACGTACTGTTTTTTATTTGTATTATATCTCATAATAACATTTGCACACCGAATTCCACTGTACCATTTATAAAAAAAGTTGCTCAGGCAATTTCAATGATAGTACAAAATGACAAGAAGGAGAAGAGGATATGATTTCAAATAAAAATAGAAGTACATGGGCATTGCTGGCTTTGGCGATCAGTGCCTTTGCGATTGGAACAACTGAGTTCATCAGCGTGGGATTATTACCACTCATTTCTAAGGATTTACACATTACAGTGACGACGGCGGGACTGACGGTGTCCTTATACGCCTTGGGGGTCATGTTCGGGGCACCTATCCTGACATCACTGACATCGAATATGTCGCGTAAAACTTTATTGCTTTGGATAATGGTCGTGTTCATTATCGGAAATGCATTAGCGGCTTCTGCGACCACAGTCGGTGTATTATTGATCGCGCGTGTCATTTCAGCGCTTGCACATGGTATCTTCATGTCAATCGGCGCTACGATTGCCGCTGATTTGGTCCCTGAAAACCGCAGGGCGAGTGCCATCGCCATCATGTTTACAGGTCTGACGGTGGCAACGGTGACCGGAGTTCCTTTTGGAACCTTCATCGGTCAGCAATTCGGCTGGAGATTCGCTTTCATCATCATTGTGGCAATCGGCTTGATCGCTTTCATCGGAAACGGCATTCTAGTCCCATCGGATTTAAGAAAAGCGGCACGGACCACTTTCCGTGACCAAATCAAATTGGTGACGAATGGGCGTTTGCTGCTAGTATTCATCATTACGGCGTTAGGGTATGGCGGTACATTCGTTGTCTTCACGTACCTGTCGCCATTACTTCAGGAAGTGACAGGGTTTAAAGAAGGAACTGTGGCCTTGATTTTGTTAATATATGGAGTAGCCATAGCAATAGGAAATACCCTTGGCGGGAAATTCGCCAATCGCAATCCTATTAATGCCCTATTCTATATGTTTCTTATTCAGGCCATTGTACTTGTGGTGTTGACTTTCACGGCACCGTTCAAGGTAGCTGGTTTAATTACGATCATTTTAATGGGATTGTTTGCATTCATGAATGTTCCGGGGCTTCAAGTGTATGTCGTCATGTTAGCGGAGCGTTTCGTGCCGAGTGCAGTGGACGTGGCGTCAGCCATCAATATTGCCGCCTTCAATGCGGGTATCGCCATTGGTGCCTACTTAGGAGGGGTGATAACGGATTCAATCGGATTGATCCATACAGCGTGGATAGGTGGAGTCATGGTGTTTGCAGCGGTGATTTTAACAGCTTGGAGCCGGGCCCTGGAAAGTAAAGACCGTACCAAGGGAACGGACAAAATAGCATAGGATTAAAAAAGTGATACATCTTAGAAAAAGTATGCTATGCGTATAGGGTATCAATGAAAAGTATCATTGCATCCCTTCAGTGAATGATGGAAGGTTCCCTGAAGGGATGTAATGATACTGATACTGATACTTAAAGCGCATTACAATCTATAAAAACAATCATTTGGAGGTAGAGTATTATGGTGAAAAACTTACAAGATACAACTACATTGCATAACGGCGTCAAAATGCCTTGGTTCGGATTGGGCGTATTTAAGGTGGAAGAAGGACCGGAGCTGGTAAATGCAGTTAAAGTGGCCATTAAACATGGTTATCGCAGCATCGATACGGCTGCTATATATGAAAATGAAGAAGGGGTCGGACAAGGGATTCGTGAGGGCTTAAAAGAAGCTGGAATCTCAAGGGAAGACTTATTCGTAACATCCAAAGTCTGGAATGCCGATTTAGGCTATGAATCGACAATTGCAGCTTACGAAAAAAGCTTACAGAAACTTGGCTTGGAGTACCTGGATTTATATCTTATCCATTGGCCAGTGGAAGGAAAATATAAAGAAGCTTGGAGAGCGTTAGAAACTCTATATAAAGAAGGAAAAGTGAAAGCGATCGGTGTGAGCAATTTCCAGATTCACCACCTAAAAGATTTGATGGAAGATGCAGAAGTGAAGCCGATGGTCAATCAAGTGGAATGCCATCCGCGTTTAACTCAAAAAGAAGTTCAGGCATTCTGTAAGGAACAAGGAATACAACTTGAAGCATGGTCTCCTTTGATGCAAGGTGAACTTCTTGATAATGAAGTTTTACAAGCTATTGCAACCAAGCATGGCAAATCTGTTGCACAAGTCATTTTACGCTGGGATTTACAAAATGGGATTGTAACAATTCCGAAATCAACTAAAGAACATCGTATTGTCGAAAACTCAACTGTATTCGATTTCGAATTGACCGAAGAGGAAATGAACCAAATTGATGGATTGAATCAGAATCACCGTGTTGGTCCAGATCCTGATAATTTCGACTTTTAATTATTAGGAAGGAGAGGGACGAGATATCCTTCTGAGTTTATAGACTAAAGAGGACATATCTTTTAACACAAAGTTGATTGGAATGTAAGGTGCGAGACTCCTGCGGGAAAAGCGAGTCAAAGGGAGACCCCGCAGGCGCTTGCGCCGAGGAGGCTCCCGGACCGCCCGCGGAAAGCGAGTGCCTGGAGTGAAAATCAACATTCATATTACACTCCCTTAAAAAAATGTAGGCAATCTTAATTATTCCAGTTTGTCCACAGTCGGGGAACGGGATATCCGTCTTTCTCTTTTTTTATGAATTTCGCACCGGAATTTACACTGAAAGCTTGGGAAATCCGATTAGTTGACACAGTATTACTGGGATGATATAAATGCATGTGCATGCATTATATAAAAAGGAGATGAAGAATGATGAATGATTTATTTTCACCTTATCGCATAAAAGAACTTGAACTTAAAAATAGGATCGTCATGCCGCCGATGTGCCAATACTCCGTCGAAGCGGAAGATGGTATACCAACGAACTGGCACCAGCAACATTATGTAAGCAGGGCAGTTGGCGGCACGGGGTTAATTATAGTGGAAATGACCGATGTGGAGCCTGATGGGCGCATTTCGAATCGCGATCTTGGATTATGGTCCGACGATCAAATTGGGGCTTTCTCCAACATCGTTAAGGAAGTTCATCAATACGGTGCAAAAATCGGGATACAAATTGCCCATGCAGGCCGTAAAGCGGAGGATGCGGAACCGCCGGTGGCACCTTCAGCCATTGCGTTTGATGAAACGTATAAAACACCAAGGGCTTTAGAAACGGAAGAAGTGAAGGAAATGGTCGATAAATTCCGGGCATCGGCCAGAAGGGCAGTTCAAGCAGGGTTTGACGTAATCGAATTACATGGTGCACACGGGTATTTAATCCACCAATTCACATCACCGCTTACGAATAAACGTGATGACGAATATGGAAGGGACCTGACTAAATTCGGAGTGGAAGTCATTAAAGCAGTGAAAAGCGAAATGCCTGCCGACATGCCTTTAATCATGCGCATTTCTGCAAAAGAATACGTTGAAGGCGGATATGGTATTGAGGAAAGCATTGCATTTTCACAAGTCTTTAAAGAAGCAGGCGTCGATATGTTCCATGTAAGCTCTGGAGGAGAAGGCCCGATTGGAGCAGACGGAAGACCTGGTACCCATGCCAGCTATCAAACTCCGTTGGCCAGGGAAATCAAAAAAGCTTTGGATATTCCGGTGATTGCTGTAGGTCGTTTAGATGATCCGATTCTAGCAAATTCAATCATTGGCAATGAAGAAGCAGATTTGGTCGCCATCGGCAGAGGAATGCTGCGAAACCCTTATTGGGCACTTGAAGCATCTAAAGCTTTGAATATAAAAACGGAGATTCCTAAACAATATCAACTGGGATTCAAGCATTGATACGGATTTTTAAAACGCCGGCGAATATTATATTCGCTGGCGTTTTTTCATTCAGTGCATGAGGGAATTTGCATATGCGAATCCATTACGTGATGTTTAACTGGAAATTTTGCTATAATGAAAAAGATAAATCAAACGATAATTCGAGGTGCTAATTATGGAAGAAATCAAAATCATTACAACGGAAGAAGTGGAAGCTAAGCTTGAGGCAGGAGAAGCGATGGAACTTGTCGATGTTCGTGAAGACGAAGAAGTGCAAGAGGGAATGATCGAAGGCGCGAAACATATTCGCATGAATGATATCCCGGCGAACCTTGACTATTTTGATAAAGAAAAAGAATATATCTTTATCTGCCGTTCAGGACGCCGCAGTGAAAATGTTTGCCATTATCTTCAGGAACAAGGATATAAAGTGGCAAACATGGTTGGCGGAATGCTTGAATGGGACGGCGAAGTCATCGTTAAGTGAAGCTCTTCAAAAAGGCCTGTTACTTTTGTAAGCGTAATCCAGGAATGTGACGGCTTATTTGAATGAAGAAAGAAAAAAGATCATGGTTTGTTCACAATGCCGTGAATATGCGGAAAGACGTGCATATTTGAAGTCGTGAAAACAAAGAGTCCTTTCATCATGAAAGGACTCTTTTTTCTATATGAACCTCACTTACGGGGATGCAAACGTTTTATGTTAAAATTAGGGTGCTGAAGTCAGAAAATATAGAAAAAGGAGAGTTGGAGAATGAAAGTTCATAAAATTGCGGTCATTGCGGGTGACGGAATTGGCCCTGAGGTGATTAATGAGGGTATAAAGGTCCTTAAAGAAGTGGCGGCAATTGCCGGTGATTTTTCTTTCCAGTTCACCTATTTTCCATGGGGCTGTGAATATTACCTTGAGCACGGCAAAATGCTGCCTGACGATGGACTGGAACAACTGATGAAGTTTGACGCCGTGTATCTGGGGGCTGTCGGTTATCCTGGTGTCCCGGACCATATTTCCTTACGTGAACTTCTGCTGAAGATCAGAAAGGGATTTGACCAATATGTGAATGTTCGACCCGTTAAATTGCTTCAAGGTGCACCCTGTCCATTAAAAGACGTGACCCGTGACCAAATCGATATGATTGTCATCCGTGAAAACAGTGAAGGGGAATATTCCGGTGCAGGTGATTGGCTTTTTAAAGGCAAGCCGGAAGAAGTCGTCCTGCAGACGGGGGTCTTTTCACGAAAGGGAACCGAGAGGATCATCCGTTATGCTTATGAACTTGCGCGCAAGACGAGAAGGACGCTAACGAGCATAAGCAAGGCGAACGCATTGAATTATTCAATGGTTTTTTGGGATCAGGTTTTTGAAGAAATTGGACAGGAGTATCCGGAAGTAGAAACGAATTCCTATCTGGTCGATGCGGCAAGCATGTATTTTGTCAAACAGCCTGAACGGTTTCAAATCGTTGTCACCTCCAATTTGTTCGGTGACATCATAACGGATTTAGGTGCTGCCATTGCAGGCGGTATGGGACTGGCGGCCGGTGCCAATTTAAACCCGGAACGGATTTATCCTTCGATGTTCGAACCGATTCATGGTTCAGCCCCGGATATAGCACATCAAGGCATCGCCAATCCACTTGCGGCCATATGGTCCGCCAGTCAGATTCTCGATTTCTTTGGACATGAGGTTTGGGGTGCGAAAGTGTTGGACGTGATTGAACAGGCGATGGTCGATAAAAAGGTGCTGACTCCTGATATGGGCGGGGCAGCTTCTACAGAGGAAGTCGGGGATGAAGTGGTTAAAATATTATCCGCTTCACTAAAAAATCAAGTATAAAAATCAAGTGAAAAGGGCATCCTGCACAATAACTATCATTATAGTAAAAGGGCGGGGAGAGCCGATGATACAAGTGAAATTATTTGATTATGAGCATGAAAAGGACCTAGAGGATGAAATGAACTTTTTCCTGGAAGACATTCGTGATAATCAAATCGTCGATATCAAATACAATGTCGCCACTACAGGTGAAGAGGAAGAGGAACAGATCTACTGTTTCAGTGCGATGATCATCTATAAAAAAAAATAAAGGCCGGCTGGCCCGATAATCAATAATGGACTACCTTTTGCTTGCTGACGGGCAATCAAAGGTAGTCTTTTTCCGTCTGGACTTCCTCGGAAGGGGGCATGTTCGTTGTGGAAATTAGGACGATGTCGCTTCCCCGCCATTGACATGAAGTGTTTGTCCTGTCACAAAACGGGAATCATCAGAGGCGAGATAGACAAAGGTGGGAGCCAGTTCAAATGGCTGGCCTTGACGCTCCATCGGATTATCGACTTGTGTCACTTCGTCTGCCGAGAAACTTGCCGGGATGAGGGGTGTCCAAAACCTTCCGGGCGCAATGGCGTTCACCCGGATGCCTTGGTCGACAAGACTGTTTGCCAAGGCACGGGTAAAACCGATGTTGGCCCCTTTAGTCGCCGTATAATCAATTAATTGCTTATTCCCATTAAACGTCACGACAGAAGATGTATTAATGATGGAGGACCCAGCTTTTAAATGGGGAAGGGCAGCACGCGTCGTGTAGAAGTGGGAATAGATATTCACTTTAAAGGTATCATCGAATTGCTCATCCGTAATATCAAGCAAGCTTAATTGCTGAAATTGAATGCCCACGTGGTTACAAAGAATATCGAGCTTTCCAAATGTTTCGATGGTGTCTTCCACGATATCGATGCATTGCTGCTTATCCCTTAAGTCCCCAGGCAGCAGTAAGCAACGTTGCCCAAGCTCTTCAATTCTCGTTTTAGTCCGATTGGCATCCTCATGTTCATCCAAATAAGCGATGGAAACATCTGCCCCTTCTTTAGCGAAAGCGATGGCAGCCGCAGCGCCAATCCCACTGTCTCCGCCAGTTATCAATGCGACTTTACCTGTTAATTTCCCGCTGCCCCTATAATTGGGATTTTCGATGATGGGCCTGGGCACCATTAATTTTTCTACACCGGGTTGGCGAAATTGGCGTTGCTCCGGAACCGTGATGGGTACGTCTTGATAACGGGTGATCTTCCCATAATTCGGATGCATGGGATAGCTTTTACCGGATGATTTCTTTTTATTATCTTCTGCCATGAGGGGTCCTCCTAATAAAGAATTTAGTCGGATTACTTTATGATGATCAGGCATATGCCGTGCATGAAGAACATGTATCGGGACGGGCTCGTTGCCGTGCGGCTCGAATATGCTGAAGGGGAGAAAAAAGTTTTTGGAGGCCTCTATATGCCATATTATTATAGCGAAGAAGTGAAGTGGTTATTGGTCGAACAATCGGATGAAAAGGTGGAGTTGTTATATGACTCCAACCCAAATACCTTTGAATTGCCGCTTATTGGACCAAGACCGCCATATTATTATAACCCGCGCTATGTGCCGTATTATCCCGTGATTTAAGAGTGAAGGGAAAATGCATGAAGTACGGAGTCTGCCGGATTGGGCTGCCTAGGTCTTTTTAAGAGTGGACTGAAAGCAGCCATAATTCGACTTAACTAAATTCCAGATCTTAACATGTCATTAGGAAAAACTGATTATATTCTTCTATGAATTTTACAAACACGGAGATAATGGGTAAAGTTATACATAATACATAGTACGGACTGGTGTATTAAAGGAGAGATTCATTTTGGATAATAAAATGAAACAATTAATAGAAAATATACAGCAGTCGGATGGTGGCCATATTTTATACTGTTTTGATGAATTGGAGTCATACATTGAAAATGAGGCAACTTTCATCATTACCGGTGTTCAACAGGGAGACCATATCCTGGTCGTCGAAAACGACCGCATCTTTCCTTTCGTGTACAAGAAATTGCAGATTCATTTAAATGAGGAGCAATTGGAGCAAGTGCATCTTATGAATAATTTTGATTTTTATTGTTTTCATGGAGACTTCCATCCTTCGACGATGGTTGATTATTTCTTGGAAAATATCGATGTATACACTAAACGCAATCAGCACATCCGGACTTGGGGCCATGTTGAATGGGGCCATGACGATCAAGTCAGCTTTGCGATAGGCGAATATGAAAAAGGGATCGACAAATTGATCAAGGAAAGAGGATTGATTTCTGTATGTGCATACGATGACTGCAGAGTGCCTGCCGAGCTTAAAACAAACTTGATCAAACATCATGGAGTCCTGATTACCGATGAAAAAATCACGATTTTAGCAAACGGATAGAATAAAGGGGCGAGGTATTTGGAAAGTTTTACTGAACGGGTCATTCATATCATACAACGAATCCCCTCCGGTAAAGTGATGACATATGGTCAGATTGGACAGCTCGCCGGAAGTCCGCGCGGTGCAAGGCAGGTCGTTAGGATCCTTCATTCTAGCAGTAAAAAACATGACCTTCCATGGCACCGTGTTATCAATGCCAAAGGTGAAATCGGCATAAAAGCGGAGGGCGCTGCAGAACACCAGAAGGCGATGCTCGAGAGTGAAGGCATCAAGTTCACGGGCCGGAATACCATTGACCTCGAAGCATATCGCTATCATCCAGAAATATTTTAAACGCATAGCCGGACTAGTAGTGGCGGGCGCGGTTTGGTCGAAAAAGTACAGTGAAGGCACAAACAACAGCACCTACACCAGAATCAAAGCCTAACGAACACGATGTATAGGCTTGCGAAATCGCAGTAAAAGAGGCTGATCCAAGCGGATCAGCCTCTTTTACGGATTATGAACGGGCAGACATGGCAGCATTCATGCCGGCGAGCCTGCCGGTCACTAATGCCGATGTGATATTGTAACCGCCTGTGTATCCGTGTATATCCAGAATTTCACCGCAGAAATACAGTCCGTCCATTAGTTTGGATGCCATTTCTTTTGGATGTATTTCCTTGACGGATACGCCGCCGCCCGTTACGAAGGCTTTTTCTAGCGGCTGGGTGCCGTGCACCCCGAATTGGAAGTCCTTGCATAATTCTGCAAAGCGGCGGATTTTTTCATTTGATATCGTCGCCCCTTGCTCTTGAAGGTCGATGCCGCTTCGCTCAAGCAGGAAGTGAAGGTATCGTTCAGGAACTAAACCTTTTAAGGTGTTTTTAATGGCTTTTTTCGGTTCGGCTTTTATTTCCTTCATGATGTCTTGAAAAACCTCTTCCTTGTTTCGGTCCGGAAGGGCATCAAGTTTCATGGTCACTTCCGACAGGTTCCATTTCTTCATCGCTTTCACGACGAATTGGCTGCATCTTAGAACAGCTGGACCGGAGACGCCAAAATGGGTGAAGAGCATATCCATTCTATGCGTAATCAAGGCCTTGCCCTTTGGGTTAAGGACACTCAATGAAACATCGCGAAGTGCGAGCCCTTGAAGTGTTCGATCTTTAATGAATGTTTCATGGCTAAGTACGGGAACCTCAGTCGGGAACAATTCGGTAATCGTATGCCCTGCCTTTTTAGCCCATGCGTAGCCGTCTCCGGTTGAACCGGTGTGGGGAACTGATTTCCCGCCGACTGCAATCACGACTGCATCCGTGTCAATGGTCTGGCCATCTTTTAACCGGACACCGCTGGTTTTTCCATGTTCATAGAGAACTTCCGCAACTGGAGAGTTCTTGTAGATCGTTACTTTTAAATTCGACAGGTGCGTCAGAAGGGCATCCACGACGCTTTGCGCTTTATCATTGACAGGAAACATCCGGCCATGGTCCTCTTCTTTTAGAGCGACGCCCAATTTTTCAAAGAATTGAATAATGTCCTCATTATTGAACTCTGAGAAAGCACTGTATAGAAATCGCCCGTTTCCAGGAATATGCTGAATGATTTCATCGATTGAGAGCCTGTTCGTCACGTTGCAGCGTCCCCCGCCCGAGATTGCAAGTTTCCTTCCAAGCTTCTCGCCTTTATCCACTAACAATACATGGGCACCTTTTTCCCCGGCTGCTATTGCTGCCATCAATCCGGAAGGACCGCCGCCAATTACCACTACATCATATTTCAAATTGATCACCACTTTATCATTTTCAGTCCCCTCATTATATAGCAAGAGCCCGTCAGATTGCGAATGTAGAAAAAAAGGAATTATTTGTTTGTGTATTATCTTCGAAAACGATAAACTTGAATGTAGTTTTCTATAGAAAAAATACTTTAATATGATAAGATAAAGAGCGTGTGAAACGTAACTGACAGAGGCAGGAAGGGATTAGATGTCATCTAAGTTTTTAAAAGGGGCTTTTATATTAACGCTGGGAGCGATCATTTCCAAGATTCTTGGTTTATTTTATGTCATCCCATTTGAACATATGGTTGGGAATAAAGGGGCTACCCTCTATCAATATGGGTACGTTCCCTATACCATTTTCATTAGCTTTGCAACGGCAGGCATGCCGCTTGCAGTATCTAAATTCATCTCGAAGTATAATGCGCTCGAGGAATACGCAGTCGGTGAGAAGTTATTTAAATCGAGCCTGAAATTAATGGTAATCACCGGTTTTCTCGCTTTTTTGATTCTCTATACGATGGCCCCGCTGTTTACTGGAGTCTTTGGGGTCAAGCCGGAAGATGCTGCGGATGTCACGGAGATCATTAGGGCAGTCAGCTTCGCCTTGATTTTTGTACCGTTCATGAGCATCATCCGCGGCTTCTTTCAAGGGCATGAAGCGATGGAACCAACGGCCATTTCCCAGGTTGTCGAACAAATTGTCCGCATCGTGTTCCTTCTGGCCGGTGTGTATGTTGTTTTGAATGTCCTTGACGGAGAGTTAGTGAGAGCCATCCAAATAGCTACCTTCGCGGCGACGGTCGGGGCTGTTGGCGGTTTAGTGGTGTTATTTTGGTATTGGAAAAAACAAAAACCATATTTGGACAGCTTGATGAAGAAAGACAGGGGAACGATGGAAATTTCCCTGAAGGAGATTTATAAAGAAATATTCCTTTCGTCGATTCCTTTCATATTCGTCGGAATCGCGATGCCAATGTTTCAGTTGGCTGACTTATTGTCTTTCAATAAGGCGATGTCGTCGATCGGGCTGCAGCATGTTGCTGAGGATGCACTAGGGGTGTTGAATGTGTATGCCCAGAAGCTTGTCTTGATTCCGATGACGCTTGCAACCGGGTTTTCGATGGCGCTTCTTCCTTCGGTGACGAAGGCATATGTAAGCGAGGATTCAAACGAGTTCAACCGCCAGCTGAACCAAGCCTTTCAAATTTTGCTGTTCATTACGATTCCAGCAGTCGTTGGCATGTCTGTGCTGGCCGATCCGATCTATAGTGCCTTTTACAGCCATGATCCACTTGGAATCAGTGTCCTGAAGGCATATGCGCCCGTTTCCATCTTGTTTGCACTTTTTTCCGTTTCGGCAGCTGTATTACAAGGGATCAATCAGCAAAAATATACAGTGCTCAGCCTGCTTGTGGGCTTTTTAATCAAATTGAGCTTGAATATCCCATTGATCAAGTTGTTTGAAACGGAAGGATCCGTTTACGCTACGGCATTCGGCTACTTGGCTGCCGTGCTGCTGAATTTGTATGTCATTACCTACTTTACTGGATATCGTTACAGCCTTACCATCAGGAGATCTGTTTTAATATCAGTTTTTTCAATAATAATGGGACTGGCTGCCTGGGGCATGAACATTTTACTATCGCTATGGCTTACAACGGAAGGGCGCTTCCAGGCGATTTTGATCGTGGCCGTTTGTGCAATTTTTGGAGCGCTCGTTTATGCGGCTCTTTCCTTGAAAAGCAAACTTGCCCATCGTTTGTTCGGTGCCCGGATCGATCGGTTAAAAGCTAAATTAGGATTGTAAGCTGGAAGTTTGATGTGTAAAAAAAAGGGTATTGAATGGTGAATCCCCGATTAAAATATATTGGCCTTGCCTGTCATTAAAGTGGGCAAGGCTTTTTACTGAAAAAGGCTTTAGGAGGAAACGATGAGAATAGATAAGATTTTATCCAATATTGGTTATGGCAGCAGGAAAGAAGTGAAAAAGCTCCTGAAATCCGGCGCCGTCAAGGTTAATGAAAGGCTGATTAAGGATCCTAAGGAACAAGTGGACCCTGATACGGAAAACGTGACGGTTCATGGTGAACGGGTTGAATACAGGGAATTCATTTATTTAATGATGAATAAACCGCCGGGCGTATTGTCCGCAACGGAAGATAACTACCAAGAAACGGTCATCGACATCTTGGAGCCGGAAGATTCGGTATTCGAGCCATTTCCTGTAGGCCGTCTTGATAAGGACACAGAAGGTTTATTGCTGATCACGAATGACGGAAAGCTTGCCCACCAACTGCTTTCCCCAAAGAAACATGTCCCTAAAACATATTTTGCGGTCATTGATGGCGAAGTAACGGAACGGGATATCGAGGCATTCCGCAACGGAGTGACCTTGGATGATGGATACGAAACAAAACCAGGAGAATTGAACATTTTAAAATCAGGCCTGACATCGGATATCGAGCTAACGATCATGGAAGGGAAGTTCCATCAGGTGAAGCGGATGTTTGAGGCCGTTGGCAAACGTGTCGTCTACCTAAAGCGTCTTTCCATGGGGAGTTTACAGCTTGATGAGGAACTCGAGCTTGGTGAATACCGTGAATTGACGGCGGAGGAGCTTGAACAGTTAAAGGCGGGCCAACCGGCTGAATGATAGCTGGACACAAAAAATGAGGCGGACAATATTGTCCGCCTCAAAGTATTTTACATATCGATCTTGTTCGGGTGGTCGTTCTTTTTACGATGACATCTTCACCTTTTTACTTGTTGTCGTCCAAAGGCCTCGGCTTGGGCTTTGAACAAGGTCATTGTATGCTAAGACATTTAAATCGCGCTGCACAGTTCGAGGAGTGATGCCAAATTCTTCTACAAGCTCTTGAGTAGAAACCGTACCGTTATTGCTAATGAACATATAAACGGATTTAATACGGGTTAACATGCGATTTGTTGAAGGTTTCAAAAAATCACTCCTTATTCTTTTCATTGTTATTTTGAACAAATGAAAACAACCGATATGTCGGACAGCATTCCAGCTGTCACTATGTACTTGCTATACCCACCCTATAACTCCTCGGAAACATTAGAAAAAATAAGATGTCATTAGCTTCATTCTACCCCTTTGCAAAAGCAAATTCTAGGGAAAAATACTAATTGACTAAATATTACATTTATTATATCAAATTTTAACAAAATTATTCTCATTGCCTATACAAAATTAATAAAGAGCTGTTCCATTTGTTCATGCTCATATTTTGCCAATAAAGAATGCTTGCTATGCACACAATACAAACGTTGACTTTTAAAGCATATGCATGTTATTTTACTTAAAACGGTCTTTAAATCGTAATTATTACGCTTTATGTGTTGATGGAGGAATTGCTTGATGGCTTGCCGTTACGATGTCATAATGAGGTATCGGGCAGTATAGACTTTTCATACATATCCAAGAGGATTTAAATATAAACCAATTCGAGGTAGAGCCATATGAACGATAGATTAATGGAGTTTTTATTGCGCGACGAAGTAACCAGACTTTCTGGCGTCAAAAAACAAGTGTATGAATTCATCGTGAACGAAGAAGATTATCTTGCATCGAAGGCGGACACGGTCGATCAATTCATGAGATTGCTGGTCAAGCATTCCCCGCCCAGGCTTGCAGCCCGTCATTTCAATATGCCCTATGGGGAAATCATCCGTTTCATGAATGAAATAGAAGAAGAACTGAATGAGAGATTAGAGGAAAGATGCAAGAGAGTGAAGTGGATGGACTACACGGAAAAGGACCAGCAGGCATTTGAGGAATATCATAGGAAGTTATATCTTTTCGTAAATTAATCAATTGGATCATGAAAATGCCCCGGAATGAAAGGGCATTTCAGACTGAAGACAAACTCGAAGAAAATCGAATTTGTCTTCAGTTTTTTTTTGCTTGTACAAATTTAGACGTTGATTGGAACGTAGGGCACTCGCTTTCCGCGGGCGGTCCGCCCGCGGCGCACTTGCGCCTGTGGGGTCTCCCTTGGACTCGCTTTTCCCGCAGGCCATTCCAGGGGTTATCGAGACAGTGGAAGCATTAAGGAATCGCGGCCTGAAGATTGGGTCGACAACGGGATATACCGATACAATGATGGAGGTCGTCACAGCAAATGCTTTGAAAAAAGGGTATGGGCCCGATTTCCATGTAACCCCGGATGCAACCCATTCGATTGGAAGGCCATACCCTTACATGATCTATCGGAATATGGAAAAATTGAAATTAGCGGCATCATGGAAGGTAGTGAAGGTAGGCGATACCATTTCCGACATGCAAGAGGGAGTGAATGCTGGGTATGGACGGTCGGAGTCATTGTCGGAAGCTCTGAGATGGGATTGAGTTTAGATGAGTATACAAGTTTGCCAGAAAGAGATAAACAAGATCTCATCTCTAAAACGGCAGATATTTTTTTGAAAAACGGGGCAGACTTCACCATCAAAACGATGGAGGAACTACCTGAACTCATAGATCATATCAATCTTCTTATATCGGACGGGAAAAGACCTCGTTCAAACTAGCATTCAGTGCGAGAAGGTGCAGCAACTTTCATCCTTGAGTAGGGATGAAGGATGGCTGCACTTTTTTTTCCCTAATTTCATACATACGTGCAGAATGGATCGTTTTTTTTGAAATTTAACTCGCCTGCTTATTGTAAAAAGTGAGAAAAGAGTGTACGATTAAATGAGAATGATAATCAATCACACTTGGTTGCCGGGGAGTGGACGTAGATGGAACAGCAGGATTTATTTGATGTAACGGTTATTGGGGGAGGGCCAGCAGGCCTTTACTCCACTTTTTATAGCGGACTTAGAGAAATGAAAGTTAAACTGATTGAATACCAGCCACGGCTGGGCGGGAAAATTCATGTCTATCCAGAGAAGATGATTTGGGATGTTGGAGGGCTGACACCGACTACTGGGGAAAAATTAATTGAGCAGCTAGTGGAGCAAGGTTTAACATTCAATCCAACAGTCGTCTTGAATGAGAAAGTGGAATCAATCACACGTAATGAAGAAGGCATCTTCGTTTTACATACGGCTTCAGGTCAAGTGCACTTTTCCAAGACGATCATTGTCGCGGTTGGCGGCGGAATCCTGAATCCGCAAAAGTTGGAAATAGACGGGGCAGAAAGGTTTGAAGTCTCCAATTTAAACTATACTGTCAAGTCTTTCAATCGTTTCAAGGATAAGACGGTGATCATTTCAGGCGGCGGGAATTCTGCCATAGACTGGGCAAATGAATTAGAGCCCATCGCCAAAAAGGTCTATCTGACATACAGGAAAGATAGTTTAGCAGGACATGAATCACAAGCAAGACAATTGATGGAAAGCTCTGCTGTTTGTTTCTTGAATACGACGATTACAAAATTGATCGCCTGCGATGATCATCAATCAATTGAACATGTTGAACTGACGAATCACGCAACGGGAGAAGTTTCTTACTTGCCGATCGATGAAGTCATCATCAATCATGGTTATGAGCGTGATACATCGCTGCTTCAAAATAGTAAAGTCGATATTGCCATTGCCGACAACTATTATATTGAAGGTACTCCTGCAAGTGAATCTTCGATGGATGGAATATACGCAGCGGGTGATATCCTTAAGCATGAAGGTAAATTGAACCTGATAGCAGGCACTTTTCAAGATGCTGCAAATGCCGTAAACAAGGCAAAGCAATTTATCCAGCCTGATGCTCACGGTGTGGGGATGGTTTCTTCCCATAATGAAATCTTTAAAAAGCGCAACAGGGAATTGATCAAGGAAATGATGAAACCGGCTGGGGTACTTTAAAGGGAGCGGATTTCTGAAAGCAGCTGGAACTTCATTGAGGGTTTGTACAATTTGAACGTTGATTTCCACTCCAGGCACTCGCTTTCCGCGGAGGGCCGCCCTCGGCGCTCTTTGCGCCTGCGGGATCTCCCTTGGACACGCTTTTCCCGCAGGAGTCTCGTACCCACCGTTCCAATCAACTGGAATGTTTTTTTAGAAAAATTTTAGGCGAACTGACTTTTCTCCGGATTTTTCTACAGTTTAAAAGCTCCAAGGAATCATTGGCCCTGGAGCTTTTAGTATCTTCGAAATTATAGAGATTCTTTAATGACCTTCTTGTAATGAAATACGGATAGGATTCCGAAGATCGAATACAATGCCGTGTATAATGCCATGACGATGATCATCGGTGTCCAAACTTCGGTCCCGAACAAGAACCATCCTGATTGGACTGCGAAATAACTGTGAAGCAGCCCGACGATTAAAGGAATACCGAAATTGAAAACTTGTTTTGCTTGGATTCCCTTTAGTAAGTCACCTCTCGTGAATCCCAGTTTTCTTAAGATCGTATAATTGGATTTTTCACCTTCACTTTCATCCATTTGTTTGAAATAGAGGATACAGCCGGAGGTAATGAGGAAGGTTAATCCCAAGAAGCCGACGATGAACATGATAAGGCCCATATTCTTCTTCTGGGTGTTGAACATTTTCAATTGGGAATCATTCACATGTTCTTCTTTGAAACTCATCCTTTTGAATAGATCATTCGCTTTTTCAAGTTCAGCTTCATCCTTCACATCAATGCCGATATTAACGGATGATACTTTTTGGATTTTCGGGTCGATATCCTTTTTCAAACGGTCGAATATCGTTTGGTCTACAATCGCAACGGGCAATCCGCCACTCGTGAAGTAATAGGACAGGAAGGTATCATCATTCAAACCTATATATGTTTGCGGAATTACTTCATTCTTGCCCTTCAGTTCAATCTTTCCGGAATCCTTCAAGGATATGACCTTCTCCATCATATTACTGTATCCGCTGAAAAGGGTCTCATCTTCAGCAAGGTTGATTCCTTTAACCGATTCATCACTGATGACGGGAACGGTCATGATGTCCGAATCGAAGTTCACTCCTTCGAGGCTCGTTTCCATTATTTCCTTTACATTGACATCCACCTGAATGACGTCAATCACCTTTGCGTCATAATCAATTTTACTGTCTGATAAAGCCTCTTTGAATTTATCCGCATCTCCCATATCCGTCATCGAAAAATCGGTAGGGATACTGCTTTGTGCCATTTTCTCCGCTGAGTAGTAGGAGATATAGCTTAATGATAATAAACCGATTGCCAAAGCGGAAACGGTCGTGATGATCGTCAATAATATCGCATTTGATTTCATCCGGAACATAATGGATGAAAGGGACAATACTTCATTGATGTTCAAATAGCCATTTTTCTTTTTACGGACGATATTAAAGATGAAGCTTACGGATCCTTTATAGAATAGGTAGGTACCGATGATGACGGTTGCCAGAATGACGATCATGGCCATGAAAAGCTCGGTCATCTGTGTAAATGCTCCATCGAATAATTTGGATGAAATGACATAGCCAGCAATGATCAGGGCGATCCCGAATATCCCGATGATCATTTCGACCATAGAAACTTTTTTCACTTTTCCTTCCGTCATGGAAGTCACTCTAAATAATGATAGAATGGTTTGCTTTTTAATGAAGGCATAATTCATCAACATGATTAAAAGATAGATGGCGCTAAAAACGAGCAAGGTTTGCACTAGCGGCTGAAAAGAAAAGTTAAGAGTCGCGATTGCCTGGACACCCATTATTTTAAATAGGATCATGATGATCAATTTTGAAGCGGCAAACCCTACAAAGATTCCCAGGAATACGGAACAGAAATACAGGATCAGGTTTTCCACACTCAGGATACGGAATATCCTGTTCTTCGTCATGCCTATCAATTGGAATAAGCCAATTTCTTTACTGCGTCTTTTAATGAAAATGCTATTGGCATATAAAAGGAATATGGAAACTATCGCAACAAGCAGGATCGATGCTGCCTTGATGGAGGCGGCCCCTTTCACCGTACCCTCCGCTTCATCCAGCGCTGGGTCATATTGCAAGGTGACGAAAGCAAAGTACAGGGAAGCGCTGAAGACCAGGGCAAACACATACAGATAATAGTTCTTCAGATTCTTCTTCAGATTTCGCAAGATGAGTTGATTAATGCTCATTTTGAACCCCTCCCAATACACCTTGTGTTTTCATGATGTCCTTGAAGAAGGTTTGTCTGGATTGTTCACCTTTATTCAATTGGGTATAGATTTGTCCGTCTTTAATGAAAATGACTCGGCTGCAATAACTGGCGGCCACGGGATCATGGGTTACCATGATGATGGTCGCTTTGTGCTTTTTATTCATTTCGCTCAGTTTGTTCAGTAAATCGGAAGCTGATTTGGAGTCAAGCGCCCCAGTCGGTTCATCCGCAAAAATGATGCTTGGATCATGGATGAAAGCCCGCGCTGCAGACGTACGCTGTTTTTGACCACCGGAAATTTCATTTGGGTATTTATCCTTCACTTCATATATGCCCAGTTCCTTCGCCACGCTATCAAACTTTTGTGCCGCTTCATTATTGGGCGTTTTTGTAATGGATAAGGGCAAGAGGATATTTTCTTTGACAGTCAATGTGTCCAATAGGTTATATTCCTGGAAAATGAAGCCCAAGTGGTTCTTACGGAATTCGGCCAAATTCTTTTCTTTCATCCCTGAAATCTCTTTACCATCGATCGTAATGGTGCCGTTGCTGATTTTATCGATGGAGGAAAGGACATTCAGCAAAGTCGTTTTTCCTGAACCGGAAGCACCCATGATGCTTACGAATTCACCTTTTTGTATGCTTATATCAAGACCCTTTAATACTTCTTGTTTATTGAATTTATTACCATAGCTTTTATGGATTTTTTTCGCTTCTAATATATTCATTTGGATACTCTCCTTTTTTTCTATATCCTCATTATAAAAGGCCATGTATTTCTTTTCCTTCGTTTGGACGAACAAAGAATAAAAGCATGTGACACTTTTGTCACATGCTTGTGATATTCACGAAATCATTTCTTTTTGGGAAGGTCAAGGTAACGGTCGTCCCGGTTCCAAGCTCTGATTTCACATCAATGGAGATGAATAGGGACTCGGCCGCATTCTTGGTTAAATATAGACCCATGCCGGTTGCCGCACTGTCACGATGATTTGTCGTGGATGTAAATCCTTTATCAAATATGCGGGATATATCCTTTGGGTCAATGCCCCGTCCGGAATCCTGCACTTCCAGAACCGTTTGTCCAGCTCGCTCATGGCTATATATCATGATATCTGAGTTTTCACTGTATTTAATGGAGTTGGTCAAGAGCTGCCTCATGATGAAGGCCAGCCACTTGGCATCACTAAGCACTTCGGATACGTCCAATTGTATCTCGAAGCCGATTCCTTTTTGAATGCACCATGACCGCAGGGTTTTAATCTCATCAAAGATTATTGTTTCCAAATCGGTTTTCTCTATATACAAATCATTTTCGATGAAAGGCATGCGCCTTTGATGGAGCTGCTGATCAAGAAGAAGATGAATGCGCAGCCACTCATAAGTCAAGTGTGATTTCAGCAATCCATCATCCAAGCGGTCAATCATTAAATGCATCGCCGTCAATGGTGTCTTCACTTCATGAATCCAAGATAATAATTCATCCTTCTCCTGCTCTAAAGTCATTTGACCGATTGCTGCGGATTTCTTCAATAATTCGGTTTGGTTAAAAATGCTGTTTTCTATGATTTTTTCGAAAGGGCTCTCTGGTTCGGCAATATTCGTTATATCCAGGTTGTCTTCCCGTGCTTCTAAACTTTTATAAAAGTAGGTTTCCTTTTTATAGCGGAAAATCAAAAACATACTGAACATGAGCAATGATAAAAAAACAATATACAGTATGGGCCTTAACGGAATGGCCGAATCAAGATAGGCGACAAAGATAATGAATAGATGAAGAAGTATGTAGAATGTGATCCAGCTGAACCTTTCCACGAGATATTTTCCGATCATGCATTTGCCACTTCCACGGCGATATAGCCCTGTCCGACCTTCGTTTCGATAAAATGCCCTAAATCCAGTTCATCCAGCCTCTTTCGTAAACGGTTCACATTCACTGTAAGGGTGTTATCGCTTATGAAACGTTTGTCATCCCATAAGCTGTTGATCAATTCCTCGCGGCTTACGATCTTGTTTTTCTGTTCAATGAGCTTTTTCAAGATGAAAATTTCATTTTTCGTCAATTCGATTGTGCCCGTCTCGGCCGAAACCGTGTTCTTTTCGTAATCCACGGTGGCGCCGCACCACGTTTTCAATTCGATCTTTTCCGTATTGTAATTATAGACACGGCGAAGGGTGGCCTGTATCTTCGCGATGAGTACATCGAAATGAAAAGGCTTCTGGATAAAATCATCAGCTCCAAGCTGCATGGACATCACCATGTCCGTAGGATGATCACGTGATGATAAAAAGATGATGGGAACATTGGAATGGGCCCGGATCATTCTGCACCAATGAAATCCGTCAAACTTCGGCAACTGGATATCAATGATGACCAAATCAGGTTTTATGTCCGTGAATTCCTGAACCACTTTACTAAAATCGCCGATTCCGTAAATATCATAAGACCATTGCGCCAATCTATCTTTAATTTCATTGAATAACGTTGTATCATCTTCTATCAATAGAAGTTTAAACAAGGGGTTCACCGCACTTTCCAGCTTTTTCTTAAAAGTATATAGTAAAACCTTTATAGGTTCTAGAGGAAGGGAGGGACAAGGGAGGTAATAAACTACTGGTTGTGTGTAAACTATTATTATATTAAAATTGGCATAATGAATGGAGGAAGTGAATTTATGTCTGATTTTCCTAATTGCCCTGCATGTGATTCAGAATATACATACGAAGACGGCAGTCTTTTAGTTTGCCCGGAATGCGCCCATGAATGGACAGTGGAAGCGGAAACGGAAAATGGTGATCAAAAGAAGGTTATCAAAGATGCTAATGGAAATGCCTTGAACGACGGTGATACCGTTACGGTAATCAAGGACCTTAAAGTGAAAGGGAGCTCATCCGTCTTAAAAATGGGCACTAAAGTCAAAAGCATCCGTCTAGTTGATGGAGATCATGATATTGATTGTAAAATAGATGGTTTTGGTGCAATGAAATTAAAATCCCAATTTGTTAAAAAGGTGAAATGATAAAAAAACGGCCTAATCCATTGATTAGGCCGTTTTTTTAAATTACTTCTTAATAAACTTTGTCACCGTTAAAGATTGAATTCTTAACGACCACATAATCCACATTCCGGATGGCTTCCAATTTGGTACCGCCTGCATATGAAATGGATGACTGAAGATCTTGTTCCATTTCCTTCAACGTATCTTCCAAAGATCCTTTGTGCTCAACAAACATCTTTTTGCCTTCAACGTTTTTCTTTTCACCTTTTTGGAATTCCGAAGCTGAACCAAAGTATTCTTTAAAGGCCTTTCCATCTTTCTCGATCGTTTGACCTGGAGATTCTTCATGTCCGGCAAATAGTGAACCGATCATGACCATTGAAGCTCCAAATCTAACTGATTTGGCAATATCACCGTTCGTGCGAATGCCGCCGTCAGCGATGATTGGCTTGCTTGCCGCTTTTGCACACCAGCGAAGTGCAGCTAATTGCCAGCCGCCCGTTCCAAATCCAGTCTTGATTTTAGTGATGCATACTTTCCCTGGTCCAATGCCCACCTTTGTAGCATCCGCACCTGCATGTTCCAATTCACGTACCGCTTCAGGAGTTCCCACATTTCCTGCAATGACAAAACTTTCAGGTAAATGTTTTTTAATATGCTGTATCATTTTTATCACGGCATTGGAATGTCCGTGCGCTATATCTATCGTAATGTATTCAGGTACAATGTTGTCATTCGATAATTGTTCGATGAATCCGTATTCTTCTTCTTTAACGCCGACACTGATGGATGCGATCAATTCTCTTGAATGCATGTCTTTAATGAAAGTCAGTCGTTTTTCTGGCTCAAAACGATGCATTACATAAAAGTAACCGTTTTCAGCCAAGTAAATGGCAATCTTTTCATCAATGATCGTTTGCATATTGGCAGGTACTACAGGTAACTTGAATGTATGTTTACCTAAAGTAACGGATGTATCACACTCAGAACGGCTATTTACTACACATTTTGCAGGAATTAATTGAATATCTTCATAATCAAACACGTTTTCCATGTTATGCACCTCTATATACGAATATTTTTGTCTTTTTTAATAAAAATTGTTCGCCCATTAGGTAATGTACATCATTTTTGACAGTAAGTCAAAAATTTTATTGGTTTTGTTCTGATTTTATTTCAACTTAATGGGAAATCCGTAACAGGGTAGGGAGCTGAAAAGGACGAATGAATATGTTACTTTGGAACGTTGATTTCCACTTCAGGCACTCGCTTTCCACGGGCGGTCCGGGAGCCTCCTCGGGGCGCCTGCGGGGTCTCCCATGCCGCGCTTTTCCCGCAGGAGTCTCGTGCCTTACGTTCCAATCAACTTTGTTTTTATTTAGATAGAACCCTTTTGTCTACAAATTGCGTTTGTAAAATGGGAACGTTGATTTCCCCTCCAGGCACTCGCTTTCCGCGGGCGGGCTGGAGCCTCCTCGGCACGCCTGCGGGGTCTCCCATGCCACGCTTTTCCCGCAGGAGTCTCGTGCCTTACGTTCCAATCAACTTTGTTTTATTTAGATAGAACCCTTTTGTCTTACAAAGTGCGTTTGTAAAATGGGAACGTTGATTTCCCCTCCAGGCACTCGCTTTCCGCGGGCGGGAGCCTCGGTGCGCCTGCGGGGTCTCCCATGCCGCGCTTTTCCCGCAGGAGTCTCGTGCCTTACGTTCCAATCAACATTGTTTTATTTAGATAGAACCCTTTTGTCTACAAAGTGCGTTTGTAAAATGGGAACGTTGATTTCCACTCCAGGCACTCGCTTTCCGCGGGCGGGCGGGAGCCTCGGTGCGCCTGCGGGGTCTCCCATGCCGCGCTTTTCCCGCAGGAGTCTCGTGCCTTACGTTCCAATCAACTTTGTGTTATTGAAAAAACTGCAGGCTGGTCTATTCCGAACCAAGTTTTAGACTAGTTTATCCTTTAAGTTTTTCACCTGTACTCCTTAATGGATGGAAGAAATATGCGCCACTCCTGCCGAATAACTGGCTAGCCAAGACACCAAAGGCGCTTGCTTTGATGAGGCTTGGCATACGGTCGGCGGAAAGGGATGCGGATTTCTGTAATCAAAAGGAATGTTTTCTAGAAAAAACTGCAGGCTGGTCTATTCCGAACAAGTTTTAGACTAGTTTATCCTTTAAGTTTTTCACCTGTACTCCTTAATGGATGGAAGAAATATGCGACACTCCTGCCGAAAAACTGGCTAGCCGAGACCCCACAGGCGTTTGCTTTGATGTGGCTTGGCAGCCAGTCGGCGGAAAGGGAGCGGGTTTCTGAAATCAAGTGGAATTTTTTAAAGAAAAAACTGCAGGTTCGTCTTATTCCGAACCCTATTTAAGACTAGTTTATCTTTCATGTTTTTTCTTGTACTCCTTAATGGATGGAAGAAATATGCGACACTCCAGCCGAAAAACTGGCTAGCCGAGACCCCACAGACGCTTGCGTCGAGGAGGCTTGGCAGACAGTCGGCGGAAAGGGAGCGGATTTCTGAAATCAACTGGAATTTTTTAAAGAAAAAACTGCAGGTTCGTCTTATTCCGAACCCTATTTAAGACTAGTTTATCTTTCATATTTTTCCCTGTACTCCTTAATGGATGGAAGAAATATGCGACACTCCTACCGAAAAACTGGCTAGCCAAGACACCAAAGGCGCTTGCTTTGATGAGGCTTGGCAGACAGTCGACGGAAAGGGAGCGGGTTTCTGAAACAACTGGAAATTTTTTGTCTGCAGCTTGAAATACTTAAGTATTTTCACCAATCAGGACGACTTTTACACCTTTACGTTTTTTTACATCATCTTAACGTTGACCGACATGGCACTAAGTTAAAATGAAAATGGGTAACGAATAAGAATGGGGGATTGGCATGAAGGTTGAATTACATTGTCATACGAACGTTTCAGATGGTTCCAGTTCTTTTGAAGAACTATTGGAGGTTGCAAAAAGGGAGAGCATTGGCCATTTAGCGATTACGAATCACGATACAACAATGAGATTGCAAGAGATGGCGGAACGGGGTAAGGAAATAGGTATTGAAATCATCCCTGGTATCGAAGTTTCCGGTTATGACTTTGCAAGAGGAAGGCGTGTACATATTTTGGGCTATTTTGTCGAGCCTGGTCATAAGGCCCTTGAGGATTTATGTAATCCACTGATTGAAAAGAGGAATGCAGCTTCTGAAAAAATGGTGGAACGGCTGATTCATGCAGGATATCGAATAACTTGGGATCAGGTATCTAAATTCAGGGGAGGAACCGGTGTTTATAAACAGCATATTATGCTGGCGCTTCGGGAATCGGGGTATACGGATTCTATCTATGGAGATTTGTATAAGAAAATCTTCAGCCGCGGCCAAAATGGGGAAGAGCCGGGCATTGCCTTTATTCCTATGGAGTATGTGGATGCCATACTGGCTGTGAAGGCGATTCGTGTTGCCGGAGGCGTCCCTGTCCTTGCTCACCCTGGACAATACGGGAGCTTCGAAATTATCCCTGATCTTGTAAAAGCAGGGCTTGAAGGGATTGAAGTTCTTCACCCGCATCATGGTCATGCAGAAGAGGAAAGAGCGATTTCATATGCAGATCAATATAATCTCATTAAAACAGGAGGTTCCGATTTTCATGGGGATTATGGGGAAAAGCCGATTCGGCTTGGCAGTATGAGCCCTGGAACGGAATGTGTGAATGCTTTGAAAGTAAGGAAAAAAAGCATGGCCATTAATGATGTGGTATTGAAAAATATCGATCTATGAAACCAGGAATTTTCTGTGAAAGCGGCATGCTTACATGCTGGATTGGGAATTTGAAAGACTGAACATACAGGGTCTTGTATGGAAAAAGATCGATAAAATAAGTGCTTCCTTGCGATCTGGTAATTTTTACAAGAAAATCATGATAGCTTCATATTTTCTCATTACACTGACAGTAACAAGGAAATTATATGTAAAGGGGGATTTTTGTTGGCGGAAAATAAGGTCTTTAAAATTGGCAGGCTTAGGTTAATAGACGACTTCCCGCTTGCTCTTCATACATCTTTTGTAACAAAATCAACTTTTCCTGAAATAGAAAAGGACGGTCCGGATATGACCTCCATGTTTCAATATTATGGGCAGAGCGGCTTTGTAAAGTTCGGATCCAGCAGGAGCACGCTGAATGCGATTTTTCCCACTCTTTTCGAACGGGATATTTTGCAGTGTTCAAGTTCGATTCCACTTTTGCAAGTGGAATCATTATGCCGGGATAAGCGGAGTAATCAAGCCCTTGAGCATACGGTCAAAATCTATCGGAGCGATTGTTTCACATATGTTATATAAAAACTTCCATTCCAGATATCGATCGAATTCACTAGTAAATGCTCTGAATTCACGAGTAAAAGTACGAAATTCACGAGTAAATGCCCCGATTTCACGAGTAAAGGTACAGAACTCACGAGTAAATGCTCCGAATTCACGAGTAAAGCACGAAATTTGAATAGCGAGGCCCGGCTTTAACAAATTTCATACAAAGATTTACTCTTTCTTAACGTACGTTCACTTGGCAGCAAGCTTGAAACTAAAACATATTTTATCCTGATCGTCGCAATCTGTCTTGAAATCTTCGCAACACAAATCAAAAGGAAACTATAAGTATCATCTTGATACTAGAATGCTGGCTAGGGAAATATGGGCTCTGCCAATCTATCCACTTGGTGCAGCCCCCGACAGTCACGATCGTTTCATAGCATGCATGAAAAAAGACCACAAAATGACGTGGTCTCTTTGTTTGAAAAGTCTCCGGCTGATTATTTAATTTGTCATGAAAGGCTTATAAAAGGGCGGTCTTTATTTCTTGAATCTGTTTTATATGCCTTTGTTCATGTAAGGATAATAACTCAATCCATTGATCCAATGAGAGGTCCCCGAACAGGGGATGTTTGGCTTTCTTTCTATTTAACAGGATATCTGAATCCATATCATAAAGAACCTGTAATAATCGATCCCTTGATTCTGCCAGCAAATCCATGAGGCTCGATAATTGAAATGGGGCTGAAGAGGGTGAAATGGCCTCAGGGGATGAGAATTTCCTTGTTCTATCAGTAACGAAGTAAATGTTTTTTTGAATGATATTATTAAAATCCCTTTCCCGAATGCCATTTGCTATAACTTCTGTAAAAACCTGTTCCGTAAGATATAAATGATGGCAAATTTGGGCGATGTTCCATACTTCAGGCACAGGCTTATGGTGGAGCGTTTTTTCATCCAACTCCGTAATTTCCTCAATTAACTGTTTTCTTGATTCAAATAGCAAATCATACTCGATATAATTCATGAGAACTCCCCTTTTGTGACACCCACATATGTAAGCATCACTGAATTTTTTGAAATAGGAAAAAAAGGGATATCTGATTGCATAAAGAATGCATAAAAACTACGGGAAAAACACCTGATTTAAAGTGGATTCATGATGATTGAAGGAGTGCGACACTATGTTTTGAAGCATGGTTTCTATTTAATGAAGAGTGTTAAAAGATATCTCTTATAGTACAACGAAAAGACATTTTTCACTGGTATTCATAATTTTGGGAAGAAATGCAAATCTGGAGTCAAGTCTATATTTCCAGGGACTGCATTTTTTCTGGAGCTTTGATACCCTATCATGCCTATGCAAAAAAGTTGAGTTTATGCCTACTTAGAATATTGCGCCTAGGGCCTCCGCTAATGAACCGAAAAATGAAGCTGGCATTCAAAGGGAAAAGAATCTATAGATGCTGGACATTGGAAATTATTATATCTGAATTATAGCACAGTTAATATTTTCCTAGAAATGATTATATGAAAAGATACGGAAGGTTTCCACATCGAATTTTGGATTTTTATACTATCTAGAGAAAAGTTGCTAACGCAATGGGAAGCTTATAAACTGAAGGTAGAAAAAATCAACCAGGATTGGATGGTGAATGCAATGGCTAAAACAATAGTTGAAAAACTGAATTTACATAAATATGAACGGGTGGCAGTCCTGAATCAGCCAGCCGGGGCGGATTATTTAGCAGAGCTGCCGGATTACGATACAAAGCTTAATGAAAGTGCCTATGATCTTATATTTGCCTTTGTATTGGATATGGATTCTTTAAAGAGAATCGTGGATAAGGTGATCGATAAAAATCATTTAAGTAAAAACGGCTATATTTTTTTGGCGTACCCCAAGAAGGGGAATAAAGAATATGCTACATATATTCATCGTGATGATCTGATGCAGGGCCTTGGTGCGGATTATGAAGGGTATGTTGGCTCGAGTGACCTGAAGTTTGCGCGTATGGTTGGGTTGGATGATGTCTTTACGGTAGTCGGACTTAAAGAAGACTCAAAAAATAGAAACCGTCCCTCTGCCAAAGCAAGCCAATCGGTAGATGATTATATCGGCACGATTTCTGAAATTGAGAAAGATTTGCAGGATTCCCCTGATTTGCTTGCGTTCTATCAATCACTTACGCCAGGGTATCGCAAGGATTGGGCCCGTTATGTGTATAGTGCAAAACAAGAGGCGACACAAGTGAAACGGCGCCAGGAAATGAAAACGATTTTAGGAGAGGGTTATAAGAGCAGGGATCTATATCGAAGGAATAAATGAGGGTGGTGAAGTCTTCCATTCTCTTTTTTCTTGTTCTTTTCACCCTATCAAAAGCATATACTAGACCGAATCGAAACTTAAATCGTAATAATTATGATTTGCGAGGTGGTTAAATATGCTTTTGAAACGCTACGCGGGAAATTTGCTGTTATTGATTCTGCTGTTTTTGCTGCTGGCATTCTTTTTTCTAGGCGATGTGTTCGTTCCCAAAGCAATTGATTTCTCGGACTACCCGATGCTTCACTCAGTGCTCGTCGTGTTTTTGGGATTGTTTTTAGAATCGATTCCTTTCCTGTTCCTGGGGGCCATTGCTTCATCATTCATCCAGTTGTTCATCAGTGAAGAAATCATTCAGCGGATGATACCCAAAAGACCCCTGACGGCCATTTTTGCCGCGATAGCCGCGGCGCTGATCATTCCGGTTTGCGAATGTGCAATCATCCCGGTCGTCCGGAGATTGATTCAAAAGGGTGTCCCGGTCCATGCAGGTGTGGTCTTGCTCGTAACAGCCCCAATATTGAATGTCATCGTGTTCGGCTCAACTTATTATGCGTTCCAAAATAATCCGTCCATTCTATATGGAAGAATCATTCTTTGTGTCCTGACGGCCATAATCGCAGGTTTATTCATTCATATATTCAGCACTAAAGATGTGGTGAAAGAGGACAAGCTGGAACTGGTGCAAGGGCATGTACATGATAGTCAGTCCAGTAAATGGACAAGCTTCATTGATCATACTTCGCAGGAGTTTTTTATGGTCGGCCGATACTTTATCATCGGAGCCTTGTTTGCCAGTGTATTTCAGGTGTTCATGGATCGGTCCGTAATGTCCGATATTGGTCAGGCGCCAATAATAGGCACGGCGTTGATGATGGGAATTGCGTTTGTGCTTTCACTCTGTTCATCGGCTGATGCCTTCGTTGCGGCCTCCTTTTCCCATAGTTTTCTGCCAGGCTCCATACTGGGATTCCTTGTATTTGGCCCCATGCTGGATCTGAAAAATGTTTTGATCATGATGTCTTGTTTTAAACGGAGCTTCGTCGTCACGTATGTCCTGCTTATTTTCGCAGTCGTCTTCAGCCTCTGCCTGATTGCAGGAGGATTGATCAGTAAGGGGGGCTTCTGATGAAACGTTTTTTTATCCAAAGACTTGAAGGATTGCTGCTGCTGGGATTGGGCCTCATGATCTTTAAATTGTATGTTTCAGGATATTTAACGAAATTGATCGCACCCAAAATGGTTCCATATGCATTGGCGGCACTTTTCGCTTTTTTAGTGATCAGCCTTCTCCGAATGAAAAAACAAAAACAAAGTGAACAACATTGTGATTGCGGATCGAATGGGGAGTCTTCGGTCCTGAAATATGGTTTGTTCTTCCTTCCGATTCTTCTGGGCTTCATCCTGACCGATTTTACTTTAAGCGGGGAAGCGCTGGCGAAAAGGGGGATGGCAAAGCAGCAGGCACAGATGGTAAGTTCATATGATTCCGGGAAACATGCGAATGGGGAGAAAATCTCCGTAACCGATGATAATTACTTTGAAGTGCTGGATGATTTACTGAACAACCTCGATACGATCAAGGGGAAGGAGATAGAGATTTCGGGGTTCATATACCGTGAGGATACATTCACAAAAAAACAAATGGCCATCTCCCGCCTCTCCATGTCCTGCTGTGTGGTCGATGCGACGTTATATGGATATATGGTCAACGGGAACGTGGAAGGAATGAAGACGAATGATTGGTATACGATTACAGGGACATTAAAAAAAGGAAGCTATAAAGGGGAACCCGTACCGGTGATCGATTTAAAAGAATCGAAGAAAATAAAGGCACCGGAAGAAGCTTATTTATATGAAAATGTACAAATCATTCAGTAGTATTGAAAAACCCGGCAAAAGGATGTTTTGCCGGGTTTTGGTGCCGAAAGGATATATTATTTTGCCGAACCCGGAAACGGCTGGAAAATCGTGCGCTGCGGGCGGAAAATCGAGAAATGGCGCCATTTGTTCGGGAGCACGTAACATAGTATAATGGCCTTACCATGGATAAGAGTGTAAGGGGGGATAATTTTGTCTTCAAGTAATCGAAACAATCAAATTGGTCCGCCGCGCTTTGCCATTGCCATTCACTCTTTGGTTTGGCTCGCGCAAAGCGAAAAGCTCCTGACAAGTTCGGCAATCGCCTTAAAGGTGAAGTCACACGCCACTTTTTTAAGAAGGGTGATGGCACAGCTTGCAGCTGAGGGGATCGTCGAAACAAAGGAAGGAAGGGAAGGCGGTTATAGTCTGAAGGTGCCTGCCTCTCAGCTTACTTTGGCGGATGTGTATCAAGCGGTACGGCCGGAATGTCTTGTTTGTATGGAAACGAGCGAATGCGGAGAGGTCGGGAAGCAGCTGGATACGGCTTTGGAGGAAATCATGAACGAAGCCGAAAAGGAAACATTGCGCCTGCTAAAGGGCTATACATTGGAAGAATTCATGAAAAAAGTCGACTTCACCAATTTTGAAAATGAGTGTCTGGGCTAATATCCTTGCAAGAGGATACCCAGGATTATATAATGTGCTTAATGCGATTGCATTTAAAACGAGGAGGTATTTACATGAAGGTGGAAATTTGGTCGGATTATCAATGTCCGTTCTGTTATATAGGTAAGCGTCGGTTCGAAGAGGCGTTAAAGCAGTTTGAAAATAAAGATCAGGTGGAGGTCTCATTTCGCAGTTTTGAGTTGAACCCAGAGGCTGAGCGGGATATCAATATGACTCAAAATGAAATGCTGGCCAAGAAATACGGCATGTCTCAAGCTCAGGTGGAAGCGAACAGCCAAAACCTGACTCAACAGGCTAAAGAATTGGGACTCGATTATCAATTGGACAAAGTCGTCTTAACGAATTCGTTCGATGCCCACCGCTTGATGCACTTTGCTGAATCAAAAGGTAAAGAGAAAGAAATGAATGAACGCCTATTTAAAGCTTACTTTACGGAAGGCAAACATATTGGCGATCACGCTACATTGGCAAGTTTGGCAGAAGAGGTTGGCATTGAAAAGTCCGAGACGGAGTCCATGCTGGCAGGAACGGCATTCACGGCAGAGGTTAGGGGAAATGAACAAGAAGGAAGCCTGCTTGGCATTACAGGCGTCCCATTCTTTGTCATTAATCGCAAATATGGAATCTCCGGCGCCCAGCCAACGGAAGCATTCCTCGATACGCTAAAAAAAGTATGGGCTGAGGAAAATCCGCTTACGATCGTGAATGATCCAGCAACAGGCGACGCTTGTACGGACGGATCTTGTAACGTAAAGGAAAAATAGAAGATGAAGAAGGAGACCCCAAACTGGGGTCTCCTTTTTTTACTTAAAAAGGAAATGTCATGTATGGCAAAGAATATAGTGTACAGGATGGCTTTTCCAAAAAAAGTCCGAAATGAAAGGGAGTTAAAGGATGTATATAATGATTGGAATACTAGTCCTCGTGATTGCGTGTATAGTAATTGTCAAACTAATTTCCTATAAATATTGGACATGTATTTATACAGCATTCGGGAATGAAAATTATTATAAGGCGGTTGCGAAATTGGAAAGGGAAGGGATACCCTTCAAAACGAAAACGCCTATGAACTTAGGCACTGAAAACTTTCAGAATCGCCATGAAACCACTCAATATGATGTTTTTGTAAAAAAAGAACTGGAGCATATTGCCCAAAGGGCGATAAATAAGAATTAACAAAAGGTTAAATCGTGAAAATCGCTGTCCTGATGTGGCAGCTTTATTTTTGGCTAGAAAAGGTAGCATGAGGAATTTGAAGCAGGCCATGTTTTGCTTTTTTGGAAACTCACGAGTAAAAGCCCAAAACTTACGAGTATTTGCTCCAAACTTACGAGTATTTGCTCCAAACTTACGAGTAAAAGCCCAAAACTCACGAGTATTTGCTCCAAACTCATGAGGGCGGGACTTATGAAAAGCAAAATGCTGCTAATTCATCTTTCCACTGAATTTATATAAGCTAAAAGAAAGAAAAAGCGTTGTTTTTGATATGGAATCCGTTTTTTATAGTTTCATAGACTGAAAATTTGTATAATGGGTGAGATGGATTTAATTGAATGTACATATAGGAGGGACATGGATGAGTAAGCTTAATGGCAGGACCGTTGCTTTATTGGGGGCGCGGAAGACGGAAGAACTTAGTAAAATCGTTCAAAATCTTGGGGGAGTCCCGCTTGTTCGCCCGGCACAGGGGACGGTTTTCCTTGATGATTCCCATTTGGAAGAGGATGTCACCCGGTTGATGGCAGGGGAGTTCGATTGGATCATTCTCACGACGGGAGTGGGGACGGAATTATTATATAAAACGGCAGTGAAGATGGAAGCGGGAGAGCGTTTCATAGAGGCTTTGCAGTCTATGAAAATTGCAGCTAGGGGCTATAAAACGGTTAATATGCTGAAAAAGCTTGGCCTGCAGCCATTAATCCGTGATGATGATGGCAGTACGGCAGGGCTTGTTCGCAATCTGGAAGGCCATCTGCCTGGAGGTGTAAAGGTCGCTTTGCAGCTTCACGGCGATCCGGCGCCTCTTTTGATGAATTGGCTGGATGAACAAAAAGTGGAACATAAAGAAATCCTGCCATATGAACATATAGCGCCTGAAAAAGAAACGATGCAGCAGCTGATCCAAGAAATCCTTGAAGGCAAAATCGATTCGGTTGTGTTCACGAGTGCACCCCAGCCGCGAAATTTAATGAGATTTGTCCGTGAACAAGGCGTGGAGGATAAGATAGTCGGCCTGTTTGCATCAGATGTAATTGCTCTTGCGGTCGGAAAGGTAACGGCGCAGGTGGTGATCGATGAAGGGATTGAGCGGGTCATATATCCTGAAGATCAACGGATGGGCAGTGCAATGGTGGAGCTGGTGAAATATTATCAAGGAATGGCAAGCAGATAGGGGTGAGTGCGGCATGACCAAGGGCAAGGTTTATTTTGTTGGTGCAGGTCCGGGTGATGAAGGCCTGATTACCGTAAAAGGCCAAAAAGAGATTGAAAAAGCGGATGTCATTTTATATGATAGATTGCTGAATCCCAAGCTGTTGGAGGCTGCCGCCTTCGATTGTGAATTGATATATTGTGGCAAGACACCTTATACTACTGGCATCAGCCAAGGGGAAATCAATGAGCTGCTTGTTTCCAAAGCACTGGAAGGGCATCGGGTCGTCCGTTTGAAAGGCGGTGATCCTGCTGTTTTTGGAAGAGTTGGGGAGGAAGCGGAATCGTTGAAAGATGAGGGTATCCCATTCGAAGTCATTCCGGGGGTTACGTCCAGCATTGCTGCATCCATGTACGCAGGAGTTCCCGTCACACATCGGGATTACGGACGTTCCTTTGCGATGGTGACGGGCCATGACCAAACGAAGAAGGATATAGATTGGAATGGGCTTGTGAGTATAGATACGGTTGCCTTTTATATGGGTGTGGCCAACCTTCCGTCTATCCGCAAAAATTTGATCAATCATGGAAAGCCGGGGAATACACCGGCACTCGTCATTCAATGGGGCACTTATGGAAGACAGGAAAGTGTCGAGGGTACCTTGGATGATATCGTCGAACGGGTAAGTGAAAGGTCGCTTGGCAATCCTGCAATCACCTTGGTCGGGGATATCATTTCACTAAGGGGAAAACTGCAATGGTTCGAAAGGAAGCCGCTTTATGGACAACGGTTTTTAGTGGCCCGGACTGGGACGGCAAAGAGTGCTTTGGCGGAAGCCCTGTATGAACTTGGCGGCGAAGTCATCGAGTTTCCTAAATGGAATGCGGAAAAAGTGAAAATAGAAGAAAGTCAGCTGCTCGCTTTTCTTTCATATGATCGAATTCTCTTCACTTCGCCTGAAAGTGTCCATGGATTCTTGGATTCACTCACTGAACAAGCTATTGATTTCCGCCGGATTTCTTCTAAACTATATGTGTTATCAAGGAAATCGAAAAAGGCTTTGCAGCAACGGGGTCTGACGGCCGAGCTCAAATCCGGGATGCCGGAAGCCGGAACACTGTTAGTTGTTGGAGATCGAAAAAGGGATCTTAGAGATCCGGCACATGGGGACGGAGACTATATTCAATCAATCGCTAAATTTGTCGATGAAAGATTCCTTGAAATCTTTCCGAGAATGCTTGATGGGAAAGCTGTAGAAACGGTATTATTTTCAAACCGGCATTCAGTCGATATGCTGATGCAATATGGGGACAAGGCAAACGTGGATGTTGAAGCGCTGCTAAAACAAGCCTCCATCGGGGTGATCGGGGAAAGTACCGGCAATAGACTTCAAGTCTATGGATTTACATCTGATATGATGCCGAAAGAACCGTCTGTCGAACAATTGGTGGATTTGATCGTGAATAGGAATGTTTTTTAGGCTCTGATAAAAACAGAGTCTATTTCCTTTGCGGGGCTTCGTTATTCACCTTCTATTAATATTGTTGGCGTTCAGTGTTAGGGCCAATCGTGTTATCATTTAATTACGGAACATCACGGAGTACGAAAAGCCCTCACTTACTGCTTTTATTGGCCGGTTCATTCAAAGACAGAAGGTGACTTCATGTTTAATATTGGCGATGTTTTATGACAATTATTCTACCTTGCCCTACTTGTTCTGTTATTCGTTATGGTTGTGAAGGCGGTCCGTTCTTTATAAAACATATGACAAAAATGAATAACCTGGATAATAAAAGAGATGAATTACATGAACGATTGAAAAAGAAGGATGAATGAAGGCAAGGCAGGGGGGCGTTAAAGGATTTGGACGAATTCACCACATTTACACTCAATTTTGAGGAGTAAGGAATAAAAGTCTTTTATTCCTTCACAGATTGGGTATTATATATACGTGACTTTTCCAGGGAGGCGAAGTAAATGAAACGGACATGGGAATACGCATTAAGTATCATAGGCGTGAGTATCGCCGCGATTTTTTTAATCGTGACGATCATAGCGGCCGTCTATCTCAACAGTATCGATTTGAAAGAAATGGTGGACAACTCATTAATGACAGATTCTCAGGAGTTTTCCTCATCTGAGATAGATATGTCAGTCAAATTTTTCATGGGCTTATTATGGGCTGGGATCATATCTCTGTTCATTGCCTTGGCAGGCGGTTTGATCGCTATCTTTCTATTAAAGGGCGGCAAGGCGAAGGGAGCCGGAATCTTATTGATCATTACGGGCATTCTGACGATTTTTCATGTTTGGCCGCTTATCTTCTTCATCATACCGGGTATCATGTGCCTTGTAAGGAAGCCGAGGGAAACGGTGGAAGTGATCGAATGATACGGCATCATACATAGTTTTGTGATTTGAAAACAAAGGAGCTTTCCCGTTAATGCGGGTAAGCTCCTTTTATACTGTAAGGATATTTTAGGGGGGAATACCTTATTATACCTGCAATCACCAGTCTATCATGTTACTATTATTATAGATTTAAATATAAATAGACTGGAGTTCGATCAATGAAAATACCATTATTGAAGGTTGGGGCACTGACCTGTTTAACGCTTGGTTTGTTCAATGGACAGGCTTTTGCGGAGTCTGGTATAACCAATGCGTGTTCATCATTCGGTGAGATTCAACCCAATGAAAATCCTTCCCATAAGCAGATTAACTGCTTAATGACGAATGCGGCAATAGAGGCTGAAATCCCCCCTGAAGTGGTAAAAGCGGTGGCTACACAGGAAAACGGGGATTGGAGGCAATTTAATGAGGACGGTAAACCGATTAAATCCGGCGATGGCGGTATCGGTCTAATGCAGCTTACCAATAAAACTGGATATGACCAGAAAAAGCTGGAAAATGATATAGTCTACAATATCGAGGCAGGTGTCGAGGTCCTGAGTGGCATGTATTCAAGAAGGGATTTGCCCAAGATCAAAGATGCAGGACGAAGGGTCATCGAAAACTGGTATTTCCCTGTCATGGCATATAATGGGACAAAACCAGTTAACAGTCCTCTTTACCAGGAAAACGGGCAAAGAAATACGAATGCCTACCAAGAGGAAGTTTTTGCTGAGATAGAAAACCAAAGTTATTTGAATGATACAAAACTGGCAAAATATCCATTCAAAACATCGGACTTTCAATATGATCGGAATAGCACGGACAATATCATCTTTAAAAATCTTGAATACACACTGACAGATCAAACACATGACTCTGTTTATTGGTTCAAGGCTGGAGACAAAGTGGTGACGACATCAAGCGCGAATATCAGGAAAGAAATAAGCACTACGGCAGGTGCAGTATCTGTTCCACCAAATACAAGCTTGATCATCACAGGGAATTTTAACTATCACGAATCTAAAGGAAATAAATTTGTTTTTTACCCCGTACAAACGGAAGACGGGAAGATTAAGGGGTATGTTTCATCGGCTTACCTATCCAATAGGCTATCAATTGTCGCACCTATCTAGGATACGAATAACCTGTGATTTCTGGGGCTGCCGGTAAATCGATTCCATTCAACTCCACTTTCAATCCTAAAACCAGCGTAAAGGCGAAGGATGATAAAGATGGTGACTTAACGAGTGCCATAGGTGTGGAAGGTAAGGTGGATACCAAAAAAGTGGGCAACTATAATTTGACTTATACGGTAGCTGACAAGGCTGGGAATGTTGCCAAGGTCACAAGGAAGATAACCGTTTATGATCAAGTCAAGCCGGTGATTTCAGGTGCCGGGAATAAAACCATCAAACTCTTCATTCATTCCAAAAACAAACGTGAGTGCCAAGGATAACGCCGATGGCAACTTGACTAGTAAAATCAAAGTGACGGGTACAGTGAATACGAAAGGACCTATACATTGAAGTATACGGTTACCGATTCATCGGAAAATGCAGCGACTGTCACAAGAAAGATCACGATAGATGGCACCAAGCCAGTCATCTTGGGAGCCAATAGTAAAACCGTTGGCTATTATTCGACATTCAGCCCTGAATCGGGCGTATCTGCGAAAGATAACCTGGATGGCAACATGACGAGTAAAATAAAGGTGACAGGTACGGTGAATACAAAGAAAAAAGGTACGTATACATTAAAGTATACAATCACTGATTCATCGAAAAATACTGCAACAGTCACAAGAAAGATCACGGTAGACAGCACAAAGCCTGTCATTTCCGGTGCCAAGAGCAAAACCATTGCCTATAACTCGACATTCAATCCTAAATCAGGTGTATCCGCAAAAGATAATCTTGATGGAAGCTTAACAAGTAAGATCAAAATAACAGGGACTGTGAATACGAAGAAAAAAGGCACCTATACATTGACTTACACAGTTACGGATAAATCGAAGAACAAGGCGGTAGTAAAAAGGGAAATCACCGTTAAATAGAAGGCCAAAAAGGATTCCCTGATTAGGGGAATCCTTTCAGAATGTAGACAAACTCGATGAAAATCGAGTTTGTCTACATTTTTTTTGGCTTGTACAAATTTGGACGTTGATTTCCACTTCAGGCACTCGCTTTCCGCGGGCGGTCCGGGAGCCTCCTCGGCGCACTTGCGCCTGTGGGGTCTCCCTTAGACTCGCTATTCCCGCAGGAGTCTCGCACCTTCCGTTCCAATCAACTATGTTTAATATTTCAGATAGGACTCCTTTTGCCTACAGTCTTTTTTGTTTTAATATAGAACTATTAAAACTTGAGGTGATGAGGATGTTTTCGAAACATCATTCTAATCAGCGATATCAACTTGAAATGATTACTTTAGATCAACTCGTGCCGGCGAATCATTTGTTCGTAAAATGGAGGCTTCCATGGACTTCACTTTCATTATTTTTTGATGTCTGAATGTGTTTGGCTGAAAGATAGGCATATATAATAGTAGAAAGTGTCCCCAAGGGTGGAGTGGGTATTGATAAAAATGTTATAATTGTAAAAACATGTAATGATAAGTGATCTGAAGGGGGATTGTTTATGGGCAAAGAACACGGGCATGTGAACTGGATGGATCAGATTTTCAAGGAATATGAAAGAGAAGGCGGGCTGAAGAATAATCCTGGCTTTGGTAAACCGCTTCCGGAGTCGGCGCTGTCTGGAAATATATATGACAACTTCTTGACGAAGGCCAAGGATGCCGGCTTCCTTCCGCTTTGGATAAAATGGCAAAAAGAAATTCACGAATGGGTGAAATAAATGAGAAAGTCCGTACATATTATGCGATTTGTCCAACTAAAATGCAGCGCAGGGAAATAGAGTTGGAAAGCATGGAAATCCAGTGTGGAAAATGGAAGTAAATGACAATGTGTAAAATGTGGGTATTTCTATGACGTGATCATGAAAGGATTATGTTATAATGGCATGAATAAAAAACAGAGAGAGGGACTTCGATTGGAAAAAAGAAAAGAAGTTTTTTCATGGATAAAAGCGATATTGATTGCAGTCATTCTAGCTTTTTTAATTCGAACGTATATTTTTGCACCGATTGTCGTGGACGGTGAGTCAATGATGCCGACTCTGCAAGACCACGAAAGAATTGTTCTTACCAAGTTTGGAACGAATATCGATAATATAGACCGGTTTGATATTGTCGTTTTTCATGCAACGGTAGATAAAGATTATATAAAAAGGGTTATCGGTCTGCCAGGTGACCATATTGAATATAAAGACGATACGCTTTATATTAATGGGAAAGCTTATGAAGAACCATACTTGGACAAATATAAGAATCAGATGCCATCAGGAGTGCCGCTGACTGAATCCTTCAAGCTCGAAGATATTACAGGCAGCATGACAGTGCCGGAAGGCCAGTTGTTCCTTATGGGGGACAATCGCCAAAATAGTTTGGATAGCCGTGAAATTGGCACGATTTCCGTCGATGAAATCGTGGGCAAGGCGAATCTAGTGTATTGGCCGATCAATGAAATAAAGATTGTGAAATAAGAAGAAGCGGACTCGGGTATCGAGTCCGCTTTTATTGTTGCCGATTTTCATCCTTAATGAGGAAACTGCCATACAGGTATTTCAACAAAAAACGTGTCCATTCTTCTTTTTTTTCTATTTTTTTTTTGAAAATCAACTCATTTGGGTTAAATTAGGTTATCCTATTAAAAAGAAGTAATCACGTTACCCAGGCCCGCATAAGAAAATGGATTACTTTAATAAAGGGTGCTGAGATGGAGTACTTTAGATGGATATAGTAAAAGATTTAATATCAAACTATGGTTATTTTGCGATATATGGATTGTTGGCGATTGGGATTATTGGCTTGCCGGTACCTGATGAGTTCATGATGACTTTTGTCGGCTATTTGTCATCCATTTCCGTTTTGAATGTCCAGGGAGCTTTCCTTGTCAGTTTCCTTGGCTCGATATCCGGGATGCTTGTCAGTTATTTCATCGGAAAAAAGGTGGGGAAGCCTTTTTTGAGGAAGCATGGTAAGTGGATCAAAATGACCCCCGCGAGGTTGGAAAAATTGGAGAAATGGTTCAATAAATACGGTCCATGGACGATTATCATCGCCTATTTCATTCCAGGAGTCCGTCACTTCGCCAGTTACATTTCCGGTATGAATGGAATGGGGAAACGAAAGTATTTTATCTTTGCAGGAGCAGGGGCATTCAGTTGGTGTTTGGTATTTACGACTTTTGGCTATTTCATCGGTGTGTTAACTTAACTCATTACAACTTACAAAATTTCTTTATTGAATCAGAAAATCCCGTTTCTGAGTATTAGAAACGGGATTTTCCATTTCTGCTTTAATTATTGAGCGGAGTATCCGCCGTCGATGACAAGCTCGGCACCAGTTACGTATGAAGCTTCATCGGATGCTAGATAAAGCACGGCATTTGCAATATCCGCCGGCTGACCCAAACGTTGTAATGGAGTGGCCTTGATCATTTGGTTCACTAACTCTTTTGATTCTTCTGATTTTTGAGTCATCGGTGTTTCGATGATACCAGGGAATACGGCATTGACACGGACGCCCATGCGGCCATATTGCGTTGCGGCAGCCTTGGAAATAGCACGGACGGCACCTTTTGAAGCTGAATAAGAGTTTAAGCCCATTCCGATTTGAGCTGTAAAGGAAGAAATGTTTACAACTGCGCCTTTACCTTCTTTAGCCATGTGAGGAACAACGTGTTTCATTCCAAGGAATGGTCCAAATCCATTGATGCCTAACATTAGCTGCCAATCGGCCAATGTCGTATCGTTAATGCCTTTTTCCGTTGAGATACCGGCATTGTTTACCAAAATGTCGATTTGGCCAAATTTAGCGATAACTTCATCCGTCACCTTTTTCCAGCTTTCGTCTGAAGATACATCAAGTACAGTACCATGGACGTTATCGAGTTCATTCACGGCAGCTACAGCTTTTTCATTGATATCGGCAGCAATGACTTGTGCTCCTTCTTTTGTGAATAGGTCTACCATCTCCCTGCCCATACCAGATGCTCCGCCAGTGATAAATGCTACTTTATCAGTCAATCTTCCCATCATGATCACTCCTAATTAGTTGTTATAACGATGAATATATATTCAAGCATAGTTCAAAAGGTATATTATCAACGAGCAATACTAAAAACTCCTTCAAGAATCCGTCAGGTATTTTATTTTCCGGCTTGGGAAATGCCTTTTTCTTGCTGGATAAAAATGTACTTCCCATAACCCCTGCGGGTTGAAAGCGATATCAATCTTTCAATCTTCAAATTTTGATTCGTAAATGATCCAGATTTAAAATGGCTTTTACCCGTTCTATTTGAAACGTTCCACAAGTAATCTTGTAGTGGCATCTCTTGCATGTTGGGGAGCACCATATGTACAATTCTAGTGATTAAAATTAAATACTGCAATATTTTTGTACTTTGAATACAATTTTTTATAACGACATTCCAATTCTAACTTTTCAGAACTTTTATGTACATAGGAGGTCATCATTTTATGAATAACAGAGTATATCTTTCCTTGGCCATCCCGCTTACGATTTCGACGATGAGTACGCCCTTGCTCGGTGCGGTCGATACGGCTGTGGTTGGAAAGTTGAGTGATCCCGCTTATATTGGCGGGGTGGCTGTCGGAACCATAATTTTTAATACGATGTATTGGCTTTTTGGTTTTCTTCGGGTCAGTACATCTGCTTTCGCTGCACAAGCGGAAGGGGCAAGGGATGAAAAGCAAACCCTGATGGCCTTGATTCGGCCTTTTTTCATTGCAGCGATCATCGGTCTGCTCTTTATCGTGATCCAAAAGCCCATTTTGAATGTATCGTTAGGCGCAATCGGTCCGGAATCGGATGTTTCCGCCTTTGCCGCAGATTATTTCGGCATCAGGATATGGGGCGCGCCATTTGCTCTATTGAATTATGTCATCTTAGGCTGGTTAATGGGGAAATCGAGGATAAAAACGTCTTTGTTCATTCAAGTTTTCATGAACGTGATGAATATAATCTTATGCCTCGTTTTCGTTAATGTTTTTTCATGGTCTGTATCAGGGGTTGCTGCCGCTACACTGATATCAGAGATTTCCGCTTTTTTACTGGGCTTGTGGGTCATCCGGAAAGCGGTTAACGTACCGGATTCTTTTTCAATCCGGGAGGGGTTCGATCGGGCTTCCCTGAAAAAAATGATGGTGGTCAACAGGGATTTATTCATCAGGACCATTTGCCTGATCACGGTTTTCAATCTTTTTACGGCCAAGGGAGCGACTTTCGGGACAGAGACCCTGGCGGCCAATGCCGTACTCATTCAAATCCATTATCTGATGGCCTATTGCTTTGATGGCTTCGCGAACGCGTCAAGTCTTCTGGTCGGGAAGGCGATTGGTTCGAGAGATATAAACCTTTATAAAAAAACACTCTCACTCTCGGCGCGGTGGGGCTTGTATGCCTCAATCATACTTGCCGCATCTTACTATCTTTTCAGCGATGAGGTCATTCTCTTATTCACGGACATTCCCGGCGTCATCGAATTGGCCCATGAATATGGACTTTGGATAGTCCTATTCCCATTCAGTGCCTTTATCGGACTCATTTTTTATGGAGTGTTTACCGGTGCGACTGAAGCCGTTCCAGTAAGGAACTCGATGCTTCTGGCACTGATGGCTTTTTTAATAGTCCAATTCGCAGCAGTAAGCAATCATGGCAATCATGGTTTGTGGCTTGCATTCCTGGCTTTCAGTTTAGGACGTTCTTTGTTTTTAGCATTATATATCCCAAGACTGAACAGAAAAGTAACAGAGTTAATGAATGACGATAGTCTAATGAAATCATCCTCTTTTTAATAAAAGAGGGTGTTTTTTTATTTTTGTAAGGATTTTATCGGTAGTTTGATGTTAGCAATAATGCGGGAATACGAAGAATAGGTAGCAAGGCTTGGCGAATGTGGTAGTAAAAGTGATAAAATGAAAAATATATATAAAAGAGGAGTTGTCATATTTTGAGTGAATTGAATTGGCGAGAAGAAGTTGAAAAACGGAAAATGGACTTATTGCTGGACACACAAAACTTATTGAAAATAAAAAGTGTACTTGATGAAGAACATCCGACAGAGGAGGCCCCACTCGGTAAAGGGGTGAAGGAAGCGCTTGATTTCATGCTTCAATTAGGCGAAAAAGACGGTTTTACCGTGAAAAATGTCGATAATGTCGCTGGGCATATCGAAATGGGGGAAGGCGAGGAGTTAATCGGGATATTATGCCATGTCGACGTGGTACCTGAGGGAGATGGCTGGAGTTCGGATCCGTTTGGCGCTGAAATCCGCAATGGCCGCATATATGCCCGTGGGGCAATCGATGATAAAGGGCCGACGATGGCTGCCTATCATGCGATGAAGCTGGTCCGGGAGCTAGGAGAACCTTTGAACAAACGTGTGAGGATGATCATTGGAACCGATGAAGAATCGAACTGGCGCTGCGTTGACCGGTACTTTGAAGTGGAGGAAATGCCTTCGATCGGCTTCGCACCAGATGCTGACTTCCCGATCATCAGTGCGGAAAAAGGAATCTGGGATTTCTCGGTTATCCATCCTGCCGATGCAGGAAATGGCACGAACTCAGACGTGAATGTCATCGAGTTTTCTTCAGGCCGAAGGACGAATATGGTACCGGATTTTGCGACGGCTATCGTGGAAACGGACAAACCTGCTGAAGTGGCGGCAAACTATCAGGATTATTTGCAAAAGTACTCATTGGGGGGCCAAGCCGTTCCGCAAAAAAATCAAGTGCTGCTTGAAATGAATGGTGTCTCGGCACACGCGATGGAACCGAACAACGGAAAAAATGCAGGTCTGCATTTAGCCGTATTTTTAGCTGATCTCACTCTTGATCCGCATGCGAAAGCATACTTCACTTTCATCAAGGATCGTTTGTTCGAAGATTCCCGCGGAAATAATTTAGGTGTGGCTTATTCGGATGAGCAAACAGGAGAATTGACGATCAATGCCGGCGTTTTCAATTATTCTAAACAAGGCGACAGCTCGATCGGTTTCAGCATGCGTTATCCGGTCACGTTTGAGTGGGAACAGCAAAAGGCGGCGCTGGAAGAAAGGCTTGCGGCATATAATTTGAAAGTGAAGACCAATTCACATTCAACTCCCCATTATGTGGACAGTGAAAGCTTCTTGATCAAGACGTTGCAGGAAGTGTATGAAGCGGAGACAGGTGATAAAGCCGAGCTTCTTTCGATTGGCGGCGGAACATATGCCCGTTCATTGAAAGAAGGCGTTGCATTTGGCCCGCTTTTCCCTGGCAGCGAAGACATTGCGCATCAGAAAGATGAATATATTGATATTGAGGATATGCTTAAGGCTACGTCCATTTATGCACGTGCCATTCATGAATTGGCTAAATAAGAGGCAAAGAGGGAGAAAGACATGGGAAAAATCATTTTTAACGGCGACCTTAAAGGCAGGTCCGAAGTAAAGGTAGATATAGAAGACAGGGGATATCAATTCGGTGATGGCGTCTATGAAGTCATCCGGGTTTATAATGGCGAATTATTTACGGAGGATATGCATCTGAACCGGCTGATGGACAGTGCAAAGTTGATTCAGATGAAAGTTCCCTTTGCGATAGTGGAAATCAAAACCCGCATGAAAGAGCTGATCGCTGAAAATCAACTGAAGGACGGTATCGTCTATATGCAGCTGACAAGGGGAGTATCTGCGCGTACACACTCTTTTCCAACTGCAGAGGTGGAACCGGTCTTTGTCGCCTATACAAAGGAAATGCCTTATACAGGCAAAATGAAGCCAGGGGTCAATGCTGTTACCACCGAAGATATACGCTGGCTGCGCTGTAATATCAAGAGTTTAAATCTACTGGGAAATATAATGGCTAAACAGCAAGCGATGGAAGCCGGCTGTGATGAAGCGATCCAGCATCGTGATGGTACGGTGACGGAGGGTAGTTCGTCAAATGTATCAATCGTGGTGGATGGGCAACTTAAAACGCATCCGGCCACAAACTTGATCCTGAATGGAATTACCCGTCAGGTGATGCTGAAGCTTTGCGCTGATCATGGGATTCCCTATGTCGAAGAAGCCTTTACGGTCGAGGACATGATGGCAGCCGATGAAGTTCTTTATACAAGCACTAGCGTCGAAGTGACACCAATTATAAATATCGATGGCCAATCGATTGCAGCCGGGGAACCCGGTCCGATAACTCAAAGACTGCAGAAACTGTTTTCCGAGGAAATCGAGAAGCAATGCGGTTCCATTAAATAGCGTAACGCCCCTTTGCCACTAATGGCAAGGGGTTTTTTTATCTGTTAACCGGAAGCGAGATGGCCTTCCCCGAATCCCCGATCACGTTAATTACATCGATATGCAATCCTCCCTTTTTGTTTTGACATTTTCAAGAACCAGGAATATACTTGCTAATAACCTAAAAAGTTTACCTGTCGCAACAATTTAAGTTGCGTATAAAAAGGAGTTGACATAGATATGTCCGATGTGTTGCATCAATCTTCTTCGAGAGGAATAAAAAAACTGCTTCCCTATCTAGGGCCTGCCTTCATAGCAGCTGTTGCCTATATTGATCCAGGGAATTATGCGACCAATATTACAGCCGGATCTAAATATGGCTATACGTTATTATGGGTTATCTTCGCCTCCAATTTAATGGCTGTGCTAATCCAATCTCTATCAGCTAAGTTGGGGATAGCCACCGGAAAGAACCTTCCGGAGCTATGCAGGGAAAAATTTTCGAAAAAAACATCTTTCTTATTATGGATTCAGGCTGAAGCCGTTATAATGGCAACCGACCTGGCTGAATTCATAGGAGCCGCACTTGGGATTTATTTATTATTTGACTTACCGTTAATCACATCGGCAATCATTGCAGCGATTGGTTCCTTTGCCATTCTAGAAATCCAGCGCAGGGGTTATCGAGCATTCGAAGCCCTGATTACGGTCATGATATTTGTCGTTGTGATAGCTTTTGGCGCTCAAGTTTTTTATGCAAAACCTGACACGTCGGCCGTTGTTTTAGGACTATTCACTCCAAAATTCGAGGGAGTGGACAGCATTTTACTATCGGCAGGTATGCTTGGAGCCACCGTTATGCCACATGCGATATACCTTCATTCCTCTTTGACTCAAAGAAGGATTGTCGGAGTGAACGATATGGAAAGAAAAAGGATTTATCGTTTTGAGCTAATTGACATTGTCATCGCCATGTTGATTGCAGGTGCGATCAATGCCGCCATGGTCATCGTTTCAGCTGCCCTATTTCATAAGAATGGAGCACTAGTGGAGGACTTGGATGTTGCCTATCAACAATTCGGGGCCATGCTTGGACCATCAGTCGCGATGTTCTTCGGAATAGGATTATTATTTGCCGGTTTATCGAGCTCATCCGTTGGTGTAATGACAGGTGATGTTGTCATGCAAGGATTCATTAAAAGACATATTCCGATTTATTTAAGAAGGGTCATTACTACCGTCCCGCCCCTGCTCATAATATTATGGGGAGTGAATCCATCCAAAGCGCTTGTGATGAGCCAAATTGTACTCTCGTTTGGCATCGCGTTTGCCTTAGTGCCATTGATCATGTTTACAAGCAATAAAAAAATCATGGGCAGCCTGGTCAACCATAAAATCACCTCGAGCATCGCTTGGCTTATAGCTGTACTTATCATTGGGCTGAACTTGTTCCTGCTTTACGAAACACTGTTCAGCTAACATGGGAATGGCAGGGAAGGACCGATTTTTGGTCCTTTAGATTGAAACTCGATAATAATTGAGTCAGGTTTTTAAAATTTGACCGTTGATTTCCCCTCCAGGCACTCGCTTTCCGCGGGCGGTCCGGGAGTCTACTCGGTGCCTATGCACCTGCGGGGTCTCCCTTGGACGCGCTTTCCCCGCAGGAGTCTCGAACACCCGCTCCAATCAACTTTGGATAGTACTCCTTTTGCCTCCAGTATTCAGGACCGATTTTTGGTCCTTTTTTGCTGTTTTTTTCGTTAATCTACCCAGCCTGAAAAATACATTCCGGACCTGCGCATGATCCGTCAGGGGCTTTGTTCATAGGATGGTAGATTAGCGATATTCCTGAGGAGGGAGTATGTATTAGGAAGCCCAGGAAAAGGTATAGGCAATGGGAATTATGGTAAAATTAAAGGGAAAACAGGAAGGAATGGAAATGAACATGAATACTCATTTTTTCTTTGCTTTAGTATTGCCTGATGATATTAAGGCCTATTTAAATGCTGTTACGGAACAACTAAAGCCAGACTTTCCATTTAAGAAATGGCTGCATCCAGCCGATTATCATATTACGATGGCATTTTTGGGCAATGCTCCCGATACATTGAAAGAAGATGCTTTGGGGCGTGTGGGAAGCGAGCTTGCCAATGAGGCCTCATTCGGCTTGGAACTGGGCGATATCGGCGGTTTCGGCAAGAGTGATAGTCCAAGGATTCTATGGGCAGGCGTCAAGCAGCAAGAAAGGCTTTTTGCCATTCAAAGGAAAGTCTATAGTTCCTGTATCGAGGCGGGTTTTGAACTTGATAAAAAGCCGTTTAAGCCTCATATTACACTGGCAAGAAAATTCGAGGGGGATAATCCCTTTTCGCTGGAGGGCGTTCGCCAGATGGCGAATGTGCAGGATAAGCATTTTGAAGCAGACCAGGTTGCGTTATATCAAACACATCTTGGAGCTTCCCCTTCATACGAGAAGATTTTCACGATAAACCTCCAAAAATAGAGAGATGGGTGGTGGTCGCATGGCACAGCTCATAAAGATGCAAGATTATATTTCCCGGTATGAGCAGGATATTTATCGTTATCCTACACAATTTGCGCGGTTGAAAAAACAGCAATGGGATAAATTGAAGGCTGCTTATAATGCGGGCGAGCTAGATCGGTTGTATAGTGAACATACTGAAAGTGAAACACAGGTCAAATTTGATCCTCCTCAGGAAGATTCGAAGCGCCTGTTTAAAAGGGTGAAAGGCATATTCCTCCGGACAGGTAAACAGGAGTCAGGGGCGGAAGAACTGCCGATGCCGAACCGGATTGAAGATCCTAATGTTTTTTCATTAAGGTTTCCGTTCCGGCCGGCCAGTCTCGATGAATTAAAGCAAAATTTTTTAAATCAATTGCTTCGTTTTCAAATGAAATGGGGGAGTTCGACGCTTCGTGAAAAGTCATTTGTGGACCAATCATTCTTTTTGGATGAGAGGCTCCGTTTTTTTCTGCAGCGTTTTCCGGATACGTTTCTCGTATTATATAAACCTATCTTTCTTTTGAAAAATGCGCCTGTTGAGGTCGAAGTCATTTTATTGACCCCAGTTGATGCATGGTGCATCACGTTTCTTGAAGCGGAAGAAGACGCTGCTTTCATCGGGTCAAGTGAACGATTCTGGGTCCGCAGGCATCATAAGCATCCTGATAAAAAGGTGCTCAATCCTTTGCTTGGTGCAAATCGGATGACGAACATCGTCTCCCGGTTATTTGAGCTATATGGAGTGAACATGCCGATTAAAAAGGTGATTTTATCCCGGAATGGATATGTCGATTATCCCGAAGCCCCTTATGATATTACGATATTGGATAAACGGACCTTCCCGGAATGGTTCGAAAGGATGCGGGCCATATCGTCTCCGCTCAAGGCACAGCAGTTAAAAGGGGCACAGGCTTTGCTTGAACATTGCCAAACTACATCCAGCCTGCGACCTGAATGGGAAGCGGAGTATAACCAAATGGATGGAAATCAGCATGCCGCACCTTAAAGAAACGGTGTATTTCATTGTCAATCCAATGGCAGGAAATGGAGAGAGTTTGAAGGTTTGGAAAAAAGCCGAGAAAATACTGCAATCAAAAGCTGTTCCCCATGAGGTGTTTTTTACACGGGAAAAAGGGCATGCGCTAAGAATGACGAAGGAGATCCTATCAGGGACGAAGCAGGATACCCGGATGATCGCTGTCGGGGGTGATGGCACGATCAATGAAATGATAAATGGCGCCATTGGTTTCCCACACGCTATCATCGGTTCCCTTGCGGCTGGATCCGGCAATGATTATGTAAGGGGCATTCAAAAAACCGAGAGTGTGGAAGAAGCACTTTCTTTATTTCAGGAGAATGCCTTTAGTGCCATTGATATTGGACAGTTCGAGACGAATGGCAAGATGGGGTATTTCGTGAACAGCCTGGGAATGGGCATTGATGCTGAAATTTCCGATGAAGCGGACCGTTCCCCTCTGAAAAAATGGTTTAATTTTATCAGAGCGGGTAAATTAATTTATCTGCTCATTTTTATAAAAAAGATAGTGACTTACAAGCCCGGCTGCATGGAATTGATCATTGATGGTGACCGGCATTTTTTGAAAAAGGTTTGGTTCATCGTTATTGCGAACCAGTCCTATTTTGGCGGCGGGATGAAAATTTCACCGATGTCGAAGGTGGATGATGGCAGTTTGAACGTGATTGCGGTCCATGATATTCCTTTGTTGAAATTATTGACCGTCTTCATCACCGTTTTATGGGGCGGTCACCTGAACATTAAAAATGTTGATTCTTTTTCCGGTAAAAAGATAAAAATGAAGAATGAAGGGTCAGTGAAAATCCAGTCTGATGGGGAAATTGTTGGTAGGAACGAAGTAGCTGCAGTGGTTCTGAAAGAGAAATTGCGCGTCATGTTACAGGCTGATAACCGATACAAAAATATGAAATGATTTATTTGTTTTTGTTTTATGCGTATAATCGTTTTATAGTACTTGACGAAGAAACCGTTTTTCAACTAAAATTTAATTTATGGCTATTGTTTAATTGCTCAATAGCTATTTTTTTATTTCTCTAAAATGAGGATGTTTTTAATTGCGGGTATCATCCCGATGCAAGTATATATGCAGCTTCGCCAGCAGGCGATTTTTTATAAAACATGGACTCAAAGTAGTGGTAATACATACACTAGGTGAACGTACCCACATTTGTATGATTAAGCGAGGAAATCGAAGGTGAACCAGTTGGAACATTTATTAGGTCAGGAGTGGGATATATCCCCTGCTGGAGGAGCTACGGGAGAAGCCTTTATTGCCGAGAAAGAGGGGCAGAAACTCTTCCTTAAACGAAATTCATCGCCATTTTTAGCTGTTCTTTCAGCTGAGGGCATTGTTCCAAAGTTAATGTGGACAAAACGTCTGGAAAATGGGGATGTAATTACGGCCCAGCATTGGATGGAAGGCAGGGAGCTATCTCAGCAGGAAATGAACAATATAAGAGTCGCAAAGCTGCTTCAAAAAATTCATCAATCCGATCCTTTGTTAAGCATGCTCAAAAGGCTTGGGAAATCCCCTTTACGACCTGAAAGTATACTTACAGACATAGAAACCGGGTTATCTTCGGATGTTACGGACATTCCGATTATCAAACAGGCCATCCATTTTTTACAGAACAATCTCCTGTTGATTGAATGCGACGAAAAAGTCGTCTGTCATTGTGATGTGAACCACAATAATTGGCTCATGACAGAAACGGACGGATTGTTCCTGATTGATTGGGACGGAGCGGTCATAGGCGATCCGGCCATTGACCTCGGCATACTCCTTTATTCATATGTCCCGAGGGAAGAATGGAATCAATGGCTTGCCCGTTACGGCAAGAAGCTTGACGCAGGCCTGGAGATGAGGATGAAATGGCACACGGTTTCACAACTTGTGCTTTCCATCCAATGGCATCATCGCAGGAAGCGGTACGAGGAAAGAAATGAATTACTGCAAAAACTGGAAGCTTTATTGATGGTCAGCTGATCAGAATTGATCTATATCATCCACCCACTGGGACAGGTCGTTCTGGTGGGTTGAAATATGTGCATCTAAATCGGCGGTACCGATGCCCGTCTGACTGTATTCGTAAATCTCCGTCAGTATCGTTTTCACATTGCTGTCAATTTCCATATTGATCATTAAGGATTTGACGAGCCTTTCAACCTGTTCACATTCAGAAACGGATCCGCAGCAGTCTGTTTGATGGTTGGTCAATATATCTTTCAATAGTGACATTTGGTGTTCATGGGAAAGCGGCATATAATGCCTCTCCTTTCTTAAACATGGATTCAAGGGATTCCCAGGTGGTGCCCGCCTGCCCTTCACTTATTTATGGTGTGTTTTGCTGAAAGTTTTATACATGAAAACTACAGTGACTGTCGCCTGGATGGCCGGCAGTTTTTTTATTTGACCAGTGGGTGTTTCCTAAAAAAATCAACTTGCAGGAATCCATACACTCGTGTTATGGTTTGAACGATTATATTATAAATAGGGGTGTCATCATGCGTTTAAGAAATAAACCTTGGGCTGAAGACCGTTTGAATGATTTTCCACAATATGTAATTCAGCAGCCAGTGAGCCATAAAGGTAAATGGCATGAAGTTTTCGGAAACGATAATCCGTTATATATTGAAGTGGGTACGGGAAAAGGCCGTTTCATCACAGAAATGGCAAAGGCCCATCCTGATGTGAATTTCATTGGAATTGAAGTATATGGAAGCGTCATTGTCGCTGCATTGGACTTGCTGATTGAAGCGGATGTTCCAAATTTAAAGCTGTTGAATGTTGACGCAGCGAACTTAGGGGACTATTTTGCAAAAGGTGACGTGGATCGCGTCTACTTGAATTTCTCTGATCCATGGCCGAAATCACGTCATGCAAAACGCCGGTTAACATATAAGACCTTCCTCGAAGTATATGAAGGCATCCTGCCAGACAAAGGCGAGATTCACTTCAAGACGGATAATCAAGGGTTATTCGAATCTTCCTTGAAAAGTATTTCCGAATACGGCATGCTCTTGAAATTTGTAAGCCTTGATTTGCATAACAGCAGTTTTGAAGGCAACATCATGACTGAATATGAAGAAAAGTTCTCGAGTAAAGGCAATCGGATATACCGATTGGAAGCAATGTTCCAATAATCAACGATCAGAAACCAGGTGCACAGCATCTGGTTTTTTTGTTTGTTTATGATTGACGGGGATGACTTGATTGTTATCAATTTCAATATATGGAAGCGGGTGTTAAACTAAAGGCAGAGGAGGGGTAAAATGGAAACGATGCAAATAGGGGAAATAAAATTAACATGGTTAAATGGCGGTGTGACACACTTGGATGGCGGTGCGATGTTCGGTGTTGTACCGAAACCGCTTTGGTCCAAGAAGTATCCCGTTAACGAAAATAACCAAATCGAGTTACGTACGGATCCGATTTTGGTCCAGGCTAATGGATTGAATATGCTTATAGATTCCGGCATTGGCAATGGAAAGATGAATGACAAGCAGAAACGGAATTTTGGGGTGACGGAGGAATCCAATCTTGTCGAAGATCTTGGCAGACTTGGGATTCAGCCAAATGATATCGATTACATTTTAATGACCCATCTGCATTTCGATCATGCCTGCGGGTTGACGAAACGTGAAGGTGAAACTTGGGTGCCTGTTTTCGAGCGTGCAGAAATCATTACGACCAAAACGGAATGGGCGGAAATGAAAAACCCGAATATTCGTTCAAAAAGTACATATTGGTCAGAAAACTGGGAGGCTGTCGCTTCTCTTGTACGTCCTTTTGAAGTGGAACAGGAAATTGCGGCCGGCATTAAAATGATCCATACCGGGGGGCATAGTGATGGACATGCGATCATCATCATAGAAGATGGCGGGGATAGATTGATCCACATGGCAGATATCATGCCGACGCACGCGCATGCGAATGTCCTCTGGGTCCTCGCTTATGATGATTATCCCATGACTTCCATCGAGGCGAAGGAAAAGTGGATGAAATCCGGACTGGAAAATGGTTCCTGGTATAGCTTTTACCATGATGCCCAATACTGTGCCATCAAATGGGATGCAACGGGTAAGGAGATACTAGCCGAATTGAAACGGAAGCGTTAAAAGGAAAGCAAAAGGAGGACGTCATCTGACAGCCCTCCTTTTTTTGTTTCAATCATTTTGAGCATTAAGCTCCAATATCGTTCCTGTCGAAGCATCTGCAACAAATTCGAATTGCTCGCGTTTCCCTTCTGTATTTCTGGTGATCCCGCCTTTGTACACTTCATAGTCCAAATCGTTTTTTGTATAGTTCTCCGGCTTCATCAAGATCCATGAGCCATATATATTTCCGTCCTTTTTGACTGTTTCCTTCACTTGGGCCAAGACTTTATCGGGAGAAGGTTTACTTGATTGATCCAATAATTGTTTTGCTGCATAGCCAGCAGCAAACCCGGCTGCAGTACCTAGTAAAAACGTTTTCCAATTCATTGATTTCTCCTCCATTGCATTTTATAAAATCACTTCTTCTAGTATACAGAAGAACGCTTTATTTGACTAATAATTTGAAATTTTACCCATAAACTGATAAATTAGAACTTTCTAGTGTAACATGATGCTAAGTTTTGTAAAATAGAAAGAAACAATACATAGTTAGGGGTAGAAAAATGAATCATGAGACTTTGGAGCTTTTTAAAACATTGACGGAATTACCGGGAGCCTCGGGAAATGAACATGCAGTTCGGAGTTTCATGAAGAGTGAGTTGCAAAAGTATTCGGACGAAATCGTCCAAGATCGCCTCGGCGGAATATTTGGCGTAAAAAGAGGCAATGAGGATGGGCCGACCGTCCTGGTTGCCGGGCACATGGATGAAGTGGGATTCATGGTCACATCCGTAACAGAAAATGGAATGATTCGCTTTCAGACCCTAGGAGGCTGGTGGAGCCAAGTGCTTTTGGCCCAAAGAGTCGAGATCATAACCGATAACGGTCCGGTCATTGGTGTCATCGGTTCGATTCCGCCCCATTTGCTTGATGAGTCGCAACGCTCAAAACCAATGGATATCAAAAATATGCTGATTGATATTGGGGCGGATGATAGGGAAGATGTGAAGAGAATCGGTATTAAGCCCGGTCAGCAGATTGTACCGATTTGTCCATTCACGCCGATGGCCAATGAGAAGAAAATCCTCGCAAAAGCGTGGGATAATCGTTATGGCTGCGGACTTGCGATTGAATTGTTAAAAGATTTAAAAGGTGAAACGCTGCCGAATGTCTTATATTCCGGGGCAACCGTCCAGGAGGAAGTGGGATTACGGGGTGCGCAAACTGCAGCTCATATGATCAAACCGGATCTTTTCTTTGCTTTGGATGCAAGTCCGGCGAACGATATGTCCGGCAGTAAAAGTGAATTTGGCCAGTTGGGAAAAGGGGCACTGCTCCGCATTTTTGATCGTTCGATGGTTACGCATCGCGGCATGAGGGAATTCATCCTTGATACGGCCGAATCGAATGAGATTCCGTATCAATATTTCGTTTCCCAGGGCGGCACGGATGCAGGGCGAGTCCATATTGCAAACGAAGGCATTCCAAGCGGGGTGATTGGCATTTGTTCCCGCTATATTCATACACATGCATCCATGATTCATATTGATGATTATGCCGCTGCCCGTGAACTGATAGGGAAATTGGTTCGTTCCTGTGATAAAACGACATTCGAAACCTTGATAAAAAACGCTTGATGGAGAAAGCTGAAATGGAAAGGGATGCAGTCATGTATCCTTTTCCATCAGCTTTTTTTACATAGAAGGAAGGTAATTATATTGAAAATAGCAGTAGGCAGTAAGAATCCAGCGAAAGTAAGTGCCGTGCTTGGTGTATATGAAGATGCTGAAATCATTTCGCTTCAAGTGGAGAGCGGGGTTCCGGAACAGCCTTTTTCAGATGAGGAAACGATGGAGGGGGCCATGACACGTGCCCGGAATTGCTTGATTCACAGTGATGCCGATATGGGTATCGGACTTGAAGGCGGTGTCGTGAAAATGGGACAAGCCCTGTTTCTGTGTAATTGGGGTGCAATGGCCACGAGGGGCGGTGAGGTTTTTGTAGCTGCCGGAGCGAGAATCCCGGTTCCGGGAATCGTTGCCGGGAAGGTGCTGGACGGTGAAGAGTTGGGACCGGTGATGGACGCCTTCACAAAGCAAGAGAATATTAGCAAAAAGGAAGGGGCGATCGGCGTATTTACAAATGAGCGAATCACGAGGGGAGAAATGTTCCTTCATATCATGAGGATGCTAGCCGGTCAACACGAATATAAGCTGAAAATGAGAAAGCACGATTTATGAATCACTGTCATGGAAAGGCGTCTTTGAATGGAAACGAACTCTGCCAAAACTGAGCAGAATAAGACAGGGTTTTATTGAGCGGTCTTGGTACTATAGTGACAAGGGGTGAGCGAATATGGGGTGGGCAGAGTCAATCCAAAAGGCCATCGACTATATCGAAGAGCACTTATTGGAGGACCTTACGATCGAGAGCATTTCCAGGCAGGCGAATGCTTCGGCTTTTCATTTTCAACGGACCTTCACCATTTTAACGGATATTTCCATTGGTGAATATATCCGGCGCCGAAGACTGACTTTAGCTGCCCAGGAGATATCATCCACAAATGGCAAGGTCATTGATTTAGCCTACAAATACGGCTATGACACCCCCGAGGCCTTCTCAAAAGCTTTTCGAAGGCAGCATGGGGTATCTCCAAGCGAAGCGCGAAAGTATATGGGGAAGCTGAAATTCTATGATCGCCTGATGATACAGGTCATTCTGAAAGGGGCAAAACCGATGAAATACAATATCCTTGAAAGGGATTCCTTTCAATTGATAGGAATCAAGCAAGAGTTTTCCTTGGTTAATGAAGAGAATTTGATTGGGATTCCAAAGTTGTGGGAGAAAGTCAATTCGAATGGAACAGGAGATAGGTTAGCGAAGTTGAACAATGGCCAAATAAATGGTTTGCTTGGTGTATGTGTCGATAAGCGTAATGTGGAAAAAAGTGAAACGATGGATTATTGGATAGGTGCAGAGTATGCCGGGAAAGTGCCTGAAGAGTTTTCGACCCTTACGATACCGGCTTCCAAGTGGGTTGTATTTGAAGTTCACGGACCTATGCCTGATAGCATGCAACAAGCTTGGAAGCGGATTTTTTCCGAATGGTTCCCTACGAGCGGTCATGAACATGCCGGAACTCCTGAATTGGAAGTATACGACAATGCGGATGCTTCAAACCCTGACTATTACTCCGAAATTTGGATTCCGATTAAAAAGGGATAGTATTCAACCATCAAAATCATTCGTTATTCGCTTGCAGGGGGTTAGGCATCTAATTTGCCCCTGCAAGCTTTTTTATTTGTAAATATGAATGATCAGCCCTTCATTTTTGTGCTGGTTAAGGGCAGGGAGATTTACAGCCCGTCTTCAAAAATATAGGAAAGCACCTTCATGGCTTGGTTTACGGATTCGACCGTGACACTCGCCTTTTCCGATAATTCCTTTAAGGCATGGTGATGGGTTTCCGGGCGAATCAAAATAAGCGGTTTTCCCAGGGAAATGGCGGTGCTTGCATCCATGGCAGTATTCCACTGCTTATATTTCTCGCCAAACAGAGCGACGACAAGATCGGCTTTTTTCATCAAAAGACCTGTCCGCAAATTATTGATTTGGGAAGCGGCTGCATCCTTCAGGATAGGATTCGGCTGTTCCCCGAGGACATCTTCACCGATATTATCGGAGCGTTCATGATTTTCCATCGGGCCGACGAATTCTAATGGAAGCTTCAGTGCAGCGGCCTTATCTCTCAACTCACTTCTCCAATTTGAATGGATTTCCCCAGCAAGATAAACGGTTAACTTCATTGTTTTCCTCCTCGATATTAAAATTGCTTTCATTGTACCATGTTTTTTAGAAAATGGATGAATTCCATAAATAAGGATAATATTATCCATAAGATAGTAAAAGAGACGGCTGGAGGAATGACGATGGCTATATCGAATAAGAATTTCCTTGTTATCCTGTTGATAAGCAGTTTGATCGTAGGCTGCTCAGGGATCGAGAGACAAACCGAAAAGGCAATGAAGGCTGCTGAAGTGGCTTTTCGTGACGATGAAAAACAGCCCAATCAAGAGGCAGGGCTAATTCAGGTCCATCTGCCCAAGGATTTTAAAGTAGTGGAAGAACATGATAATAACTTGATTTTACAAAAAGGTGATCAGATTTATATATTATTTGTCAATCCAAATGAAAAAGAAGACAGTTCCGTGTTATATTTGGCGATTAAGGAACAAGAGGATCAATTTGAAGTGCTGCATTCTTTTCAAACTGATGATAAATTCGGCTTTATTTCAATTAAAGAAATACCGAAAGAAAAGTATGAGCTTGCAGTGGGGATCGGCGGGGTGAAACTGACAACGGAAACGGATAAAGACCAATTAAAAACCGATGCAAAACAAATGATGGAAATCGTTTCATCCGTGCCCCAGAGATAAGCTGACCCCTGCCTTTCAACCGATCCGTATTAATGGTTGATTCGGGGAGAGTCTGGTATGATGGGATTATAAAAAATTAAGGTGTCATTTAGAGCAGGAGGAATATACAAATGGAAAAATTACAAACCGTCGAGCAATATGATGCATTGAAAAATGAAGGCAAACATATCTTTCTTTTTTCCGCTACATGGTGTGGAGATTGCCGTGTAATCGAACCGATAATGCCGGAGATAGAAACGAAATTTCCTGATTTTACATTCATTTATGTGGACCGTGATGAATTCATCGATGTGTGTGCGGCTAATGATGTATTCGGTATACCAAGTTTCATCGCCTATGATAATGGTAAAGAGCTAGGCAGATTCGTGAGCAAGGATCGCAAAACGCAAGAACAAATTGAGGAATTCATTCAATCACTATAATCAAAATCCCCTTCTCGCTGGGGATTTTTCAATGAAGAGGAGGGTCAGTCATGAAAATGGACAGCACGAAGCTGAAAAATATTTTGAAGGAACGTTTAAAAGATGAGGGTCGGACATTCAAATTCGATAGCAAGCAAGATACGTTACGGGTGGAAAATGTGAAGACCGGGAAAGGGATCACCATCGAGTTGCCTCCTGTACTTGCTAACTATGAAAACGTACAGGAAAAGGCCATCGATGAAATTATTTATTACGTGGAAGAGGCCCTGAATGTGATGGGGGGAGAACACAGCATGGAAGGCAAGGAGAAATTCATTTTCCCAGTCATCCGCTCGACCTCCTTTCCAATGGAATCGGAAGACGGAAATCCGTTTTTATTCGATGAGCATACAGCTGAAACCCGGATTTTTTATGCCCTTGATTTAGGTAAAACCTACCGTCTTATAGATGAAAAGATGATTCAACGGGAAAACTGGCAGGGTGACAGGATCCGTGAAATTGCCCTATTTAATGTCCGTTCGCTCTCCACTGAAATGAAGTCGGATATCGTTGCAGGTAATGCATTTTATTTTTTGAACACGAATGATGGATATGATGCCAGCAGGATCCTGAATGAATCATGGCTTCGGGAAATGAAGGACAAGGTCGAGGGAACCATGGCTGTGGCCATTCCCCATCAGGATGTCATCATCATTGCCGATGTGAAGAATGATACGGGCTATGATATTCTGGCGCAAATGGCGATGAGCTTCTTTGCCAGCGGTCATGTTCCGATTACGGCTCTATCATTCCTTTACGAAGAAAATGAGTTGGAGCCCATCTTCATTATGGGTAAAAACAAAAAGCGTGAACAATAATATAGGGAATCACAAAAGGACCGTGTCAGCATCTGGCAGCGGTCCTTTTAAAGTTTGATAGAGTTTATAACTCTCTTGTAGTTGATATTTATTTTTTAATCGGTGATAATATAATTGAAATATTTTGAAAAAAATGGATAAAACATTCGATGTTCAGTGCGAACTTACATATGTGCCCGATTATCCTCCGCTATACAATGACCCTGAACTGACTGAATTCGTGAAAAATAGCCTGGAAAGCATGAATGACAAAGAAATTAAGAAGGTAGTCGAATTTCCGGTTTTTTCAGGTTCAGAAGATTTTTCGTATTATGCAGAAAAGATACCAGGCTGCTTCTTTTACATTGGCTGTAAACCGAAAGGGGTGGAGAAGGCATATTTCAATCACCATCCTACATTCGACATTGATGAAGATGCCCTTTTGATCGCTTCCAAATCAGTGGCCCAGGTTGTTTGCCGTTTTTATGAATGGAACTAGTCCTTTGGTCTTCGTTTGCAAAAAAAACGGAGAAACCCACAAAACACCGTTCGGTATAAACGAACGGTGTTTTATGGGTTGCGACAGGCAATAGGATTCTGCCGGAGGTTTCATGAAGGATGATGCAATGAATTGGCCAGTCTGTTTTCAAGTCAGCATGAAAACTTAATCTCTTTGTAAACGCGATTTAACAGCTGTGTTTTATTTAAATAGTAGACTAGGGGCTAATGTTATTTCGTGATGATAGGTTTAAACCCATTGTAGAAGGGGTTTAATAGGGTAGGAGTTCTGCGAAATACGTTAAGGTAGCAAGAATGCGATAAAAAAGTAGATACTAATCCTAATTTAGCTTAAATTTTCTCGATATTTTTAAAATAACTGGTAGAATTAGTTACATAACTACAGATGTAGAAAGAGTGATAGTTTTGAAATGGCTAAATAAGATGAAAAAATGGTTCCAAGCAGAGGAAATTATTGAAATCGAAGAGATTATTATAGATGAACCGCTTGATGAAGAGACATTGAGGAAAATGGATTTTTCGAAGCTTACGAAGTCAAAGAAAGAAGAAATAAAGGTTTACAATCAAAAAGTGGAAAAAATGTCCCAGACACCAGACCCGGATACGAAAATCCTGTTTCAATATCCAAAAGGCCAGTTCAAGTTTCCGCTCATTCCAGACCGGGAGCAGAATAAAAGAAAACCTAGGGAAAGAAATAGGGAAGACAACGAACCCAAACAGGGGAAAAATGTGACTAAAGAAACAACGAGAAGGCCTGTAAGGGATCCTGAACCAAAACGGAGAAGCATTGACCGGGAGGAAAATTCAAAAATAGTCCCGTCAAATACTCCATTCCGCCCAACGGAAATCCCATCACCCATTTACGGGTTCCGTCGTCCGGAAAAAAAAATAGTCCCTTCTGAAGAAATTGTCGAATATGAATTGGAAAGCAAAATGCCCATCTTTAAAAAAGAAGTACCCGCTATCGAGATTCCGGTATCGATCCCTGAAATCTCAAAAGATGCGTCACATGAGGAAATGACGGCAGAACCCGCCGTTCTTATACCGGAACAAGCGGAAAAAAAAAGGGAAGATACGGAGATACCCGCTTTCTTTCGTAGAAATTCCATTGAGTCATTGCCAGAAGAAACGGTAAGCGAGCCTAACATAATTGAGCCTGAGGTAGAAATAGAGGCTATTGAACAGGACCAAGTTGATTTTGGACGCGAAGTCGCCGTATCCATCATGGAACAGGCGGACGACACACGGCCTGAAGCGATATCCGTTCATGGGGAGGCTGCTGTACAATTAAATCAACCATCCGTAAGTCAAGGAACAATGCCTGAAAGTGACTCATCTGAGGCAATACCTGAAATGCAGCCTAAAAGTCCGAAAAAACATATTCCATTTAATGTGATGATGCTTAAGCAAGATCGGGAAAAAAATGGCTTCATGAATAAAATGATGCCGGAAAAAAAAAGCCTTAATCCGGAAAGGGCAGTAGTCTCATCTGATAAACGAGCAATGGATGATGCTGCCCAATCGGAGGAGGGACAAGCGGAACCATCCGCCATTCCCGAACGGAAACCGGAGGCAGGCAGAGTTATGCCGAAAGAGGAGACTCGGGACATTGCACCTGCCTTTATGGACACCGAAACCGCCGGCGAGCCTGAAAATACAGTTGAATCTATTATTGGTTCCGATCCTAAGCCCCTTCTAGTACAGGAATCCCCCATTTCTGGAGATGGGTATCAAGAGGCAGTTTTAACAGAGACAGCGGAAAGTGGCCAGGGCAATGGCCTTGAAGTTTTTGGTTCCGTGGAAGCGGATGATAATCCATACTATGTGTTTCCGAATATCGAATTGCTGACACCTCCCACTTATGCTGTGCATGATGATGAGTGGCTCGGGGAACAGACTGTATTACTTGATCAGACATTGAAAAATTTCAATGTCCGTGCAAAGGTCGTCAATGTCACCCAAGGACCGGCAGTCACTCGTTTCGAGGTGCATCCGGAGCCGGGAGTGAAGGTGAATAAAGTGACGAACCTGATGGATGACATCAAATTAAGCCTTGCTGCCCAGGATATGAGGATGGAAGCGCCCATTCCGGGTAAACATACAATCGGCATCGAGATTCCGAACAGGAAAAGCAAACCGGTATTTTTGCGTGAGGTTTTGGAAAGTACTGAGTTTCAAGAGCATGAATCACCGCTTGCCGTGGCTTTAGGCCTCGATATATCCGGTCAGCCGATCATCACGGATTTGAGAAAGATGCCGCATGGTTTGATAGCCGGGCAAACGGGATCGGGGAAAAGTGTCTGTATCAACACCATGCTGGTCAGCTTGCTGTATAAAGCGACGCCGCAGGAGCTGAAATTACTGTTGATCGATCCGAAAATGGTCGAGCTCGCCCCATATAACCGGATCCCGCATTTGGTCAGTCCAGTCATAACCGATGTAAAAGCCGCTACGGCTGCGTTGAAATGGGCTGTAGAGGAGATGGAACGGCGTTATGAATTGTTTGTACATGCCGGTGTACGTGATATCACCCGCTTTAATGAACAAGCGGAAAAAGCCGGTCAATATTCAAGCAAGCTGCCTTATATCCTGGTGATCATCGATGAGCTTGCGGATCTAATGATGATGTCCCCGGCTGATGTAGAGGAAGCGATTTGCCGGATTGCTCAAAAGGCACGTGCCTGCGGCATCCATTTGATTGTAGCCACTCAAAGACCTTCAGTCGATGTCATAACTGGATTGATCAAGGCAAATATCCCGACAAGGATTGCTTTTTCGGTTTCTTCACAAGTGGACTCCCGTACAATCATCGATAGCGGCGGTGCAGAAAAACTTTTGGGAAGAGGAGATATGTTATTCGCTGAAAACGGCTCTTCAAAAACGGTGCGCCTGCAAGGGACTTTCGTGAGTGATGAAGAGATTGATCAAGTGGTCAACCATGTTAAACGGGAGCAGCAGCCGAAATACCTGTTTGAACAGGAAGACTTGCTGAACAGGGCCCAGGTCACGGAAGAAGCGGATGAACTGTTTTTCGAGGCATGTGAATTTGTCGTGAGCCAGCAGGCAGCATCTGCATCGAGCGTCCAACGGCGTTTCCGTGTCGGATATAACCGTGCATCGCGTCTAATAGAAATGATGGAGCAACAGGGGGTCGTTTCCGAATCCAGGGGCTCAAGGCCCAGGGATGTATTGATTACGCAAGAAGAGCTGGAATTTTTACATGTTAATTAAGAGAACCTTATAAAAGGAAATTGTATATAATGTGAAAGGGTGAAAACCCTTTTTTATCACCTTAATTGAGGGAAAAGCCAATGATTTGATAAATTGGCATCCCCCTGACATGGATGAATGAATAAAAAAGTGATATAATAGTTTTTTGTTGATGAATGACTGAAAATAAAAGTTCGAAAACCTATGAAGAAATTGCGTTACTAACAAGTCTCGTAATGGAAAAACAAATAAAAGATGACGTCATATACTGTCATACAGGTAGACGATTGGTGGAGGTTCGCTTTATGACTGCTTACCATTTTGTGGGAATTAAAGGGTCGGGTATGAGTGCTCTTGCACAAATACTGCATGATATGAATATTGAAGTGCAGGGTTCCGATTACGAAAAAGAATTTTTTACACAATTGGCATTAGAAAAAGCCGGGATTAAAATCCTTCCTTTCAACGAGGAAAATATTCAACCTGGAATGACCATCATTGCAGGAAATGCGTTTCCGGATAGTCATCCGGAAATCTTGAAGGCAAAAGAACTTGATTTGCCGATTATCCGTTATCACCGTTTCCTAGGTGATTTCATGAAAAACTTCATCAGCGTGGCGGTTACGGGAGCGCATGGTAAAACATCGACGACCGGCTTACTTGCCCATGTAATGGGGGGCGCTAAACCAACATCCTTCCTGATTGGGGATGGAACGGGTAAAGGAATCGTGAATTCTGATTACTTCGTATTCGAAGCATGTGAATATCGCCGTCATTTCCTTTCCTATTATCCGGATTATGCAATCATGACGAATATCGATTTTGATCATCCTGATTATTACGCCAATGTCGAAGACGTGTTCGAGGCTTTCCAAACGATGGCCCTTCAAGTCAACAAAGGCATCATTGCGTGCGGGGATGATGAGCATTTACCACATATTCAGGCGAAAGTACCGGTTATTTTTTACGGATTTGCAGAAGGAAATGATTTTCAAGCGAAAAATGTTTCCGTCACTCCGGATGGCACGACTTTTGATGTGCATGTAAGGAACAATTACTATGATACATTCACTATTCCTACTTTTGGAAAGCATAATGTGTTGAATGCACTTGGTGTCATTGCACTTTGTAAATATGAAAACTTGGATACGGAAGCTGTGAAAGCCCAATTGCGGACTTTTGGCGGAGTTAAACGCCGGTTCTCCGAAAAGGAAATCGGAAGTCAGATCATCATTGATGATTATGCACACCATCCGACCGAGATCTCTGCAACTGTGGACTCGGCGCGTCAGAAATATCCAGAGCGTGAAGTTGTTGCTGTATTCCAGCCGCATACTTTCTCGAGAACGCAGGCATTCCTGGATGAATTCGCCGACAGCTTGAATTTGGCCGACAAAGTATACTTATGTGAAATTTTTGGATCTGCTCGTGAACATCAAGGAAAGTTATCGATTGAAGACCTTCAAGATAAGATTCCAGGTGCCGAACTGATTACGGAGAACACAACATCTATATTGCAAAACCATGATAACAGTGTCGTGTTATTCATGGGTGCGGGGGACATTCAAAAATTCCAAGCAGCCTATGAGCATTCACTGCAGGTAAAATAAAAAAAAACGACCATCCGTTATAGCGGATCGGTCGTTTTTTTATTGGGTTATTTTAAATTTTCCGGATTTAAATTTTCCAGTTCCGGTAAAACGAAGCGTCCGTCCTTACGTATCAAGACGTCATCAAAATGGATTTCCCCGCCGCCATATTCAGGCCGCTGGATATTGACCAGGTCCCAGTGAATGTCTGAATGGTTTCCGTTAAAGGCATCATCATAGCATTGTCCTGGAGTGAAATGAAAACTTCCATCAATTTTTTCATCAAAGAGGATATCTTGCATCGGGTGTAGAATATAAGGATTTACACCAATTGCAAATTCACCGACATATCGTGCGCCTTCATCAGTATCAAAAATTTTGTTGATGCGTTCCGTATCATTCGCAACCGCTTCAACGATTTTTCCATCCTTGAATGTCAACTTCACGTTTTCAAAAGTAAAACCCTGATATGGGGAAGGAGTATTATACGAAATCACTCCATTGATGGAATCTTTAACTGGAGCCGTATATACTTCACCGTCAGGAATGTTCAGCTCACCCGCACATTTGATGGCTTTAATGTCTTTGATGGAGAAGGTTAGATCCGTACCGGGCCCAGTTAAGCGGACCTTATCCGTTTTATCCATCAATTCAACAAGGTTGTCCATTGCTGCGCTCATTTTGCCATAGTCGAGGTTGCAGACTTCGAAATAAAAGTCTTCGAATGCTTCTGTGCTCATTTTGGCTAATTGGGCCATGGAATTTGTCGGGTAGCGAAGTACGACCCATTTTGTTTTTGGCACGCGGATATTTCTATGTACTTTACCGACTGTCTGTCCATGAATCGCCATCTTCTCTGAAGGGACATCGGATTGTTCATTGATATTATCCCCGGCACGAAGCCCGATATAAGCATCCATCTGCTTCATTACGTTGGCTTCAAACTCACCCATCATCTTGTACTGTTCTTCTTTGGCACCCATCAGCAAGGCACGATCGACTTGGTGATCCTTTAACAGGACGAATGGGTAACCACCTGCTGCATAGGCTTCATTCACAAGTGCGTTAACAAGTTCACGCTGCAATCCAAAGTTTTCGATCAAGATTTTTTCACCTTTTTGAAGCTTCACGGAATAATTGATTAAGTTTTTGGCCAATGTACCAATTCTGGGATCTTTCATAAAAAATACCTCCATTGTTTAAATTCGACTTATCTTTTCTATCATACCCGATTTCCAGCCATAAGTGTCACCCGTGAATTTCACGGAGGAACTGGATGCAGACAACAATATTTCCAGATTAGGGTTTGATAGGGTATATTGAAAAAATAAATAAGTTTATAATGATAGGGAAGGGGTAATTAATATCTAACAGCTATTAAATAAGTCGATTTTTTTCGGAGGTGTTCCAATGGAGATTATTTTATACGTAAGTGCTGCTGTTGCAGCGATAGCTTTTTTGGTACTCGTTATTTTTCTAACGAAGGTACTGACATCACTTCAAACTACCCTGGACAGTGTGGCCCGGACGCTGACAGGACTAGAGAGCCAAATGCAGGGCATAACGCTCGAAACTACTCAGTTATTACATAAAACGAATACGTTGGCTGAAGATTTGCAGCAAAAGTCAGAAAACCTGAACACGGTGGTGGATGCGGTGAAGGATGTAGGTACATCCATCTCCAGCTTTAATTCTTCCATCCAAAAGGTTTCCCATAAAGTGCAGGCTGAGATTGATAATAATCAAGAAAGAATCTCACAAATTGTACAATGGAGCAATGTAGCCATGGAGATCAGGGACAAATGGAAGTCCAGAAGCAAACAGGCAGCCCCGACCCCGACTGAAAGGGCAGAGTTAGAAAGGGAAGCGCTGGAGACAGATAACTTACCTAAAAAAAGGTTTTTACGTTCTAGATCATAAAATCTAGTTAAATAAAAATGAATCGAAAATTGAAAGGGGAATGTATTATGACTCAAAAAGAATTTCCGACAAAGGACTATCAGAAATCATATGAGGACGAACGCGACTCGATCAATTCTAAGGACTTTATGATTGGCGCCTTGATCGGCGGGATGATCGGAGCGGCTACTGCTTTGTTCATGGCTCCGAAAACAGGCAAGGAATTAAGGAATGACTTCAACGAACAAGCTAGAAACATTTCCGAGAAAACAGAAAGATTAAGACAAACGGCGATGGAAAAAGGTACAGTCCTTGCTGATACTGCAAAGGAAAAAACAAACTCCGTCACGGAAATCGTTTCCAATAAATCTTCGAATATCGTCAACAAAGTGAAGAGCCTGAAAACAGGAAAAGAAAACGGCGACGCTGCTGATGATACAACCAATTCAAGCAATAAGGATATTGATGTAACCGGAACTACCGATGCACCTATCGTATCCGTCGAAACGAACTTTGCTAACAGCAATGATTCGGAAAATAATCCTGCAGATCCTACAAGCGGAAACAAGAATGCGGCAAAATTAAAACTTGATGAAGCGAAAAAGGCATTCGATGAAACGGAAAGTAAACTAAAGAATTAAACTCCCTGGATTCCTTTAATGGGAATGAAGAGTCATTAAGGGACGAAGAATAAGGCGGTGAAGTGCTTCGATGGCTTCATCGCCTTTTTGATGGTAAAATTTATATGACAAGGAAAGGAGACTGCTATATGGTCATGAGCAAAATCGAAACAGAAGAACAATTCAATGAGCTTCTAAAAGAGGATACATTCCTGCTTTTCAAGCATAGCGTAACATGCCCTGTCAGCGCTGAAGCATTTGAACAATATGAGAGGTACATCTTAGGGAACGAACAGCTTAAAACGGCCTATTTGGCCGTCCAGGAAGCTCGTCCACTATCCAATTATGTGGCAGAAACCTTTGATGTCAAACATCAATCACCTCAGGCCATCCTTTTTAAAGGTGGAAAACCTGTGTGGAATGAATCTCATTGGCGGATTACATATGATTCATTGAGCAAGGCCATTACAGAATGAATGGAAGGCCGGATCCCTTTGGTAAGGGGTCCGGCCTTTTATTATTCCATTGATTGGCGGGCCTAAGGTTGTTAATCCTGGGGAAACCTTTTCTAGGAAGGCCCTTCCGTAAAGACTCTTTAAACATTTCTCGGCTTCGGACGAGTGGCAGAAAATTTAAACTTTTCTATGTTCTTGTGAAAAATGATCAATTAAATGATAGCTTTCCTGTTCTATTTCCAATATAATTCCTACAACGGATTGTGTTTCAATATTCTGTGTAATCGTTTTTCTGGCATGAGCGGCACCTAGTTTTAAGTATTTATAACTTTAATGCTTAAAAGCGTTTAATTATTAAAGAAAAATATAGTGACATTTATGGACACTTCATTTATAATTGATTTAATCATACATGAAATATTCTAAATTTTTCATTGATAAAACAATCGGGGTGGATGTTCGAGGATCCGGATGGGATTTTTTTAGTTTGAATCCGCTGAACCGATTTCTATTTTAAAAAACGAAGGGATGGATTTGTAATGAGCAACAAAGAGCTTGATGGACTTCGTAATCAACTGGATGATGTGAACCTTCAGTTATTACATCTTATTAATCAACGTGCTGAACTTGTACAGGAAATTGGTCGCGTTAAAGAAAAACAAGGTGTAAACCGTTACGATCCGGTCCGTGAAAGAACAATGCTGGATCTTATCGAAGCCAATAATCAAGGACCGCTTGATCTTGGTTCGATTAAACATATTTTCAAAGAAATCTTTAAATTGGGCTTGGAGCTGCAAAAGGATGATCAGAAGAAGACGCTTCTTGTATCAAGAAAACAAAAAGCTGAAGACACGATCATCGACATCAAGGGTGAATTGGTAGGTAACGGGATCCCTAGCTTCGTTTTCGGACCATGTGCCGTTGAATCTTATGAGCAGACAGCTGCGGTGGCGGAAGTCATTAAAGCTAAAGGTTTGAAATTGATGCGCGGCGGTGCCTTTAAGCCACGTACATCTCCATATGACTTCCAAGGGCTTGGTTTGGAAGGTTTACAAATACTTAAACGCGTTGCTGATGAATACGGCTTGGCTGTCATCAGTGAAATCGTGAGTGCCAATGATATTGAAGCGGCGATCGATCATATCGATGTCATCCAAATCGGGGCGCGGAACATGCAGAATTTCGACTTGCTAAAAGCGGCAGGTGCAGTAAATAAACCAGTTCTGTTAAAACGCGGACTTGCTGCAACGATTGAAGAGTTCATTCATGCAGCGGAATACATCATGTCGCAGGGCAATGGCAACATCATCCTTTGTGAACGCGGTATCCGCACTTACGAAAAAGCAACAAGAAATACACTTGATATCTCTGCTGTACCGATCTTAAAACAAGAAACACATTTACCGGTCATGGTTGATGTAACGCATTCAACTGGACGTCGCGATCTATTGCTTCCTACGGCTAAAGCGGCTCTTGCAATCGGTGCTGACGGTGTTATGGCTGAAGTGCATCCGGATCCTTCCGTTGCTCTATCGGATTCTGCACAGCAAATGGACTTCAAACAATTTGATGAATTCTACGATGAAATTAAACGTTTGAACTGGGTAACTGTTTAAGCTAAGAATGTCTTAATTTATCTACTTACGGCCCTTACCAACTTGGCAAGGGCTTTTTTTAATGGTAAAATACTAGTTTTTACAGAAAAACCTTCGAAATAAGCACTATTGGATTGCAGGAAAGATTCGACTATCGTATGATAAATAACAAGAATGAGAACTGTTCGGAAGATTGAGTCATACATAAAGTGATATCTATGTGAATTTTATACTTGAATAGGGTATTGAATATTTGACTGAGAAGAGAGTAGGACTGTTTTTTGTTAGGCAGATCGTTCCTAAAATAATCTTCCTTATAGAGAAAAACGCATAAAAGATTTTTTTTCGAAATAATTCGGGTCTTTTATGGGGAAAATGAAAGAAATGGAGGAATGGATGAATGAATAATATAACCATTTATGATGTGGCACGTGAGGCGAATGTTTCCATGGCCACCGTTTCCCGCGTAGTTAACGGGAATCCAAATGTAAAGCCTGCAACAAGGAAGAAAGTTTCCGATGTGATTGAAAAGTTAGGGTACCGACCGAATGCAGTGGCAAGGGGACTTGCCTCAAAGAAAACGACTACTGTCGGGGTCATCATCCCGGATATCTCGAGCATCTTTTTTGCCGAATTGGCACGGGGCATAGAAGATATAGCGACCATGTATAAATACAATATCATTCTAAGCAGTTCTGATGAGAATATAGATAAGGAATTCCATTTGCTGAATACGATGCTTGGAAAACAAGTGGATGGCATCGTATTCATGGGCGGCAACATTTCTGATGAGCATGTCAAAGAGTTTACGAATTCACCGGTTCCGATCGTTCTGGCAGGTTCGGTAGATGAAAGCGGGCAAGTTCCATCTGTTAATATTGATTATGAGGCGGCGGCATTTGACGCAGTGACCTTCTTTGCTGATAAAGGCCACAAGCATATCGCTTTTGTAAGCGGAAACCCTTCCGCGCTGATTAATGAAATGAAACTGACTGGATATAAACGAGGATTGAAAGAAGCTGGTCTTTCATTTGATGAAAGGTATATTGTTGAAGGTGATTATACATATGATTCAGGAATTGAATCTTTTGAAAAGTACCTGGAAGTTGAAGACAGGCCGACGGCATTCATCGCCGGTGCTGATGAAATGGCGCTTGGTATTGTCCATGCCGCACAGGACAAGGGGTATAATGTGCCGGAAGACTTTGAAGTGATCAGCTTCGATAATACGAGATTGACATTGATGGTGCGTCCGCAAATCACGACGATCGTTCAACCTTTATATGATATTGGTGCGGTTGCGATGAGGCTTCTTACAAAGTTGATGAATAAAGAACAAGTGGAGGAAGGTCTTGAAAAGGTGATCCTGCCGCATCGGATTGAAAACCGTCAATCAACGAAATAAACTGGTTTGGAGAGTGTCCCGAGGGCACTCTCTTTTTGTTCTCAAATGATGACCGAACAAAAAAGATCGTTTTTCAACGATCTTTTGGTTTACTTTGTTCATTGCTTTTCGATGTTTGCTTGGAAGACCTGATGGGATAAAGGACCTTTTCAAGCGTCAGGGCATTCTTCTCGGTAATTTCAGGCTTTCTCGGAATGGGTTCGTATATATCTTCCATGTCATCCCATTCAGCCGGTAGGGGAACAGGGGACTCAGGCTGCCAGCTATCGAGCCATTCCTTTGATAGGGGACCTGAAATGTCATTATCCGTCATTTCAAGCCAGACCCTCGCCCAAGCCCTCGGTACGACGCGCCATATATCATATCCGCCGCCGCCTACTGCAATCCACCGTCCTTCGCAATACTTATGGGCCATTTCATGGGCCAACTTTGGTATTTCCCTAAAAATCTTCATGGTGGCAGATAAATGGGTGAGCGGATCGTAATAATGGGAATCGGCTCCGTTTTGCGTTAATATGACATCCGGTTTGAAGTATTCAATGACTTCTTTAAAGGAAGCCTTATAGCATTCGAGCCAGGATTCATCTTCAGTGAACGCATCGACCGGGATGTTGAATGAATAGCCGTAGCCTTTTCCCTGGCCCCGCTCGTTAATCGTGCCGGTGCCGGGAAATAAATAGCGCCCCGTTTCATGAATGGATAAGGTGCAAACATCAGGATCATCATAAAATGACCATTGGACTCCGTCACCATGATGTGCATCGGTATCGACATACAAGACACGCGCCCCATATTTCTTTTGCAGGTATTTAATTGCGACCGAACTATCATTGTAAATGCAAAAGCCCGAGGCTTTCCCGCGGAAACCGTGATGCAGGCCACCGCCAAGATTAAGTGCGTGCAGGGACTGACCGGTCATGACGGCATCCACAGCCGTCAAGGTACCGCCTACAAGCAAGGCGCTTGCTTCGTGCATATTGGGGAAGATAGGGGTATCCTCTGTTCCCAGTCCATAATTTACTGCCTTTTCAGGGGGGAGCTTTCCCTGGCCCGCTAATCTGACAGCGTTTACATAATGGTGATCATGGATCAGTTCCAATTCTGCATCTGTAGCCATTCTGGGCTTGATAATTTGATCATCATTGATGGCATGGTGTTTTTTTAATAAATCAAGCGTGAGTTTAAGGCGTTTTTGATTGAATGGATGCTCATCGTTGAATTTGTAGGTAAGGAGTTCATCCGAATAGACGAAAAGGGATGTATCATTCATGTGAAATCCCCGGTAGACTAGGCCATAAAACGGTATAGCCTTCTTTCTTCAAATCCTCCACCACCATAAATGGATTCATCGTCTGTACACGAATTACAAGAATTTTATAATCGGTTCCATTTTTTTCAGGATAAACAAGGGTGCTCAGGATATTCGTATTGCGCCTTTTGAAAATATGGGCAATATCATGAAGGGAACCTGCCTTATCCGGGATTCTGATTTCGATTTGGGAACCGGGCTGATTGACTCCTGTCAACTCAACGTATGAATGAAGTAAATCAGTACCGGTTATGATGCCCACTAACTTCCTGCCCTTTACGATTGGAAGGCAGCTGATATTGTTATCACAAAAAACAGCCCCGATTTCTTCCACGAAATCAAGCGGGTGCCCTGTGATTATTTCCGTTTTCATGATGCTTGATAATGGTTTTTGTAAATCATTTTTGTATTCTTCGGTACGGAAAATAGAAGGGGCAGCATCCCGAATATCACGGTCGCTGACTAATCCCACAAGTTGAAAGCTGTCATCGACAATGGGTATATGGCGAATTCGTTTCTCCCTAATGATCAAGACAGCGCTATGGATGGTATCCGTTGGAGTGAGGGTGATGATATCCTCATTCATTATTGTTTCAACAATCATTTTCCTTCCTCCTCTTCCTCTCCTCTTTAATACATAAACCGATTCATAAAACGCAATTGGTCGAACTTCTGGATGGATTCCGGCGGGACTCTTTTGCCAATTCGGGCCATCAGGCAGTTGGCCGGGTGGGAACTGATTTCAGGATCATCTGTTGCAAAGTAGACCAAGCCACCCGCACTCATCATTTTTTCCATGACCTTGCGATAGTCCCAAATATTCAGCCCTGTCCCTTTCAAATCCCAATGCCAATAGTATTCAGTGGTGATGATGATGAAGTCTTCAACCGAATCGTCTTCCATTGAAAGGCGGATCAGGTTCTTCCCGACCGAGGCACCCCGGTATTTAGGGATGACCTCGATTGCACCAAGCTCAATCAGGTCCTCCATCTTGATTTCCGACCAGCGCTCCAAGGGATCGGGATATAAGTAAGTTACATACCCCACGATTGTTTCATTTTCACGGGCGATGAAGATCCTGCCCTCAGGCAAGTCTGCTATCTCTATTAACGCTTTATGCTGCAAAGCAGGGGGGCGAAAGGCGACCAAGTCTTCATGAAACTCATAAGCGGACATTTTTTCTCCGCTTAACGGTCCCTCGATGATGAGCGTTCCGCTTAAAGTCTGCAGTTCCTTAGTGTAAAAGGTCTTACTATATTCCATTCTTTCACCACCCTTGTTATATAGTAATCTTACACTCTCGCATTCCGAAGCATCGCTTTTAAACCGAATGGAAAGCTTACATAAATTATACATGAAAACAAGGGGCATAATTCAGAAAGTTCAAGGCGCTTTTGTTACAGTGCCCCTTCTTTCCCGGCTATTATATGGATGCACCTTGACCATAACCATATACAAGTAACTTTCAACATTCACCAAGAAGGGATTTCCCTAATATGGAAGCACTCAATATTTTAAAAATTGAGATAATTCGATTCTTATACTATAATAAAAATATAGAGCCGAATGAAGGGGGAGTTTGTCGTATGAATGTGAAAGCGTTACCAGTAGTGGAAGGTAATTTTAATTTAAAGAATTATGATGAAAAATACAATAAGTTTGACTGGTCTGAGACGGAAAAGGAATTCTCCTGGTCTGAAACCGGTAAAGTGAATCTTGCGTATGAAGCCATTGACCGCCATGTCGAAACATACAAAAAGAATAAAGTGGCCCTTTATTACAAAGACGATAAAAGAAATGAAAAGTATACATTCAAGGAAATGAAAGATTATACGAACCAAGCGGCCAATGTATTCAAGTACATTGCCAATGTGGAAAAAGGTGATCGTGTTTTCATTTTCATGCCTCGCTCCCCGGAGCTGTATTTTGCATTGTTGGGTGCGATTAAAACGGGAGCGGTCGTAGGGCCGTTGTTCGAAGCCTTCATGGAAGGCGCCATAAGGGATCGTCTTGAAGATAGTGAGGCAAGTGTGATTGTGACGACACCTGAACTTTTGCCGCGCGTTCCAGTGGATGAATTACCCCATTTGAAGCATATTTTCCTGGTGGGGGAAAATATAAAAGAAGAAGGAAAGTACCATCACTTCAATAAGAAATTAAAAGAAGCCGACAAAAAATTCGACATTGAATGGGTCGATCGGAATGACGGTCTGATTCTTCACTATACCTCCGGTTCCACAGGAAAACCAAAAGGGGTGCTTCATGTTCATAATGCGATGATCCAGCATTATCAAACGGCAAGATGGGTCCTTGATTTGCAGGATGAGGATGTGTATTGGTGCACAGCGGATCCTGGTTGGGTGACAGGGACGTCTTACGGGATTTTTGGACCTTGGCTGACAGGGACCTCGAATGTCATTGTAGGCGGGCGTTTCAAGCCTGAATCCTGGTACAAGACCTTGGAGGACTTTGGTGTCACGGTATGGTATAGTGCACCGACTGCCTTCAGGATGCTGATGGGCGCGGGTGACGAGATCGTTAAGCGGTTCGATTTAAGCAATCTCCGACATATTTTAAGTGTCGGTGAACCGTTGAACCCGGAAGTGGTGCGCTGGGGAATGAAGGTATTCAATCACCGGATCCATGATACATGGTGGATGACGGAGACCGGGGCTCAGGTCATCTGCAATTATCCTTGCCTGGAAATCAAACCTGGTTCGATGGGTAAACCGATTCCTGGCGTGAAAGCGGCAATAGTGGATGATCAAGGCAACGAGCTTCCGCCGCATAGAATGGGGAACCTTGCCATCAAGAAAGGCTGGCCTTCGATGATGAAGACCGTCTGGAAGAATGAAGCGAAATATGAATCTTACTTTATGCCAGATGATTGGTATGTTTCCGGAGATTCCGCATACATGGATGAAGATGGTTATTTCTGGTTCCAAGGCCGTGTTGATGATGTCATCATGACGGCAGGGGAGAGGGTCGGACCTTTCGAAGTGGAAAGCAAGTTGGTCGAGCATCCAGCTGTAGCTGAAGCGGGGGTCATCGGTAAGCCGGATCCGGTTCGGGGGGAGATTATCAAAGCGTTTATCGCCCTTCGTGACGGATACGATGCGAACGATGAGTTGATTGAGGATATTCGTACATTTGTGAAGCATGGTTTAGCAGCACATGCAGCACCTCGTGAAATTGAATTCAGGGATAAACTTCCTAAAACAAGAAGCGGTAAAATCATGCGCCGTGTCTTGAAAGCTTGGGAACTTGATTTGCCAACCGGTGATTTATCATCGATGGAGGATTGAGAAACTGAGTCATACTGATTATTGAAAATGAAAAAGGCATCCATTGTCACTTTCATGGATGCCTTTTTGGGAGATTATAAGGAAACAGGCTGTCGGGGTTACCCGACAGCCTGTTTTAGTTCAAGAGTGTCATTCTTCCTCATCTTCCGCTTTATCCGTTTCTTGCTCTTGATCATTGACTGTGCCTTGATCTTTGTCGTTCCCTTGAATTTCTTTATCTGTATTCTCTTTGTTTTGATCTTTGTCTTGAACTGGATCTTTTTCTTTATCCGTTTCCGTTTCTTTTTCTGGTTGTATATCTTTTTCTGGTTGTATATCTTTTTCCGGTTGTTTATCTGTATTTTTGTCTGGACCGTTCTCTTCTTTTGAGTCTGTTTTTTTAACTTCGTTAACTATTTTATCTTTTCCGCGATCATCTTTATTTTTCGTGGAATCTTCTTTGGAACTTGTCTTTTTAGCGCCGCTTTCAACATGTTGGGAAGGGGCTGATTCTTTACCGACAATGTCGACGGCCGTTACGTAATAAGATCCGCCAGAGCCGACTTTGTAAACAAGATTCTCCCCAGCATTGATGCTCGCCACTTTTTTGCCGTCTTTATAGACACGATAACCGACGACATCTCCTTCATGATGCAAGCCCCATGTAATCTTACCGTTGCTGATCGCTATGGATAGGGGATCTGGTGCTTTGCCATTATCATTCAATTTCGCTGTCGCCCCGACGACATTTCCTGATTTTTCGGCTCCGGGAATCACGGATCCCGGGTCAACGACATATCTCAATCCGATATCTGCAAAGGAATCTGGATTCAACATGAACCCGCCGCTTTTGAATTCGCCAGGTGTTTGCGGAAGGGCTGCGTAGCGTTTGCTGCCCACTGATACATATTGTCCATCTATGAAACTATCATCCGCCCTGGATGGAGCATACTTGGCGATGAATAAATCCGATTTGACAAGCCCGGCCTTTTGGCATGAGCTTGAAGGCAGCAGTCCTGAAACGCCACAGAAGGAACGGCTGACAATTCCGCCAGGCATTTCGAATCGCTTATCGGGGTCGATGAGTTTCGGTTCGACTTTATATGCGGCATTGATCAGATCTGCCCAATAATACAAATTACGTTTATTATATTCAAGACCATTATAAGTCCCTTGCAAGGATTTCGGCTTGTCATAACCGAGCCATGTCCCGAACGATACATTCGGGTTGCTGGCTACAAACCAGGCATCCCAATAGTTTTGTGAAGTACCGGTTTTACCTGCCCAATCGCTTGAGAAAGCAAGGCGGTTCCTGACCGAGGCCGCCGTCCCGCTGTTTACGACATCACGCATCATATCGAGCGTCAGGTAAGCGGCTTGCGGAGAGAAAACATCCACTGGTTTCACTTTATGCTGATAGATGACTTTGCCATCTTTCGAAACGATTTTATCGATCATATAAGCATCGATGAATTCTCCTGAATTGGCAAAAGTGCCATATGCATTGACGTTTTCTTCAACGGTTACACCTTTATCCATCGCACCCAATGACAAGGCAAGATTGGAGTAATCCCCTTTCGTCACGGTGGAGAAGCCCATTTTTTCCAAATACGAAGCGGGGCTCAGGTTGATGATTTTCTTGTAAAAGAGCGCTGCCGGGATGTTATAGGAATTCTTCAGGGCCTCGCGGGCAGTCGATACTCCCGTATAGCTGCCGCCGCCATAGTTTCCTGGACTCCACGGTTTGCCTCCTGTTGGAATGGAGATCGGCACGTTGGCCGATACGCTGCCAGGCGAAATCTTGCCCAGCTCGATGCCTGGACCATATATCACCAGCGGCTTCATCGTTGATCCGTTCGAGCGCAATGAAGCGGTGGCGTGGTTGTACTGCTTCCGCTTAAAATCACGGCCGCCTACGAAACTGATGATTTTCCCTGTTTTATTCTCGATAAGAATGGCCCCGGCTTCAACGGGCTCACCTGCTTTATCGTATCCGTAATTCGGATAGTTTTTCGTTACTTCCTGCATTTTGTCATAAATCTTTTTGTTGACGGTCGTATATACCTTATAGCCATTTTGCCGCAGCTTACGGTCGGCAAGTGCTAGATATTGAGCTTTTAAGTCAGCATTCTTTAAATCTTTCTCTTCATATCCATCTTCTTTTGCCAGACTGACAGAGAGGATTTCGATGGAACGTTTTTCGATTTCATTGGTGAGCCATGGATATTTCTCGGATGGCATCTCCGTTTTACCGATAAAGTCTTTAGTAATGTCGTATGCGTTTGCTTTAGCATATTCTTCTTTTGTTATGTACCCGTTACTATACATCCGCTTTAAAACGGTTTTCATCCGGTTGATGCCGGGTTCTTGATTTTCTTTCAGTTTTCCTTGCTGAGTATATGGTGTATAACCGAAAGGGCTTTGCGGCAATCCAGCAATAAAAGCGGATTGGGGCAGAGTCAGATCTTTGGCCTCCACGCCAAAAATACCTTCAGCAGCCGACTCGACTCCAGCGATGTTCCGACCGGAAGAATTTCGACCCAACGTGGAGACGTTTAGGTAGGTTTCCAAAATCTCTTCCTTTTCAAAGAACTTTTCGACCCGGAGCGCAAGAAGGATTTCTTTTGCCTTCCGGTCAAATGATACTTCGTTGGTCAGGATCTGGTTTTTAATGAGCTGCTGTGTTAATGTACTTCCTCCCGATTGGACGGTTGCATTCGAAAATTCCTGGTAAATCGCACGCAGGATGGCTTTCGGGACAACCCCGTCATGCTCATAAAAATACTCATCTTCTGTAGCGATGACTGCATTTTTAAGATGCTCGGAAACTTTATCGATGGACACTTCCTCACGCTCAAGGTCACTCTTAAGCTTGCCCAAGTATACTTCATCTGCAAAGTATACTTCAGAGGTCTCTTCATAATTGTAAATGTCTTTTTTCAAATCTTCTTTTGAGCGTACTGGCTCATCATTGACGAGGGCAGCGAAATAGCCGGCTCCGACGCCGCCGGCGAATGAGAATCCTAGGATCCCGACAATAATGAGGATCAGTGTTAAATTCCAAATGACTTGGTATGTAACCCGCGCGTTCTTATGTGTTTTTTCACTTTGGAAAAAACGGGTCAGCTGCTTCCAGACTGTTTGAAATCTATCTTTTTGATTATTATTCATCGTATCATACCCCCTGAAATCACATATATTATAGCATACAACCGGTAGGGGAAAGGGCATCTTTCTTATTTTTCTATAATCTGTAGGGTGAAGTTGACAAGGATTCTTATGTATGATAAAAGTTTATTAACAACAATAAAATGATTAAATGATCGCGATGATAGGACCCAGTAGTCAGACTATCCCTGTTTCAGAGAGCCGGTGGTTAGTGGAAATCGGTACAAATGGTATGATGAATTACTTCCTGGAGCATTTGCTGTGAAATGATTAGTAGCAGGAAACGGCTGACGACCGTTATTCGTCTTGAGCGGAGGGCGTATTATGTCCTCAAGTTGGGTGGTACCGCGAATTCATTCGTCCCTTCATATTTATGAAGGGGCGTTTTTGTGTGCTTTTTGCGGGTTTTTTCTAAGATGGAGGAGGAATATTTAATGGAATTGCTTAAAGACCTCGAGTGGAGAGGAATTATTTATCAACAAACGGATGAAGAAGGTTTTAAGAACCTTTTGGAAAAAGAGAAAATTTCTTTATACTGTGGTGTCGATCCAACTGCGGATAGCATGCACATCGGTCATCTATTGCCATTCTTGACATTGCGCCGTTTCCAGCAGCACGGTCATCGTCCCCTTGTGCTGGTAGGCGGTGCGACAGGACTCATCGGTGATCCAAGCGGTAAAAAAGAGGAACGTCAGCTGCAAACGCTGGAAAAAGTGCTTTATAATGCAGACTGCATAAAAGGGCAGCTATCCCACATCTTTGAATTCGACGGTGAAAATGGTGCGGTCATGGTCAATAACTATGACTGGATAGGCAAAATCGATATGGTTACGTTCCTGCGTGATTACGGGAAATACATCGGCATTAACTACATGCTGGCAAAAGATACAGTTGCTTCCCGCTTGGATACGGGAATTTCCTTCACTGAATTTGCGTACACGATTTTACAAGGAATTGATTTCGGTCATTTATACAGCAATTACGACTGTAAATTGCAAATAGGCGGCAGTGATCAATGGGGCAACATTACGACCGGCCTTGAAATGATCAGGAAATCCAATGATGAGAATGCCAAAGCATTCGGTATGACGATCCCGCTCGTAACGAAAGCGGATGGAACGAAATTCGGTAAAACGGAAGGCGGAGCGATATGGCTTGACCCGGAAAAAACGACTCCTTATGAATTTTACCAATTCTGGATCAATACAGCAGATGCAGATGTCGTGAAATACCTTAAATTCTTCACATTCCTATCTCGTGAGGTGATTGAAGAGTTAGAGCAATCCGTACAAAACGAACCGCATTTGCGTAAAGCGCAAAAAGCTTTAGGGGAAGAAATGACCCGTTTGATTCATGGTCAGGAAGCTCTTGACCAAGCGATCAAAATCTCTGCCGCCCTATTCAGCGGTGAGGTGAAGAATTTAAGTGCAGCGGAAATCAAATTGGGCTTTAAAGATGTCCCTAGCTTCGAACGTGAAAGCAAGGAAGATATCGGTTTGGTCGATTTAATCGTTGAAGCGAAAATTTCGCCATCAAAGCGTCAAGCCCGTGAAGATATTCAGAACGGGGCAATCTCCATAAATGGGGAGAAAGTGACCGATCTGCAATATGTAGTGACGGAAGCTGCCAAGATTGAAGGGGAGTTCATCCTCGTTCGTCGCGGCAAGAAGAAATACACATTAGTGAAATGATTGTCCAAAGCCCGGCTGAATCCCAGCCGGGCTTTGTTCTGCAATAATTTGTGAAAAAAAACGTTGATTGGAACGTGGGCACTCGCTTTCCGCGGGCACCCCCTAGAGTCGTTTTACCCAAAACCGTTGGGAGGATAAGCTATGATTTTGGGAGGAGAATGGAAACCTAAGTCTAAATCTGCAGTAGTCACATTTAAAAGGGTGCAAAAGCCAATCTTACATGGAAGGGTTTGATCCTGGAACTTGATGCTATCTTTGAAAAGGTACCGAAACAGCTTTGTCTAAGCTCCAATAGGCAAGAGATTTCTGCAGATAAGAAGGAGGTAAGAATTACTTTCATGAATTACTTTCATTGAATGGTATGCTGTAACGGATTATCATGATTTTCTGGAATCTCCAACACGTCTACTCGAATTTGAGTCAGGATTTTTAGCTAATCAACATTTTATTTTGTTTAGTCTTTGTTGTTTTTCCTCATAATTGATACAAAACAAAACATGGCTATCAATAATAGTATTGCTGGAAACGTATAAAAGCTCCCGTTGTATTTAATAGAGTGATCTACTTTTAAGCCATACAAATAAATAAATAGGATAAAAGAAACAGATAGTGCTATAGTTCCGGCTATTAATTTCATAATATCACCTCTCTTTAGTTAATTTGTATTATATACTAAAAAGTGTATACTTTAATTATCAGAAAATTTAGAAAAAATGGAGGGGGAAAAAATGAGAATTAATAACCAAAAGTTTTACATTCAACTTCTTAGTCTTTTCAGCCTGTTTATTCTATTAATAGGATCTCTGAATTTATCAAGGGTCTCAGCAGAAGGTGGAGACGATTCCATTGTAGAAATTGAAGGAGCTAATGTGGAATTAACAGTTGATGCTCCTTACAGTTTAACAAAAGACGATGGAACCTTAGTATTTTTTGATACAGTAGAAGACTATAATGCTTATTTAGATAGCCAAATTATAAAAATTGTTCCTATATGCGCAACGTGTAATAAAACTACAACAACAACCATTACTACTAATACAGCAAAAGAAAAATGGGTAAACTATCACCCTCTTACAAACGCTTGGGCTAAAGCTAGCAGTTATACTATTTCTCGTGGGAAATCATATACTATTTCTGGTTCTTATAGTTATGATGGATTTAATGTGGGTGTTAGCGTAGCTCATAATACCTCAGTTTCTACAACAATCCCAGCTAATTCAAAAAAATACAGTAGATTAGGTGTTTGGTCAGATATTACTTTCAAGAGATTTAAACACATAGTAAAAAGCCCGACTGGAAAGGTTATAAATACGTATTATTCAAATACTGCATACGGTGTTGGTGCTTCCTATATAAAAGTTAAATATAAATAAGAAATCATCAGTTTATAAATCATTGGAGAACAAATACAGTATCTATTTTAAATGTGGTGGTGACTTGGCTTTCGCTATATTTTTACTTATTATACTACTTTATAAAGTATTCTTCTCTGATATTAAAAACGTCCTCCTATTTCAAGAGAACGTAAAAATAAGCAACAGTCCACAACCTATTTTTTTATTGGAGTTTTATAAACCTCCCCTAATTAAACAGGTTATCATACACCATTCTAAAAATCAGGAGAAAAAGAAAAAAACCCTAGAAACACTGATGTATCAATGTTTTTAGGGTTTTCCTAATTGCTGTTAACAAAGCGTTTTTATTAACGAGAGTAGAACTCAACGATAAGAGCTTCGTTAATTTCAGCAGGCAATTCAGAACGTTCTGGTAAACGAGTGAAAGTACCTTCTAATTTCTCAGCATCGAAAGTAAGGAAATCAGGAACGAAGTTAGTTGCTTCAACTGATTCTTTGATGATTGAGAAGTTACGTGATTTTTCACGAACTGAGATTGTTTGTCCAAGAGACACTTTGTAAGATGGAATGTCTACGCGGCTTCCGTCTACAGTGATGTGACCGTGGTTAACAAGTTGACGTGCTTGACGACGTGTACGAGCTAAACCAAGACGGTAAACTAGGTTGTCAAGACGTGATTCAAGAAGAACCATGAAGTTTTCACCATGTACACCTTTAAGTTTGCCAGCGCGGTCGAACATTGAACGGAATTGACGTTCAGTGATTCCGTACATGTGACGAAGTTTTTGTTTCTCTTGCAGTTGCATTCCGTATTCAGAAATTTTTCTGCGTTGGTTAGGACCATGTTGTCCTGGAGCATAAGGGCGTTTTTCTAATTCTTTACCAGTACCTGTTAGGGAAATTCCTAAACGACGGGATAGTTTCCAGCTTGGGCCAGTATAACGAGCCATAGGATGACTCCTCCTTTAAATGTTTTTATTTTGGTAAAATAAAAACCGTGTGAATGTACGATCATGACCATTTTGTTTTCATGTACCTTCGCCCTAGCAGCAGAGGGTTACGAGATACACCTCTGGATTGAGGAACAAAATGAGAACATAAAGGCTATCACATAGGCTGCAATATTTTACACAAAGAGTATTGTATAATATTCTGCTCAATGAGTCAAGGACAGTTGTGATTCTCTTTATTGTTATTTACCAATTATTGCGGTGTGGTTGATTTCCCCTCCAGATGCTCGCTTTCCGCGGGGGTGAGCCTCCTCGGCGTAAACGCCTGTGGGGTCTCACCTGTCCCGCTGCTCCCGCAGGAGTCTCGCACTTCCGCACCAATCAACCTTAAATAGTTTTGTTTTAAAAACAACAATCTTTACGATAAGAGCCTATTTGAAAAATACAAATAGAGAGGTTTTTCCATTGTAGGCGTTAGTAGGTAATGAATCCAAAAATTATGGATGGTTTGAGACATTCCTTGGGTGCCTATGCCATGGGTGTGGTTCAATCCTGTGGAAGGAACGGGTACATGTAAAAGTGGTCCTGTAAAGTAAAAGGGAGCAGGCATGGGTTGCCGCTCCCTTTTACTTTTTATAGATGATTGGAAAGGATTTCAGCGAACTTCTCCAGTCCTTGCTGATCCATTTCGTCAAAACGGTCCGTTATCGGGCTGTCGATATCGAGGACACCAAGCAATTTGCCATCCTTCATGAGCGGGATGACAATTTCAGATCTTGATGCCGCATCGCAGGCGATATGTCCAGGGAATTGGTGGACATCCTCAATGCGCAGGGTTTTTTCAGTTGCCGCTGAAGTCCCGCATACGCCCTTGCCCATTGGAATGCGGACACAGGCCGGAAGCCCCTGGAAGGGTCCCAGTATTAATTGGTCTTCTTCATATAAATAAAAGCCAACCCAGTTAATCTCATCGAGAAACTGATTAAGTAAAGCTGCCGCATTGCTTAAATTGGCTATCCTGTTCGTTTCATCTTCGATTAAGGCAAGTAGTTGTTTTTGGACCAGTTCATAGTTTTTTTCTTTTTTTCCTTGATACATTTCGACATTAAACAAAAGCGTTCACCTGTCTTCCTCATATTTTTACAGCACTTTCTAATCATGATGCTCCATTGTTGGAAAATTGTCGAGAACTTACTAAAGGATTCAGGCTCTTTCGTGAAGAAGTAGTCCATAAGACTTGTCTCAAAGAAAGCGAGGGATTGCCTGAATGAATCGCCAGACGCCAACGAAACAAGCCATTGTGGATGCTGCATTGCATCTATTTCATTTAAAAGGCTATCATGCTACATCCATACGGGATATTGCGAATAAAGCGAAAGTGAACGCTGCCAATATTGCCTACTATTTCAAGAATAAGCAGGGGTTGCTGGAATTCTGTTTCACTTCCTATTTAGAAGAATATATCCTGGTCCTTGAGACGAACATGACGCTGCTTGAACTTAAAGGCCCGCAGCATTGCTTGATGAACCTTGTAAAGGATATTCTCGCTTTCCAGAGGGAAAACTTCCTTGCTGCAAGGTTCATATATGGGGAATCTTCACTCGATTCCAATTTAAACCGTGAAATTCATTCGACTTATTTTACAAAGGAAAAGTCTTATTTTCAATATATATTGGAACAAGGAATCAAGAGCAGGAGTTTCCAGCAGGTCTCCGTTCCCATGTATATGCTGCAGTTGAAGGGATTATTGACGGCCCCTGTCCTGCATACCCATTATGCGATGGATGTGCTTCATGTATTCCCGCAGGAAGCGTATTACACGAATATTTATGCCAATGAAGTCGGGCGTTTTCTGCAAGATACCCTTTTCATTGCCGAAGACCTGCAGCCGCTGTTAGCTGGCCGGGGCTGAGGTGTAAATATGAGTTACCCATTATACCCTGCAATCAGTGCCTGATGGCCCTGACCCAAATCTTTAGCCTGATGGGCATCGGAACCATAAATGAGCGGAATGCCGAGTTCTAAAGCACGCTTTGCAAATCGTTCAGGAGGGTAGGGTTCACCGCATAGCGGCTTTACAAGCCCAGCTCCATTATAATCCAGTTCATACCTTTGATCCTTGATCATTTCGAGAACCGTGTAAACCCGCTCGTCAAAACTTGATGCCGGCGGATATCGATGCTGGAATTTATGGACAAGCGTAATGTGCCCGATCCGTTTTGGTTTATAAATGCCTAAATCAGTTTCTATTGATTTTTCCAGTGTATCGTAATATTTGGCATAAACCGATTCCACTGAACCTAGTTCATTGGCAATCTCAGCAAACCCATTTTCGCTGAAATCGATGCAATGCCAGCTGTTTTGATGCTTGATGAAGTGAACGGAAAGTATACTATCATCAAGGAATTCTCCGATTTCGTCGAGGAATTCTTTTGTTTCTTTTTCATACCCCTCTATAAAGTCAACCTCCAGACCTGTTTTGATCAGGATTTTGTCTTTATGGCGTTCTTTCAGTACGCGGAGCTCTTGAAAGTAATCCAGGAGCAGGGCAGCGTCCATCCCGCTGTCTTTTTCAGGCGTAGGATCTTGAAAATTTCGTGGCAATGGAGCATGTTCCGTAAATGTGATTTCCTTTAATCCTAGCTCGATTCCCCGCGTAATATATTCATCGAATTTATCCGTAGAGCCGTGAGGGCAAAACGGAGTGTGCACATGACCGTCAGCTTTCATGGTCCTTCCCTCCCAAAAAACAGGTATTTGTAGCAATTTTCTACAAAAAAATCATTTTTCTCGTCAAAAATTATTGCTAACATGGTATCATAAAAGCATTAAATTTAACATTTTTACAATTCATATATAAATAGCAAGACTGTAAGGACTAGAACAGGGGGCTTACCATGGATTACATAATTGGGGTAATTGTATTAATTTTGATTTTCATCATTTGGGGTTATTTTTTCAAAAAGAGATATTTTAAAGAAATCGATCGACTGGAATCCTGGAAAATAAGCATCACGCACCGCCCCGTGCTGGAAGAGCTTTCTAAAGTCAAACAATTGAACATGACAGGTGAAACAGAGGAAATGTTCGAAAACTGGCGCATTGAATGGGATGCCATCATTACGGATCATATGCCCGAAGTCGAAGAGCTTTTATTCGATGCCGAGGAATTCGTCGATAAATACCGTTTCAGCCGATCAAAAGAGATACAGCGCAAAATTACAGTCAAGCTGAATGAAATAGAGGAAATGATCAAAAAGATCCTATACGAACTGAATGAACTCGTAGGCAGTGAGGAAAAGAATCGATTGGAAATTGAGGATATCAAAGATTCCTACCGTCAATTGAAGAAATCCCTGCTTGCACACAGGCATAATTATGGGAAAGCGGCTGATAAGCTGGAAAGCTCCTTGGATGAAGTGTTGCAGATCCTTCAGAAATATGAAGAAGAGACCGTGAACGGCAATTATTTGAATGCGAGGGAGCTTGTTCTCACCATTAAGGACAAATTGGCGGTTCTGTCAGTTAAAATGGAAATGCTCCCAAAATTATTGGTTGATAGCCAATCCGAGCTGCATTCCCAGCTTAATGAATTGAAGGATGGTTATGAGGAGATGTCGGGACAGGGGTACCTGTTGAGCCATATCCAATTCGAGCAGGAGATATCACGGCTTGAGGAAGAACTGGATCTATATAAAACACAATTGGAAAATGCCGAAACGGAAGCAGTGGAAAAAGGCATTAAAGAAATGCGCGAAAGCATCGAGGTTCTTTATGACCTTTTGGAAAAAGAAGTACTTTCAAAACAGTATATCTTGAAAAATGATGAAATTCTCAGGAAAACGATTAGTGACCTTGAATATGAAAACGATAAACTTAAAGTTGAAACCATACATGTTCAACACACGTATCATCTGACGGAAAATGAGCTCGATGCCCAACGGAAAATGGAAAAGCAGATTGCCCAGATTTCAAAACGCCATCAATTGCTCGTCTTGAAAATGGAGGATAATGTGATGGCAAGCTCGCTTATCAGCGAAGAGATGCAGGGGCTTGCAGTACAGTTGAAGGAATTACAGGAAAATCAGAAAGACTTTACCGTTAAATTACAGGCTTTACGAAAAGATGAAATGGATGCCAGGGATTCACTGGCAGAATTGAAGCGCAAAATGGTCGATACTGGACGTTTAATTTCAAAAAGCAATATTCCAGGTCTTCCAGAAGAGTATAAAGTGGTGCTTCAGGATGCCAAAGAAAGCATGGATGACGTTCAGGGTAAACTTGAAGAAAAGCCGCTTGAGATGGCCGCTGTTTATATTTATTTGGAAAAAGCGGTTCAACAGGTGGATAAGGTCCACGAAAAAGCCCAAGAATTGATCGAGCATATGTATTTGGCCGAAAAGGTGATTCAATTCGGAAATCGTTACCGAAGCAGCCACGATATGGTAGCCGAGAGCCTAAGGGAAGCCGAAGCGAAATTCCGAAGCTATGAATATCAAGCCGCATTGGAAACGGCAGCCACTGCCATAGAAAAGGTCGACCCAGGCAGTTTACAAAAAATCGGTGCGAACATAGAAGAAGTCCTTTCCTGAAAACCCGCCATGGCGGGTTTTTTTCTTTTTGTAGATTAGGTGGGAAGTTAAATCATTCTCGGGAATAAAAAGAAGCGGGTATCCTATCATTCTTGGATCAGTGTTTTACATTCTCTTTCAAATTCAATTATGTTAATATTAGAAGTTGCAACAGCAACATTGAAACTTATATTTAGAAGAGTGACCATCATAGATATAAAAACATGGAAGGTGAACCCATGATTTATTTTGACAATAGTGCAACAACAAAACCATATCCCGAAGTAATCGAATCATTCATGAAGGTTACTTCGGACTATTTCGGGAACCCCTCTTCGCTTCATGGACTTGGGGTGCAATCCGAAAAACTGCTTTCCGCTGCCAGAAAGCAGATTGCTGATTTATTAAAGGTGAAGAGTTCGGAAATATATTTCACTTCCGGCGGAACGGAAGGAAATAATCTTGCCATTAAAGGGGCAGCCCACGCTCAGGGAAATCGCGGCAAACACATAATCACGACAGCGATTGAACATCCTTCTGTAGAAGACGCATGCCAATCATTGACGAGAATGGGATATGAGATCACATATCTTCCCGTTAACGAATTTGGACAAATTGATATAACCGATCTTAAGGATGCATTGAGGGAAGATACCATTTTGGTTTCCGTCATGCATGTTAATAATGAAGTTGGCTCGGTACAGCCGATTGCTGAAGTGGGCAAATTGTTAAAACAATACCCAAACGTGCTCTTTCATGTCGATAATGTACAGGGAGCAGGCAAGGTTTCGTTATCATTGCGTGAAGCCAATGTGGATTTATGTACAATTTCCGGCCACAAGGTTCACGGTTTGAAGGGGACGGGCATCCTGTATGTTCGTGAAGGCGTTCGGGTCGACCCGCTTTTCCATGGTGGCAATCAGGAAACGAAAATCAGGAGCGGCACTGAAAATGTTGCGGGAATCGTCGCCCTTTCGAAGGCTTTGCGTATTAGTATGAACAATCAATTGCTGTATCATGATAAGCTTCAGCAAATCAAAACTTATTTATATAAAGGTTTGAAGGAAATGGACGGGGTGTTGGTTAACAGTCCCGAAGAGGGAGCACCCCATATTGTGAATTTTTCCGTTCCGGGTCTTAAATCCGAGGTATTGCTGCATGCACTGGAATCGGAAGGAATATTTGTTTCGACGACTAGTGCCTGTTCTTCGAAAAAAAGGACGGTAAGCAAAACGGTGGACGCGATGTACCATCATTCAGCTCGTTCCGAAAGCGTCATCCGTATCAGCACTACCTATGGCAATGAAATGGAAGAAGCAAAGCAAGTTCTGGCGGCGATACAGAAAATAGTCGCTAATTTAGAAAAAATAATGAGGGTTGCTAAATGAAATTTGATCATATAATTATCCGTTATGGAGAAATCTCCACTAAAAAAAGAAACCGTAAAGGCTTTGTAGACAAAATGAAGGCACATATCCGCTGGAGTTTAAAAGATATAGAAGGCGTAGTGCTGACAGCCAACCGGGAGCGGATGTACGTTCTCCTGAACGGTGCTGACCATGTTCCGGTCATTGACCGATTGAAAGGCATTTTTGGTATACAGTCATTAAGCCCTGCAATAAAAATAGAGCGTGATCTGGAAGTGATGAAAACGGCAGCATTGTATTACCTTAATCATACCCTTGAAGAGGTAAACACGTTCAAAATCACGACAAAACGCGCTGATAAGGATTTTCCATATAATACCGATGAAATTAATAGGGCAATCGGCGGGCATTTGCTCCGAAATACAGAAGATTTAAAAGTCGATGTAAAGAACCCTGATTTGAACCTGCTGGTGGAAGTGAGACGCGAAGCCGTGTATTTGACAGGTGAAATCATCCAGGGTGCAGGCGGTCTTCCATTCGGTTCAAGCGGGAAGGCGATGCTGATGCTTTCAGGCGGGATTGATAGCCCTGTTGCAGGCTTCCTTTCGATGAAACGGGGATTGGACGTGGAGGCGATCCATTTTTACAGCCCGCCGTTCACAAGTGAGCGTTCACGTCAAAAGGTCATTGATTTGGCGGGTAAGCTGGCAGAAATTAATGGAAGCATGAAAGTGCATATCGTTCCATTTACGGAAATCCAATTATTGATTCAAAAACAAATCCCGGAAAACTACTCAATGACTACAACCCGTCGTTTAATGATGCGGGTCGCCGATCGCATCCGTGAAAAGGAAGAAGCCATGGCACTTATCACCGGTGAAAGCCTTGGGCAGGTTGCAAGCCAGACGATGAGCAGCATGTTTGCCATCAATGAGGTGACGAATACACCGATCCTGCGTCCGCTGATTACCATGGATAAGACAGAAATCATCAAAATAGCAAGAGAACTCGATACTTTTGAAATATCCAATCTGCCGTACGAGGATTGCTGTACGGTCTTTACGCCGGCAAGCCCAAAAACGAAACCGAAACGTGAAAAAGTCAATTATTATGAAAGCTTCGTCGACTTTGAATCCTTGATTGAAAAAGCGGTCTCCGAAACAGAAATATTAACGGTTAAACCGGGTCAGACTTTCGATAAGGAAGAAGCGATGGAAGACTTATTTTAGTATCCTTTAATTACCAATAAAAATGTGCGAATGAAGCCATGTGTTTTAACACACTCTATAATCACAAGGAGGTGAAACACACATGGCAAACAACAACAGCTCAAACGAATTATTGGTACCTGGAGTTGAACAAGCTCTACAACAAATGAAATATGAAATCGCTACAGAATTCGGCGTACAACTTGGTGCCGACACAACATCTCGCGCTAACGGTTCAGTTGGTGGAGAAATCACAAAACGCCTTGTTCAAATGGCTGAACAACAATTAGGCGGAGGTTTCAACAGATAATTTCATAAATATGGCTACAGAGAGCGGGTTTTAACACCCGCTCTCTTTACGTTTGCGGAATTAATTTCGTGGACGCCGATTTAATAAATTCCTTAGTTTTACTACATATTTTTTACTGTTTTATATAATATGAAACATTATTGGAATGAAGGAAAGTGCGACATTCCTGCTAGCCGAGACCCCACCGAAAGGGAGTATGTGTAATGACTTCCACTCCATGCACTCGCTTTCCGCGGGCGGTCCGCCCTTGGCCACGCTTTTCCCGCATGAGTCTCGTACGTTACGTTCCAATCACTGGAACTTCTTTTTTAAGAAGCATTGTAGGGAAACTGCCTCTTCTTCTCCAATTCGTCTACAGTTGGGCAGTTCCATCAATTTTCCGGCAAAAGGAGTTCCGAATTGCTCTCGCCCCGAACCAAAATTTTAAAGGTAAACTAGATTACTCTTCATAGTTTTTTTCAGTATTCCTTAAAGGATGGAAGAGATGTGCGACACTCCTGCCGAATAACTGGGTAGCCGAGACCACACAGGCGCATGCTTTGATGAGGCTTGGCAGGCAGGCGGCGGAAAGGGAGCGGATCTCTGAAATCAACTGGAATGTTTTATTGAAAAAACTGCAGGCTGGTCTCATCCCGAATATGTTTAAGACTAGTTTATCTTTTAAGTTTTTTTCAGTAATCGTTATTGGATGGAAGAGATGTGCGACACTCCTGCCGAATAACTGGGTAGCCGAGACCCCACAGTGCCATGCTTTGATGAGGCTTGGCAGACAGTCGGAGAGGGATAGGGTTTCGAAAATCAGCGGAATTTTTAAAAAGAATAACTGAAGGCAAACTCACTATAGGAATTGTCTACAGGCTTAAGGGAGCGGATTCCTACACCCGCTCTCTTTTTTAATTTGTAAAAATAAATAGAAATTTTAGAGAAGTATCTTGTATAATGAGTAGGTACTAAGAGTTCATAATTGGAGGGGAAGAATATGAAGCGTGAAGACTTATTGGCTCCGGAACATTACAACTTAGTGAGTGAAATGGAACGTTATGCAAAAGATCCAGGTAAAGTTGCCGTACTTTGGGAGAACGAAACCGGAGATAAAAAACAACTTACATATGAGAATTTATTAAAAAGTGCAAATAAAATTGGAAATGCCTTCAAGAAAAAAGGACTGGGTAAAGGTGATACGGTCCTCATCATAATCCCCCGTTTGGTGGAAGCTTATCAAGTGTATTTAGCAGCATTGAAAATCGGCATGATTGTCATCCCTTGTTCTGAAATGCTTCGTGCGAAGGACTTGCAGTACCGGGTCAACCATGGTGATGTCAAAGGAATCATCAGTTATCATGAATATACTGACGAATTGAATGAAATAGAAGGAGCGGAAAGCCTCCTGAAGTTTTCAATCGGAAAACGAATCGAAAATTGGCTGGATTTGAATGAGCTCGCCGATGAGGAATCCGATCAGCTGACCATGGCTGACACGAAGAGTGAGGATATGGCATTCTTATCGTATACTTCCGGAACGACAGGAAATCCAAAAGGGGTCGTCCATACACATGGCTGGGCTTATGCCCATTTGAAAACGTCCGCTGCAAACTGGCTAGGAATCAGCGAAACGGACGTCGTTTGGGCAACTGCAGGCCCAGGGTGGCAAAAGTGGATCTGGAGTCCTTTCCTTGCGGTTCTGGGGACAGGAGCGACAGGCCTTGCCTATCATGGAAAGTTCGAGGCGAAAAAATATCTTCAGCTGCTTCAGGACTACAAAGTGAATGCATTATGCTGTACACCAACCGAGTATCGATTGATTGCAAAGGTGGATAACCTTGATGATTATGATTTATCCCATCTTCATAGTGCCGTATCAGCGGGAGAGCCTTTAAATCAAAAAGTGTTCGAGGTCTTTAAGAACCATTTCCAGATTGAAGTGCGTGATGGGTATGGACAGACCGAAAATACCTTGTTGGTTGGTGTAACGAAAGGCATGGAAATTAAATTGGGCTCCATGGGCAAACCGACTCCGGGCAACCATGTGGAAATCATCGATGACTCCGGTAAACCTTGTTCGCCTGGCGTAGTGGGGGATATTGCCGTACATGTCGATACACCTGCTCTTTTTAAAGAATATTTTAAAGATCCCGAGCGGACATCGCAGCAATTCCGCGGGGACTATTATATCACCGGCGATCAAGCGAAAAAGGATGAGGATGGTTATTTCTGGTTTGAGGGTCGTTCTGATGATATCATCATCAGTTCGGGATATACGATCGGACCGTTTGAAGTGGAAGATGCACTCGTTAAGCATCCATATGTTAAAGAGTGTGCCGTAATAGCAAGTCCTGATGAAATAAGGGGAAATGTGGTCAAGGCGTATGTCGTCTTGATGGATGATATCGATCCGAACAGCCAGGACTTGATCAAGACGCTTCAATCGCACGTGAAAGAATTGACTGCTCCATATAAATATCCAAGGAAAATCGAATTTTTAGAAGAGCTTCCCAAAACGACATCAGGTAAAATCAAACGGGTGGATTTACGGAAAAGGGAAGAAGCACTCCTTAACAATTGATTGAAATGCATGAACGTCAGCCTTCAAGGCTGGCGTTTTTTTATTGACAGGGACTTGGGTAAAAGCATAAATATGGGAATTCGTGTTATGAGATGGTACACTTACTGCATATCTGCACAGTAACAATCATTTAATAAGGAGTGTAAAGCCGGAATGGGAACGTTATGGTTCAATGGGTCAATTTATACGATGGTTAAAGAAAATGATAAAGTGGAGGCAGTCTTCACTGATAAGGGGTTAATTGTTGATACCGGCAGCCTGGACCATTTGAAAAATGAACATGCCGGCAATATTTCCAGGGAAATCGACTTAAAAGGACAAACGATGCTGCCGGGATTAGTGGATAGTCACCTTCATTTGGTCGGACATGGTGAAAGACTGCTTCGTCTAGACCTCTCTTTGATGGATAGCAGGGAGTCGATCATGAAATCCTTGAAGGAAAAGTGCTTAAAGACCCCGGCCGGAAAGTGGATCGTTGCCGAAGGGTGGAATGAAAATGAATGGCCGAGGCCTGAATTGATATTACGGGATGAGCTTGACGCGATATCGGCAGATCATCCCATCGTATTGAAAAGGGTCTGCCGTCATGCCTTGGTGGTCAATTCCCGGGCCCTTTTGGAAGCGGATATTAAAGAAGATATAAAAGAACCTTCAGGCGGGGTGATCTGCCGTTATCCTGACGGACGTTTAAATGGATTATTTCAAGAAAGCCAGGCGCAGAACCTTATTTTAGACAGCCTTCCCGGCATTGATCAAGAGTATATCGAAAACGCGCTCACAGAGGCCATAGAAGACGCATATAAGCTAGGTTTGACTGGCGGTCATACCGAGGACCTCCATTACTACAATGGCTTCATGCCGACATATCAGGCGTTTAAATCGGTAATCGAGGACCGGGAAATGGCCTTTCGCGCCAACTTGCTCGTCCATCACGAAGCGTTAGAAGAAATGCTGGCAGCAGGCGGCGGCTATCAGAAAGGTACGCGATATATCAAATTCGACTGCATGAAGATCTTTACCGACGGCTCCTTAGGCGGACGCACAGCCCTGTTGAGCGAACCTTATGTAGATCAAAAGAATACGAATGGAGTCGCGATATTCACTGAAAACGAGCTTCAGGAATGGGTGAAAAAAGCAAGGGCTGCCGGAATGCCGATTGCTGTCCATGCGATTGGCGATCTCGCTTTTGAATACGTATTGAATGCAATTGAAGCCCTCCCCCCGAAAAAGGGACAGAGGGACCGGCTCATCCATGCGCAGATTGTACGGCCGGAGCTTTTGGAGCGGGCGGCAAAGCTGCCGGTAATCTTTGATATTCAACCGGGGTTCGTTCCGTCCGATTTTCCGTGGGTGGAAGAAAAGGTATCAGCCGATCTATTGGAATCCTCCTATGCCTGGAGAACCTATTTGAACATGGGCATCATTTGTGCGGGAGGGTCGGATGCACCCATTGAACCATTAAATCCGATTTTGGGCATTCATGCCGCTGTCACAAGGATGAAAATCAACAGTGAGGACCGTACCGTATATGGTTTGTCTGAAAGGCTTTCCGTTTTCGAGGCTTTCGCATTGTATACCAAAGGGAGTGCTGCAGCAATCGGCCAGGAAAAACGCCGCGGTGTGATCAATAAAGGGTACGATGCCGATTTTACCGTGTTTAATCTGGATGTCTTCGCTGTTGCACCGGATGATCTCCTGAAAGCTGAGGCGGTCATGACGGTCATCGATGACAAAATCATGTATGATAAAAATTAACAGTTGCAAAAAAAGAAATGGAAATACAAAATTGTTAGATGGAATTAGATAAAGGAATGTAAATGGAAAGAAGGCTTGTTATGAAAGTGGATCAACAAAAAGAAGGGGCGATTTATGCAGCCCTTTCTTACATGATGTGGGGAGTTGTGCCGATTTACTGGAAGTTCCTTCAGGGAGTCGGTGCAATAGAAATTTTAGCTCAGAGGGTATTATGGTCTTTCGTGTTCATGCTGGTTTTATTGATGTTCATGAAAAAATGGCAGGCGTTTCTAGATTATGTCAAAAACATAATGGGCAATCCGAAACTCTTTACGGCATTACTAACGGCCTCACTGCTTGTTACAGCCAATTGGGGAGTGTTCATATGGGCCGTTAACTCAGGACGGATCCTCGACACGAGCCTTGGATATTATATCAATCCGCTCGTCAGTGTACTATTGGGAGTGATAGTCTTAAAAGAAAAATTGAGCGGGGCCCAAATCATTTCATTCCTGCTTGCAGGAATCGGAGTCTTGATCCTTGGCATTCATTTCGGCACGATCCCGTGGATCTCTCTTGTTTTGGCCATGACCTTTGGATTATACGGTCTGGCAAAAAAAATGATCAAGGCCGAATCGGCAATCGGACTGACGCTCGAAACGATGATGGTAACGCCTCTGGCCCTAGGTTACCTGATTTACTTGATGAACAGGTCGGAAATGCAATTCTTTACAGACGGGAGCACAAGCTTGCTGTTGGTGGGGGGCGGGATTGCTACGGCATTGCCTCTTTTATATTTTGCAAAAGGGGCCGAGAAGATCCCGTTATCGATGCTTGGCATTTTTCAGTATATCGCTCCGACCTTATCTTTATTGATCGGGGTATTCGTCTATCATGAAAGTTTCACCAAAGCACATCTTTTAGCCTTTTTGTTCATATGGTCAGCCTTGGCTGTTTATACACTATCCATAACGAAATGGGGGCAGGCAAGTGCCCGCAGGTTCAAAGGCAAAGGGAATATTGGTGCTTGAATAGAAAAAAATGCTTGGGGAATTTTCTGCCCAAGCATTTTTTTATGTCGATATTCAATAAAACGGATTTATGGCATAGGCGAAATGCCAGGGTCATGAAAGGTATATCTTCGAACCTATTTCAGAAACAATACAATTGGAAAGGCTGGCAGGACTGTTATCGGGCTTGGCACGGGGATTATTTAGTTGGAATTGTCTATAGAAGGAACTATCCAGGGAAATGATATGCGTTGTCAGAAATGCTGATATGGTGGCGAATGGCTTTCTATTGCTATTTAATTCATCGATGATTCCCTGTGCAGTGGTAATCCCGATCCCGTGGCCATAAAAGAGGTTATTCCCTAATAATATGGCATTTTCACCTTGCCATTCAGGGGTTGCCAAGTCGTGATCAGGGTTTTTGAAGTAAACGCAATCACCTGGTAAATAATCCCTTCCTTGATGAATAATGAGAGCCATATTCTGTGGAGGGCGAAAGTCATATAAAAATAGGTCTGAAAAAAGATGGTCGAAATTCCTAGGGCCGATCAAATCCAAAATCGCCTTTAAAAAAGTGACGACCATTGCTGTACCGCATTCGAAGGCATAAAGCCCTCCATTCATGAAAATGTCAACGAGCGCAGCATGAGGGAGAATCCCTGGCTGAAGGGTAAAGGTGCCATCCTTTGAAAGGTGCCAATAACGTTGATTGGATTGAGACTCCTCAAGTGTGGAAAAATCCGGACCGCTTTTATCCAACGCAATAGCTGCCTCTATGACTCGGTTCCTCAGCTGTATCTCGAAATTAAAATCCCCAAAGTTCCGGTATTCAAAAACGTTAGAATCTTCCGCCAAGCATTGAAGAGTTTCAAGCGATTTGGCAGAGGCTGTACCTGGTTGGATTTGACTGACATCTAACCATTTGTGATTAATCTTTATCATGACATATCCACCTTTTGCTTATGAAATTAAGGGTTTAATAAAACAAGTAAACAAAAATGTCTACAAGTAATGCTCATTATATGAATGCTTGAAAAGAAATGACTATTTGGAACGTGCCAGCCGCCGTTGCAGCCAAGAATGATTGGAACGGAACGAGGCAGAATTATTTTCCTTTCAATGATTTTCGTTCCAAAAGATATTTGCAGGTATCCTGAAGTGCCAGGAATACCTTTCCAATTAGCGAGAAGAAGCAAATTAGTATTCCTTTTTCCCTATGAATTGATATAATGAGAGAGAAAAGTTCATATGTGCGAGAAATGTAGGGGGGCCAGTACTGCTGGCTGAGATTGCATCCATTAGATGCTGACTCTTTGAACCTGATCTGGGTGATGCCAGCGGAGGGAACATATTATGACTGATTTTCTGTTTTGTATGTTAACGTCCGAATTCATCTTCGGGCGTTTTTTGCTTTTTTATCCAGTATTTGAATAGCCCTGGATCCCTATTATGGTTCCGGCATATGAATCTTATAAGATGTGTAGGAGGATAATGACTTGAATAAATTCTTACCACTGTTAACTTCGTTCTTCCTTTTAGCTGGATGCGGAGCAGGCGGAACTAATGAAAAAGAAGAAGCATCTAAAAATGAAAAATTAAAGAAGGTATCGGTCGTGCTCGATTGGACACCGAATACAAACCATACAGGATTGTATGTAGCCAAGGAAAAAGGTTATTTTAAAGAACAAGGTCTTGATGTGGAAATTATCATGCCAGGTGAAGCTGGAGCTGATAAGCTTGTCGCTTCAGGGAAATCTGAATTTGGCGTGAGCTATCAAGAGGGCATAACGCAGGCCCGCGTACAGGGTGTGCCGATTGTTTCGGTAGCTGCCGTCATCCAGCATAATACTTCGGGATTCGCTTCCCCTGAGGCTAAGGACATTACGACTCCCAAGGATTTTGAAGGGAAAACGTACGGTGGCTGGGGATCTCCGGTTGAAAAGGCCATTATTGATTCACTCATGAAAAAGGAAAATGCGGATGTAAATGAAGTGGACATAGTCAATACAGGAGACATGGATTTTTTCACTTCGGTTAAAAGGGATATAGATTTTGCCTGGATTTATTATGGTTGGACAGGCATTGAGGCTGAGTTGCGAAATGAAAAGCTTAATATGGTGTACTTAACCGAATACTCTGATAAGCTTGATTACTATACGCCTGTTTTGACTACAAATGAAAAGATGATAAAAGAAGATCCCGAGACTGTTAAAGCATTCGTCCATGCAGCTTCGAAAGGGTACCAGTTTGCGATTAAGAATCCTGATGATGCAGCAGATATGTTAATTGAGTCTGCACCGGATCTTGATCCAAAACTAGTGAAGAAAAGCCAGGAGTGGCTTGCAGCCAAGTATCAGGATGATGCTCCGCGATGGGGTGAACAAAAGCTTGAAATTTGGAAGAATTACAGTGAGTGGATGACTGAAAATAAGCTTCTTGAAGGTGATTTCGATCCTGAAAAGGCATTTACCAATGAATTTTTACCAAAATAGGAGGAAATACAATGGCCAATTCATTAATTAGTATACAAATTATTCCTAAAGGGGAAAATGTCATCCCTATGGTCGATGAAGCAATCAAGATCATTGAAGAATCAGGTGTCAAGTATGAGGTTCACCCGCTTGAAACGACAATGGAGGGGGAGCTTTCCGAGCTTTTTGCCGTGATAGAAAAAATGAATGTAAGAATGATTGAAATAGGATCGCCGAATGTCATTTCCCAAGTGAAAATATTATATCAGCCAAGCGGGATTACGATGGATACGTTAACGGAGAAATATCGGGCATGATCGGAAGGGGGATTTGGAAGAAGGGGGCTCCCTTCTTTCTTTTATTATTGTTGCTGATTGTATGGGAGTCAGTGACAGTCTTATTGAAAGTTGAAGAATGGCTGCTTCCCGCTCCATCGGCCATTTTCATTGAAGGAATTGAGTCGTCCCGCAATCTTTACGGACACCTTATATCCACAACCGAGCTTGCGTTGTCAGGTTTTTTTATTGGAAGCTGCATCGGCTTATTGATCGCGGCAATCCTACACCTATTTCCAGGTGTGAAGGACGCGGTTTATCCTCTGCTCATACTATCACAAAATATACCTATCATTGTTTTGGCGCCGCTTTTGGTGATCTGGTTTGGCTTTGGCATGCTGCCTAAGTTAATCGTGATTTCACTTGTATGTTTTTTTCCGGTTGCGGTCGCATCATTGGACGGTTTTCGCCAGACACCATACGAGCTTAAGCATTATTTCAAGATGATGGGAGCGGGGAAAAACCAGTTATTTTGGAAGCTGGAACTTCCTCACTCGATCCCGTTCATTTTCTCCGGCCTGAAAATTTCGGCTACCTATAGTGTAATGGGTGCGGTTATTTCGGAATGGCTTGGGGCAAAATCGGGGATTGGTGTTTATATGACTCTCGCTTCTTCAGCGTTCAGGACAGATCGGGTGTTTGTAGCCATTTTCATCATTATGGGAATGAGCCTGATTTTTTTTGGAATCATCACTTTCCTGGAGAAATACTTGGTCTCTTGGAAGAGAAAGGAGGGCGAAAAGGGTGAAGCTGGAAATTAAAGACGTCTCCTATTCTTTCGATGGTAAGCAGAATATATTGGAGAATATGAATTTCCATGTGAATGATGGGGAATTCGTCACGATCCTTGGGCCATCGGGAAGCGGTAAAAGTACATTGTTTCACTTGATCGGCGGGATTTTGAAGCCTGATCATGGCATCATTTCATTGGATGGTAAAAAGATAAATGGCTTAAAGGGACATATCAGCTATATGCCTCAGCAGCCTTCCCTTTTACCTTGGAGAACGGTATTGGAAAATGTTTTGCTTGGAAGTGAACTTGCTGGGACCAGAGATAAAGAAAAGGCAAAAAACCTTTTGATGAAAGCTGGTTTAGAAGAATACGATAAAGCATATCCCCATGAATTATCTGGAGGCATGAAGCAAAGGGCCGCATTCATTCGAAGTATCTTAAGTCCACAGGACTTGATGTGCCTGGACGAACCCTTTTCTGCCTTGGATGAACTGACAAGATTGCAAATGCAACAATGGCTGTTGTCGGTTTGGGAAGAAAATCGGAGGTCGGTGCTTTTTGTCACTCACAGCATAGATGAAGCGGTTTTCCTATCAGATAGAATTTATGTGTTATCAGCAAAACCGGCTGCTGTCATCAAAGAAGTGAAAGTTCCATTTTCAAGGCCAAGAAGAGAAGAACAGCTTCTTAGTGATGAATTTATTCATTTGAAGAGAGAATTATATGCAGCACTCAAGCCAACTTTCACTACTTAAGTAAGGAGGCGATATCATTTGAGAATCATCGACAGCCATATCCATTTGGATAAGTATGATATTGTTAAGCGGAAGCAGATTCTGAAAGACATGGAAAAGGTTCAGTTGGAATCCTTGCTGACTGTTTCCATGAATTTGGCTTCTTCGATTAACAATTATCAGCTTTCACTTAAAGATTCACGAATTAAGCCTGCCTTTGGTTTTCATCCAGAGCAGCCCCTCCCTAGTGATGAAGAAGTGTATGAATTATTGAGCTGGATGCGGGAACATCGTCACGATATGGTTGCCATAGGCGAGGTTGGGCTGCCCTATTACTTAAGGCAGGAAAACCCCAATATTGATAACACAGCATATATAGTGATACTGGAGAGGTTCCTGACCTTAGCTAAAGAGATTGAAAAGCCGGTTATCCTTCATGCCGTTCATGACGATGCACCTATCGTTTGCGACCTTTTGGATAAGCATCAAATTACAAGGGCACACTTTCATTGGTTTAAAGGCGAAATCCGGACAGTTGAAAGAATGGCCGAAAAGGGCTACCGCATTTCGATTACACCTGATGTTTGTTATGAGAGGGAAATACAGGAATTAGTTTCGGCCTATCCACTTAAGCTGATGATGATAGAAACGGATGGACCATGGCCGTTTGAAGGGGTTTTCAATGGGGAATGGACCCATCCCGGCATGATGCATGAAAGTGTGCGTCAAATTGCTTCGATTAAAGGATTGCCGATTGAGGATGTTTATGAAGCCCTTTATCAAAATACGAAAGATTTTTATCATATATAAAGGTACCGGTTATCATATCCGGTACCTTTTTTCGTTTGGCTCTTTTCGTAAAGATTGTTGTTTTTAAAACGAAACGATTTAAGGTTGATTGGAGCGGAAGTGCGAGACTCCTGCGGGAGCAGCGGGACAGGTGAGACCCCACAGGCGTTTACGCCGAGGAGGCTCACCGCCCGCACCAAGGAAAGCGAGCATCTGGAGGGGAAATCAACCACAACTCACTACCTGGTAAATAGCAACAAATTATGTGAAAACAGCCTTTCGTTTAAAGAAAGGTCCTTTTAACCTTTTCCCAAAAGGAATTGTCTTTTAGCTTAACGGTCTTGATGACCTTACCGCTTAACCGGACCTTTACCTTTTCGACATGATTGATGCTTAACGCTTCATTGTCCATTCCGACGATCGGATAGCTTGGTCCGTTTTGTTCAAGGTGGACGGTCAACGTCTTAGCACCGCTTAAGATGAATGAGGAGCCTAGGGTCCGATAGGTATTATTATTGACGGAAGCAAGCTCGCTCACTTGGAAGCAAGGGAGAAGGGGATCGACAACGGCCCCATTGACCGATTTATTATAGGCGGTGCTTCCGGTCGGAGTCGCAATGATGATCCCGTCCCCGCGAAAAGTTTCAAAATGGAGTTGATCAATGAAAATATCCATGATGAACGTTTTGGTGATCGAAGAGCGGATACTGAGTTCATTAAGGGCATAGAAGGAGGGCTGATCGTCCAATTGGATAGAGATGGTTGGATATTTACGCACCTCGATTTGCTCCATTGTCATGGCTTCAATCATTTTATCACTGTCTTCCAAGTGGAAATCGCAATACATATTCAAGTTACCTGTCGTGGAAATGCCCGCATATAAACAGTCATCCCTGAACCCGGTTTTACGGGCTGCCTGCAGGAATGTGCCATCATCACCGATGCTTACGATGATGTTCGCTTTTGTGAAATCCTGGATGACTTCATACGAATGTTGCTCCGCCAAGTCTGATAAGTATTCAACCTTGCTGAGCATCTCTTCATTCGGTGCATGGAAAAAATAAATATTCCTTCGAGTATCCATCGTATCCCCCCTAGTATGTATGGTGATGAAAGGGCTTTCTAAACCCTGTTTACAATAAATGAAATTTGTGCAAAATGGACCAATGCATTTCCAATTTGAGGATTATTTGCTACAATTTTATATGTCTTAGTTTATCATGGAATGAAACATTTTTGGTATTAGTTCGTATGGTAAGAAGGATACATATATTTAAGGGGGAAAACAGATGAATGGAAAGCGTTGGGCTGCACTTGGAATCGCAGCCGTTTTATTTTTTGTATCTATTGCTGTAGGGGCGGCCACTACTCTATTTACAGCGGATACGGAAAATATCATTGATGAATTATTTGCTTCCGAAAGTGCATTTTACGAGGAAGTCATAGAAGGCGATGATTACACTAATGTTATTGCCGTATTTGATGTAGAGGGCACGATTCAAGATACAGGAGAAGCCTCATTACTTAGTTCAGCAACATATAATCACCGTGCCTTCATGGATAAGCTGAAGATGGCAGAGGAAAATGATGATATCAAAGGGATTATCCTTCGAGTAAATTCTCCAGGCGGCGGTGTTGTCGAAAGTGCAGAGATTCATGAAAAGATCCTTGATATCAAGAAAGTGAAAAAACCTGTTTATGTATCAATGGGGTCTATGGCTGCTTCAGGCGGATATTATATTTCTGCACCAGCAGACAAGATTTATGCCAGCCCAGAAACGATGACGGGTTCACTTGGAGTCATCATGCATGGGTATAATTACGAGAAGCTGGCCAAGAAGTATGGTGTTGAGTTCGAAACCATCAAAAGCGGACCACACAAAGATATTATGAGTCCAACCCGGGAAATGACTGGGGAAGAACGTGAAATACTGCAGAATATGATTAATAATTCTTATGATCAATTTGTAAAAGTCATTGCTGACGGACGCGGAATGACAGAGAAGGAAGTAAGGGAAATTGCCGATGGACGCATTTATGATGGACGTCAGGCTAAAGAAAACCATCTAATCGATGATTTCGGCCATTTGGATGATGTAATTGCCGCAATGAAAACGGATATCGGTAAAAAGGATGCTCAAGTTATCCGTTATACAGATGAGGCAGGTTTCGGTTCATTATTCAGTATGGGTGCGCAAAAAATGTTGGGAAATGATGTGGAAACGGCAGTCTTGACAAAAATCCTTTCCTCTTCAAATTCTCCACGCTTAATGTATTTGTATGCGGAATAGGGGGGCTGAAGGATGACGGAAAGAAATGAAAACAATGAACAAATCGCTTCATCCAATCTAATGGCAGATCAAGAGGTTCCCGTTCAGCAGGAATTTACATCAGCCAAAAAGGCTGTGGGTGATGATGAAGTCAAAAAAGTGCATTTTGCTGGTTTTTGGATGAGGTTTTGGGCCTATTTGGCCGATCTATTGGTTATCGGAAGCTTGAACCGGATTTTGATTCATCCCATCTTTAAATTTTATGAAGGAACTGATGACCTCTGGTTCTCCGCAGAGGGCTTCTTAACGGGGATCGTATTTTTCTTATACTTTGTATTGATGACCAAATTCTTGAATCAAACCCTTGGCAAGATGATTTTTGGACTGAAAGTGGTTGCCTTGAAGGAAGAGAAAAAAAACATTTCTTGGAGCACGATATTGTTCAGGGAGCTGATTGGCCGCTATATATCAAAAGTAACCTGGATTGGCTATCTCTTGGCAGGCCTATTACCGAAGAAACAGGCTTTGCATGATGTCTTTGCAGACACGGGCGTTGTGTTGATCAGAAGATGATTTCTTCCATTCATAAATCTGTAAGAGCGTGATTTTCGCTTTTGCAGGTTTATTTTTTTTTGTATATGCCGATAATGATAGGCTGAAGGGGTGTAGGTGCATGAAGTGGCTTTTGATGATTATGGGTATCCTCATTTTGGTGCTGCTTATTGTTATTTTTACTAAAGTAAGAGTGTCCATCGACTACAAGCGTGTCCAAGCGAATGACCTAATACATATTAAATTATCAGCTTGGTATGGGCTTTTTCACTATACATTCAAGGTTCCGGTCATAAAAATGGAAGATGACTCGGGAACTGCAGTAGTAAAGAAAGAGCAAGAAATGAACGGAAAAACAAATAAGGTAGAAATGAAAAAAATCACAGCCGAAGATTTGCGGGACGGATTCGCAGACATTCTGGAAACTCTTCAGCATATAATCGGATTCCATAAGATCGTCCGTAAATTCGCTGGGAAAATCCAAGTCAAAAAATTCATCTGGCATAGTAAGGTCGGTACTAAAAACGCTGCACACACCGGTGTTTTAACTGGTGCATGCTGGGCACTTAAAGGTTCAATCATCGGTTTGCTGACAACCTATTTCAACTTTCGGATCATGCCCTCCTATTCCATTACACCCGACTTTCAGAGATGGCAGGCAAATACGTCGATTTCCTGCATATTACAATTCAGAATCGGGCAGGCTATGGTGACTGGAATAAAACTGCTTCGTTATTGGAAAGGCGGAAAGCCGCATTTCAAGTCGAGTAAATTAGCGAAGCTATCAGGTGATTCCAATAAACAATCGTTCTAGAGTGGAGGGAATTTAAATGTCAGATCATCCGATCCAAGGTTTAATGAAAGAAGCGATGGAAAATCTTAAAGAAATGGTCGATGTGAACACGATCATTGGGGATCCGGTAGAAACTCCGGATGGAAGTGTCATTTTAACTGTATCCAAAGTGGGGTTTGGTTTTGCAGCCGGTGGCAGCGAATTTGTGATGGATGGAAACCATCAAGGACAGCAAGGCGGTTCCAAGCAGCCTTTTGGCGGCGGTAGCGGCGGTGGGGTCTCCATAACACCAATTGCCTTTTTGATTGTCGGTTCCCATGGAGTGAAAATGATTCATCTCGATGAAGGGACGCACCTTCTAGAAAAAATGATGGATTTAGCTCCTCAAGTCGTCGATAAGATTCAGTCCATGCTATCCAAGAAAGACAATTATCAAAAGCAAGGCAATAATCAAAACCAAGGAAATAATCAATACCAAGGCGGCAGTCAACCAGCTGTAAACAGGTACCAAGAACCTAAACAGGATATAGACTTCTAATTGCGACTCGGCATCCGCCGAGTTTTTCTTTTTGCTGCATTCTTCCTTTGCGCCGAAAAAAGCTCGGATGGCGAACTTGTGCATGCATCATTCACATTTCCTGATTCAATTAATTGCAAAATTCCGGCAAAACAAATATTATTATGCTTGTACATATAGCAGAAAAGGGAGGAATTATTAATGGCTTCAGTTACATTTAAGAACAACCCGATCACTTTAGTGGGACAAGAACTAAAAGTTGGGGACAAAGCACCTGATTTTACCGTATTGGCTAATGACTTATCACCGGTTACTTTAAACGACTCCAAGGGTTCTGTCCGCATTATCAGCGTTGTTCCATCCGTGGATACAGGCGTATGTGATGCACAGACACGTAAATTCAACGAAGAAGCGGCAAAATTGGATAATGTGAAAGTACTGACGATCAGTAACGACCTTCCTTTCGCGCAAAAACGCTGGTGTGCTGCCAGCGGCTTGGACAATGTTCAAGTTCTTTCCGATCACCGTGACCTTTCATTCGGTGAAGCATATGGTGTCGTCATGCAAGAACTTCGTCTATTGGCTCGCTCTGTATTCGTTGTGAACAGCTCTGATGAAATCACATATGTAGAATATGTGAGTGAAGGTACGAACCATCCAAATTACGAAGGTGGAATCGAAGCGGCGAAAGCGGCAAAATAAGATGCGAATTTAAGAAACCGGGCACAATGTGCCCGGTTTTTTGTTATAATGTTGATTTTCTTGTTGATAAAAACCATGACGTTGAAGTGGACAGGTCCTTTTTAGGATTTAATGTTCATTGGAAAGTTGTGTCGATCGATACATTTCATTTCAATTGAAGGGTATCATTTATTATATCTGGATTCAGTTAAGGCTCGAATGTCGGACCATTTTGTGGTAAAACAACCTTGCCAGACCATTCCTGACCATTAGGTGTTCCAACTCTTATGTCAATTTCATTAGGCCACGATGGCATTTGTCTTGGTCCTGGGAAAAACCCCGCTTGTTGCCCTGCTCGAAATCCTTCTCGATATCCTTGTCGATACCCCTGACGAAATCCTTGACGAAAACCTTGTTGAAACCCCTGCTGTTGCCTGTTAAATTCATCTGCTGACTGAATATCATGTTGCTGATTTACCGGATTAACCTGCCCATGATAGTTTTGATATTGATTATCCATATATAATCACCACCTCATGCATGGTATTCTGTTTGGGCCTTCATTGAGCCTATCCAAGTAATAAAAAATTACAGGGCAACAAAACAACCCGTTTTAGACAAAGGAGTTTCCATCTAATTTCAAAACACAGTTGATTGGAACGTAAGGTACGAGACTCCTGCGGGAAAAGCGTGTCCAGGGAGACCCCGCAGGCGAAGGCCGAGGGCAGACCGCCCGCGGAAAGCGAGTGCCTGAAGCGGAATCAAGTCCCCCAATAACATTTCATGGTGACCAGTCCTAGCCACTTTGTTAGACAAAAGATTTCTATCTAAATTTCAAAACAAAGTTGCTTGGAACGTAAGGAACGAGACTCCTGCGGGAAAAGCGTGTCTAGGGTAGACCCCGCAGGCGCAAGCCGAGGAGGCTTCCCGACCGCCCACGGAAAGCGAGTGCCTGGAGCGGAAATCAAGTCCCCCAATAACATTTCATGGTTCGGGTTGTGACAATCCAAGCCACTTTTTTAGACAAAAGGTTTTCTATCTGAATTTCAAAATACAGTTGAATGGAACGTAAGGAACGAGACTCCTGCGGGAAAAGCGTGTCCAGGGGAGACCCCGCAGGCGCAAGCCGAGGAGGCTCCCCGGAACGCCCACGGAAAGCGAGTGCCTGGAACGGAAATCAAGTCCCCGAATAACATTTCATGGTTCGGGTTGTGACAATCCAAGCCACTTTTTTAGACAAAAGAGTTTCTATTTAAATTTCAAAACACAGTTGAATGGAACGTAAGGTACGAGACTCCTGCGGGAAAAGCGTGTCCAGGGGAGATCCCGCAGGCGCAAGCCGAGGAGGCTCCCCGGAACGCCCACGGAAAGCGAGTGCCTGGAACGGAAATCAAGTCCCCGAATAACATTTCATGGTTCGGGGTGTGACCAGTCCTAGCCACTTTGTTAGACAAAAGATTTCTATCTGAATTTCAAAACACAGTTGATTGGAACGTAAGGTACGAGACTCCTGCGGGAAAAGCGTGTCTAGGGTAGACCCCGCAGGCGCAGGCCGAGGAGGCTTCCCGACCGCCCGCGGAAAGCGAGTGCCTGAAGTGGAAATCAAGTCCCCCAATAACATTTCATGGTTCGGGTTGTGACAATCCAAGCCACTTTTTTAGACAAAAGGTTTTCTATCTGAATTTCAAAATACAGTTGAATGGAACGTAAGGAACGAGACTCCTGCGGGAAAAGCGTGTCCAGGGGAGACCCCGCAGGCGCAAGCCGAGGAGGCTCCCCGGAACGCCCACGGAAAGCGAGTGCCTGGAACGGAAATCAAGTCCCCGAATAACATTTCATGGTTCGGGTTGTGACAATCCAAGCCACTTTTTTAGACAAAAGAGTTTCTATTTAAATTTCAAAACACAGTTGAATGGAACGTAAGGTACGAGACTCCTGCGGGAAAAGCGTGTCCAGGGGAGATCCCGCAGGCGCAAGCCGAGGAGGCTCCCCGGAACGCCCACGGAAAGCGAGTGCCTGGAACGGAAATCAAGTCCCCGAATAACATTTCATGGTTCGGTTTGTGACCAGTCCTAGCCACTTTGTTAGACAAAAGATTTCTATCTAAATTTCAAAACACAGTTGATTGGAACGTAAGGAACGAGACTCCTGCGGGAAAAGCGTGTCAAGGGAGACCCCGCAGGCGCAAGCCGAGGAGGCTCCCCGACCGCCCGCGGAAAGCGAGTGCCTGAAGTGGAAATCAACGTCCAAATTTTACAAGGGAGTGGGCGCGAGAGATTCCTTATCAAACGGAAAACGGTACGTTAAACAAACGAAGAATGATGATCAGGACGTACGGCTTGTATCTCTTTCTTCTTACCTTTAAAATAGGGACAGAAGCAAACAGGAGGAATTAATAAGTGAAGTCTACCCCAGTTGAACAATTATTTTATGAATTTGATGAAACAGCTCAAATATTGCAAAGTGAACTATCATGTACGTATCTGGACGCCTTGGGCGAAACGGGCGAGAATTTCTTCCAAGGGAAAGTCCTGCAGGATGAAATCAGTGAAGTATCGAAGAAAAGGTTAGCGAAGCATTATGCGGATTTTTCACCAGAGAAATATGAGAAGGAAGCAATCCGTAAAGCGTATCAGCTTGCCATTTTAAAAGGCATGCAGCAGAGCGTTCAGCCGAATCATCATATGACTCCTGATGCAGTCGGCATGTTCGTCAGCTATTTAGTCGGTAAATTCACCAAGGACCAAAAAGAGATAGTCATGCTCGATCCAGCCATTGGGACGGGGAACTTACTATTTGCGATCATGAATCAGCTTACTGATAAGAACATCGCTTCATATGGTGTCGAGATTGATGAAACCTTGATCAGGCTTGCTTATGCTGGTGCCAACCTGCAAGAACATCCACTGGAATTTTTCAATCAGGACAGCTTGGAGCCACTTTTCATCGATCCTTCAGATGTTGTGGTCAGTGATTTGCCGATTGGTTATTACCCGAATGATGTGCGTGCAGCTGAATATGAATTGAAGGCCGACAAGGGACATTCGTATGCACATCATTTGTTTATTGAACAAGGTGTTAAACACGCGAAGGATGGCGGACACCTATTCTTCATTGTCCCGAATAACCTGTTCGTCTCGGAGGAAGCTCCGAAACTCAATGATTTCCTGAAGAAGCATACACATATCCAAGGGATGGTGCAACTGCCGCTTTCCATGTTCAAGAATGAATCGGCTGCCAAAAGCATCCTGATCCTTCAAAAGAAAAAAGAGGGGATCGAAGCTCCGAAGAAGGCATTGCTTGTACAACTTCCGAAGTTGTCGGATTTCGAAGCGACAAGGTCTGTCATGCAACAGATGGATGATTGGTTTAAAGAGGAAAAATAATCAATGAAAGCTGATGCCGCAGGCATTGGCTTTCATTTTTTTTTGAAGGAATGATTATTGCAATTCTTCGTTATCATTTGGTTGTAATCGCATGCCATGATAAGATTGTACTATACACAGCACGTTTCATTGAGATGAACATGGAAGAACTAACTTAGAGTAAAGGAGCAGGAGCGATGTCAAAAGTCATGGCTATTAATGCGGGCAGCTCTTCATTGAAGTTTCAGCTTTTTGAGATGCCTAGTGAAAAAGTAATTACAAAAGGTATTGTAGAAAGAATCGGCTTGAAAAATTCCGCATTCACTTTAAGCGTCGAAGGCGAAAATGTTTCTGAAACGGTGGATATACCCAATCATGAAGTGGCTGTAGGGCTTTTATTGAAAAAGCTCATTGACCATCGCATCATTGACTCCTTTGAAGAGATAGATGGCGTAGGGCATCGGGTGGTGCATGGCGGCGAGGTATTCAGTGAATCGGTCTTGATCACGGAGGATGTAATAGAGGAAATCGAAAAGCTTTCCGAGTTGGCGCCCCTTCATAATCCAGCCAATATCACCGGAATCCAAGCCTTCAGGCGAATACTTGATGATGTGCCAGCGGTTGCGGTATTCGATACGGCCTTCCATCAAACGATGGCAGCAGGTTCCTATTTGTACAGCTTACCTCTTGAATATTATGAAAAGTACGGAATTAGGAAGTATGGGTTTCATGGTACTTCACATAAATATGTATCGCAGCGTGCTGCCGAAATGATTGGCCGCCCAATTGAACAGCTTCGATTGATATCCTGCCATTTAGGGAATGGTGCAAGCATTACGGCCATAAAGGGAGGCAAATCGATTGATACATCAATGGGGTTTACCCCCTTGGCCGGTGTTACCATGGGAACGCGGTCAGGGAACATCGACCCTGCACTGATTCCTTATATCATGGAGAAGACGGGAAAAACTGCAGATGAAGTGCTGGATGTCCTGAATAAGGAAAGCGGCATGCTAGCCCTTTCCGGATTTTCCAGCGACCTGCGCGATATTCAAGTTGAAGCGGATAAAGGAAATGAGCGGGCTGAACTCGCACTTAAAGTATTTGCAGATCGGATTCACAAGTACATTGGCTCCTATTCAGCTAAAATGGGAGGTGTGGACGGCATCATTTTTACAGCGGGCATCGGTGAAAACAGTCAAACAATTAGAGGGCGTATCTTGGAGGGACTTGAGTTCATGGGGGTATATTGGGATAAGGATCTCAATCGCACCAAGGGCAAGGAAGCGTTCATCAATACACCTTATTCACCTGTCAAAGTCATGGTCATCCCAACCAATGAAGAAATCATGATTGTCAGGGATACCGTGAAAATAGCTTTGAAAGAAACCTGGAAAGCATGACTTCCTGTTTTTTATAATGATCTCCTTATCTCTTTGGTAAGGGGGTCTTTCCAGTGAATGAAGTTTATCAATTTTCATCAGCGGAATTCGACTTCTTGTTGATATTATGTATTGGCAATCCATATCCTTGAACGCCGGATCGCCCTCATCCATTCTGAGAAATGCTTCTTTCTATGGTATACTTAAGGGAGAATCCACCAATTCTGTACATAGGAGGCTTGATGCATGGAATTCACGAACCGGGAAATGAAAGTTTGGAATGAAATTAGTGAATGGCAGGAAAAACTCTATCAATATGAGCCAACGGATCTTGCTGCATTGTATGATAAATGGTTGGAGCAGGGGTTTGCCCTGCTACCGGAAAACGTCCAACAACAGTTTTTTGAAAAGCTTGATACTTGGCTTTTTCATTTGCATGCCATGGTTCAGAGCTCACAAGTTCAAATAGATGCAAGAGAGCGGATTTTAGCATCTGCTCGCGTGTTTAATGAAGAAATCGAAACGTTGAGTGATTTGAATCACTTATCGATCGACCAGGTGAATTACATAGCCAATCAGCATATCGCTAAGCATCGCTTATATTCTTTTGCACAAGGCGGGATGAGCGGATCAGGAGGCCTGCTTTTGCTGGGGAGCGATATTCCGGCCATGACCGTCATCAATGTCAGGATCGTACAGCTTATTGCGATGTCTTATGGTGTCGAGGTGAATACACCGTTTGAAATGATGCTGGCCCTTAAGGTATTCAATGCAGGAGCGATGCCAAAGAGGCTCCAAGGAATAGCCTGGGAAGAATTGATCCGTGAGGTACAGACAGCAGAAGATGACTATTTTTATTTAGGAATCGAAGAATTGACAAACCCTACATGGATGGAACAGCCGCTCAAGCAGCTGTTGAAAGCATTATCCATTGCCGTTTTCCGCAAAAAACTGGTTCGGGGCATACCGTTCATCAGCATGGCCATCGGGGCTGGATCCAATTATCAAATGACCCGGAATGTCAGTGAATTTGCCCAGAAGTTCTATCAATATCGTTATTTACTGGAAAAGAAGGCTGATGGAGAATGAGTGTCAAGAATCATAAAAAGGCCGTCACGGAGGCAGTTCGCTGCATGGTGATAACCGTCAGCGATACGCGCGATGAAGAAACGGATAAAAGCGGGGCACTGATGAAGGAATTATTGAAATCGAGTGGTCATGAAGTGACGGAATATGTAATCGTTAAGGATGAGCGGAAGGCGATTCAGGATGCGGTCACTTCTGGCAGTCAAAGCGGCATGGTTGATGTCATATTAACAAATGGGGGCACTGGCATCGCCAAAAGGGATGTAACGATCGAGGCGGTCAAAGAATTGATGACCAAGGAAATACCCGGTTTTGGCGAGATTTTCCGTATGCTCAGCTATCAAGAGGATATCGGGGCGGCTGCCATTCTATCCAGGGCAATTGCCGGAGTCGTGAACAACAAAGCGGTTTTTTCCACCCCAGGTTCATCAGGGGCGGTTCGGCTTGCAATGAATAAATTGATACTTCCGGAATTGGGACATATCGTCGGTGAACTTCGCAAGGATTTATAAGAGGGATGCAAAAAAAGCCACAGTTTTAAACTGTGGCTTTTTTTGCATGGAATAGGCCTTAATTATGCATCTTTTCCGTCACGGCTTGATTGGCACGATACCAAAGCCATAAATCATTGATGATGGAAGCAAGTTCCGCAATTTCGGAATTGAGCTGGCATGATTTGGCGAAATTACTCTCATCGGAGAGCCGAAACTGCTTTCGGTTTATCGTGGATTCCAGTTCCTTGATGCGGTCCGGGATGCTTCCCCTGATATTCTCCCAATGTACGAGTATTTGCTGCTGCTCGCCTTTTGTATATTCATCCCACTCCAAATTCAAATCAGGAATGGAGATGCCGAGCCTTTCATCATAGATAAATAGTTCTCTCATATGCCCTCCGCTTTTCGATTTATCATACTCCTAGTTTACTATATTCTCGCGGAAGCATCCAATGTGTAAATTCCCTGAAAATAATAGGGGATTATTTAGCGAAATCTTTAAAATACCCCTTGTATTTCATTAATAAAGATGATAAAGTACTAATCATAGAATGAATAAAAATAACAAACGATGAATTTTTATTCACACGAAAGGACGATGGAAATGGAAAATCAAAAAGTTGTTTTAGCATATTCCGGAGGTTTGGATACTTCCGTTGCAATTAAATGGTTACAAGATCAAGGGTACGAAGTTGTGGCATGCTGCTTGGATGTCGGAGAAGGAAAAGATTTGGACTTCATTAAGGAAAAAGCGATCACTGTTGGTGCGGTAAGTTCATATGTCATTGATGCGAAGGACGAATTCGCTGATGAATTCGCATTGACGGCTCTTCAGGCACATACTTTGTATGAAGGGAAATATCCATTGGTATCAGCTTTATCACGTCCGCTGATCGCGAAGAAATTAGTGGAAGTGGCTGAAGCGGAAAACGCGGTTGCCGTTGCGCACGGTTGTACGGGAAAAGGAAATGACCAAGTGCGTTTCGAAGTATCAATCTCAGCATTGAACCCTAATTTGCAAGTTCTTGCACCTGTTCGTGACTGGAAATGGTCTCGTGAAGAGGAGATTGAATATGCAGCGAAAAATGGCATTCCCGTTCCGATTGGCATGGCGAGCCCGTTCTCGATTGACCAAAACCTTTGGGGAAGAAGTAACGAATGCGGAATCCTGGAAGATCCTTGGGCAGCTCCGCCGGAAGAGGCCTATGATTTGACTACAAGCCTTGAATGTACGCCAGATACTGCCGATATCATTGAAATTGGTTTTGAACAAGGTGTGCCGGTTACATTGAATGATAAAAACTATAAATTGGCTGACCTGATCGTCGAGTTGAATCAAATTGCCGGCAAACACGGAGTTGGACGTATCGATCACGTTGAAAATAGATTAGTAGGGATCAAATCACGTGAAGTCTATGAAGCTCCTGGTGCGATGACATTGATAGCTGCACACAAAGAACTTGAAGATATCACGCTTGTTAAAGAACTGGCTCATTTCAAACCGGTGATCGAGAAGAAAATGACTGAATTGATTTATGAGGGACTTTGGTTCTCTCCGCTTCAAAAAGCTTTGGCTGCATTCCTGAAAGAAACACAAGTGAATGTAACGGGTACGGTACGTGTGAAACTATTCAAAGGTCATGCGATTGTTGAAGGAAGAAAATCCGAGTACTCCCTATATGACGAAAAATTGGCTACCTATACAAAAGCGGACGAATTCGATCATGATGCAGCAGTTGGATTCATTAAGCTATGGGGACTTCCAACGAAAGTGAACAGCATGGTCAATAGCAAGAAGGTGACCGTGTGAGCAGCAAGCTTTGGGGAGGAAGATTTACGAAATCTGCCGAAGAATGGGTAGATGAGTTCGGAGCTTCCATTTCCTTTGACCAGGAACTTGTCCTTGAAGATATTCAAGGCAGTTTAGCTCATGTAACCATGTTAAAGCAATGCAGCATTTTACCTGAAGAAGATGCGGATCAGATCATTGCGGGTCTGAAAAGTTTACAGGAAAAAGCTGTGAAGGGTGAATTGACTTTTAAGGTTGAGATGGAAGATATCCACCTCAACCTGGAAAGTATGCTAATAAGCGAAATCGGTCCAGTTGGCGGAAAGCTTCATACAGGAAGAAGCCGTAATGACCAAGTTGCAACCGACCTTCATCTGTATATGCGGAACCAAACGAAAGTGATTCTGGAACTCATCAATGATTTGCAAATAGCGATTTTGGGACAATCCAAGAAAAATGTGGAAACACTGATTCCAGGTTATACACATTTACAGCGTGCACAGCCCATTTCGTTTGCCCACCATTTAATGGCCTATTTTTGGATGCTTGAGCGTGACAAGCAGCGCTTCACCGAGAGTTTCAAAAGAATCAACATTTCTCCATTGGGTGCTGGGGCATTAGCTGGGACGACTTTCCCGATTGACCGTGCCCTCAGTGCGGAGCTATTGGGGTTTGAGGGAATATACGAAAACAGCCTTGATGCGGTAAGTGATCGTGATTTTGCCATTGAATTCATGAGCAACAGCGCGACAATGATGATGCATTTATCCCGTTTCAGCGAAGAAATCATTCTCTGGTCAAGCCAGGAATTCCAATTCATTGAATTGGATGATGCGTTTTCCACTGGAAGCAGCATCATGCCGCAAAAGAAAAACCCTGATATGGCGGAATTGATCCGTGGTAAAACAGGACGGGTTTATGGGAACCTAACGGGGTTATTGACTGTTTTGAAAGGACTGCCGCTTGCTTATAACAAAGATATGCAAGAAGATAAAGAAGGCGTTTTTGATACGGTTAAGACCATTGTTGGTTCACTTAAAATATTTGCCGGCATGATTTCAACGATGAAAGTGAAAACGGACGTAATGGAAAAAGCAACAAAAAATGACTTCTCGAATGCGACGGAATTAGCTGATTACCTGGCTTCAAAGGGAATGCCTTTCCGTGAGGCGCACGAAGTGGTCGGGAAGCTTGTATTGTTCTGTGTCCAGAATGGCTGCTATTTAGTCGACCTGAGCATTGAACAATTCCAGGAAGCTTCCGAGTTGTTTGATCAGGATATTTATGATGCATTAAATCCTTATGAGGCAGTTAAACGCCGTAACAGTGCGGGCGGTACAGGTTTTGCCCAAGTCCTGCTGGCGATTGAAAAAGCGGAAAAACTGGTAAATGAATAACAGGAAAAAGCTCGTTCACCAATTTGGCGAACGAGCTTTTTATCATTTTCTCTTATTGATTCGTACGCACGACCATTACATCACAGTTTGAATGGCGAACGATGCCTTCCGACACGCTGCCGATAAGGAAACGTTCGACTGCATTAAGGCCTGTTGCACCGCAGACAATTAAATCGATCGAATGCTTTTTCGCTAAATCCCTTGGAATTTGAACTTTAGGAGAACCATAGGCAACTTCTGTTTGGACCTTTGTAATCCCGGAGGCAATGGCTTCCGTTTTATACCTGTCCAATAGCTCATTGGCAAAGGTTTCAGAGTGATCACGGATAGTCATATCATAAGCTTCGACAGTAGGGAAATTCCTTGTATCCACGATGTGTGTGAGCACAAGGGTAGCGTCACTGAGTTTTGCTAAGTAGATGGCCTTTTTTAAGGCCCACTCTGCTTCTTCCGAGCCGTCCACTGCTACAAGAATATTTTTATAATCTATACTATTCAAGTGAATCTCCTCCTTCTATTTCATTCCTATTATACAATGATTTACCTTATGGATCTGATTTCAATTGTAACAAATTAGCGAATGTTTATGCCAATAATCTGGAAATTATATGATTCCAACCTTATTATGATGTGATGAATCATTGCATGACGAATATCTATTCTTTTTACCTTATTTGTTTATTTATGGTAACCTCTAATGTGAGAGGGGAGTTTTTTTCTTTGAGTGTTTCAAAAATAGTAAACTATGCATTATATTTATACGTGCTTTTGTATGCTTTGATCTATTACATTTTTATTTCTTACATCAATTTTGTACATGCTACGATTAGTTTAATGAATATATCAGCACTGCTGCTTCCATTTATTCTATTACTATTTTTTCAAAGGATTTCATGGAAATATACCAATAAGCATAATACAAGGAAACCCAAAATTAGATTTATAGTCATATCAAGCCTTGGCTTTGCCCTTCTGGTTTTTTGTGTGGTTATGTTAAGGGTAAATGAATCTGAATCAAGGTTCACCACTGAAAGATGGTTAAATGATGTTGAAGGAAGAGTCTACCTGGTAGATGACTTAATCGATGAACATGAATTGATAGGCATGACAAAAGATGAAGTGTTCACGCTTTTAGGGTCTCCAACAGAAACGGAATATTTTAAAGAGGAAGATCATGTTGTTTATTATCTCGGTGACGAGAGGGGAATCATAAGAATAGATAGTGAATGGCTGGTCATTTGGTTTGACGGCAGTGATAAAGCAATGAAGTATGAACTGCGGACCGATTAGTTGATCTGTTGAATAAATACCCCCGTCTTAAATGAAGGCGGGGGTATTCGGATTTCGTTATATTAAATGGTTCATGCATTATCACTTTATGATTTGCAGGCTCTTCGGGAATTTGGTCAAAATCTCACAGCCGGCATCGGTGATCAATAGATCATCTTCAATCCTGACACCTGCAACATTTGGAACATATATGCCAGGTTCGATGGTATAAACCATTCCGGATTGAAGTTCGAGTGAATTCGTTTCAGTCAAGGATGGATACTCATGGACACTGATCCCAAGTCCGTGGCCGAGCCTGTGCGGGAAGAATTCACCGTATCCTTTATCCCTGATGATGTTTCTGGCCGTCAAGTCTATCTCGGAACAGGATACACCAGGTTTACTGGCTGCAACGGCAGCTTCTTGTGCTCTACGTACAGTTTCATATATTTCTGCCTGTTTATCATTGATATCTCCGTAAGCAACCGTTCTGGTAATGTCAGAGCAGTACCCTTCATGAACGACGCCAAGGTCAAAGAGGACAAGGTCGCCGCGCTGAACCTTCGTATTCCCAGGTGTGCCATGCGGGGAAGCGCCATTTTTACCAGTCAGGACCATGGTGGAGAAAGACATTTGGCTCACTCCAGCCTTTTTCAATTCGTATTCAATCGCTGCAAGGATTTCCATTTCCGTTTTACCTTCATGAATTTCGCTGACACCCACTTCAATCGCAAAGTCGGCAAGGCGGCATGCTTCACGGATTTTGACCATTTCATCTTCCGATTTGATCATTCGCATCTTTTGAAGTTTTTCTTCTGCGGAAACAAGCTTCGGTGCTCCGAAGTGTTGTTGGACCTTTTCATAACGTTCCACATTCATATGCTCTTTTTCAATGGCCATTGTATGAATGGTTAAACCGCGATCTTTGACTGCCTGCTTAACTTTTTCCCAAGGGTTTTCAATGTCGGTGTAACCGATGATATCTCCATCCCATCCAGCTTGTTTAGCATCCGGAACTTCCATCTGCGGGCAGACAAGGAAAGGTTCGGCATTTGCAAAAATGGCAAGTGCCAGCAGTCTTTCATGAGGATCACTAAAAAACCCGCTCAAATAGAAGATGCTCTCTGTAGATGTAAGTAAAGCGGCTTCAGCCTCATTCGCCTGTAGCCAAGTTTGTAGTTCTTTCAAACGTTCATTCATGACGGTACCTCCATTAATAAGATATAATTACCTTAGCAATATTTAAAAGTATAGTAAATGGGAAAGGCCTAAGAAAGCTACATAAAAAAATTGTTGGTATGGGAAGGGAGCATCAAAAATGAAAGTATCTTTTCATGGACATGCAGTTGTAAAAGTCGAAACGAATGGTAAAACGATTTTAATCGATCCATTCATTACTGGAAACGAATTGACCGATTTGAAGGTGGAAGATGTGAAACCGGATGTGATCATCTTAACACATGGCCATAATGACCACGTCGGTGATACGGTTGAATTGGCCAAAAGGCATGATGCGCTTGTCATCGGCATTGCAGAGATTGCCGATTACCTGGGTGATCAAGGGGTCAGGACCCACGGGATGAGCATCGGCGGAGCTTTCGAGTTCGACTTTGGAAAAGTGAAACTGACGCCAGCTTTCCATGGAACGGGATTCAATAATGGAGAGGGGCAAATCATTTATTTAGGAATGCCTGCTGGAATCTTGCTTACGATAGAAGGGAAAACGATCTATCATGCAGGGGATACAGCTGTATTTTCCGATATGAAACTGATCGGGGAACGACATCCGATTGACTTGGCATTCTTGCCTATCGGCGACAATTACACCATGGGCCCGGAAGATGCAGCACTTGCAGCGAAATTCCTTCAAGCCAAACAAGTAGTGCCGATTCATTACAATACTTTCCCTGTCATCAAACAGGATCCTGAAAAATTCCTCGACCTGCTTGAAGAGGAAAATGGACTGATCATGGAAGCCGGGGATGAAATAGACTTTTAAAAGGAGCGGGAGCCTGCAGGTGCTTCCGTCAGACTATAGATAGGCTCGATGATAATGGAGTGTGTCGACAGTTTTTTTTAGGTTTGTAAAATTTGACCGTTTCTTTCCACTGCAGGCACTCGCTTTCCGCGGGCGGTCCGGGAGACTCCTGCGGGGTCTCCCTGGACTCGCATTCCCGCAGGAGTCTCGCACACCCGCTCCAATCAACTCTGCATTAATACTAAGAGAGAAACCCAATTGCCCTCAGTTTTGGAAGGTTTGTAAGTTGACTGTTTCTTTCTCCATTAAGACTTAACAATTTATATTCGCCTTTACTAAAGACTTTTTGTTTTTATTAGAAAAGGAGAACTTTAGGAAAATAAGTCAAGTTCATTATATTACATATACACTTCCGTATATCTCATATCGAGATAGCGTCCAGTTTCCAAAATCTAATGCATGGGAAAGTCGTGGTTGTTGGTCCGTTTGTCTGCACCGCTGTGGACCAAGTGATGATTGGTGTTTTACCAATACTACTGCTTCCTGTTTTCCTTGCAAACTACCTCGTACAGTGAGTTTCTTTTCTAAACTTCATTTTTATTTCTGACACTTCTTTATTATCTGTCTGTTTAGAATCATTTTCCTCTCCATTGACTGCCACTTTAGTACCTGCTTCGGAACATCCATCTATAGTTAGGGCGCTCAAAGCAACTATTATTGAATGGATATGTTTAACAAAACTCCTCCTTATGTACATCGAGTAAATTCACTCCTCTTTTATGAAAAAAGAATCCATACAAAGTGAATCTATCTGAAAGTAAACTCTCGCTCAGCAGCCAAGTCTTTTTTCCTTTCGCAGGCATAAAATGAATAGATGAAAAAAAAGGGGGGATTGGATGAAACAGAGGTTATTACTGTGTTTGCTTTTATGCGGTGTGATGCTGTATTATGCCGTGCCGCGCTTGTCGTTGGAAAGTGGCGGTCTGGAGGGTCTGTTTGCCGGCTCCTGGCTGTTGTTTGCATTGTTGGCGGTAGCTGGAAACTTGACGGGCATACTATATTCTCCTAAGAAACAAAAGGTAAAGCGCCAGCCGGAATACAAAAGGTTGCGCCAATACTAGTAGTTGTTTGATAAACTGGGCTCTTTGACCTTATAATGGGTAATAGGAATACCGTGAAAAGGGTGAAGCGCTTGGCTACAAAGCATGAACAAATATTGAAACATATCGATGGGCTCCCTGTTGGCGAGAAGATTTCCGTCCGTCAAATTGCGAAAGCATTGAATGTTAGTGAAGGTACGGCATACCGGGCAATTAAAGAGGCGGAGAACCAGGGCTACGTGAGCTCGATTGAGCGGGTAGGCACGATTCGCATTGAGAAAAAGAAAAAAGAGAATATTGAAAAGCTCACTTTTGCAGAGGTAGTCAATATTGTTGACGGACAAGTTCTTGGAGGGAAAACGGGACTTCATAAGACATTAAATAAATTCGTCATCGGGGCGATGAAGCTGGATGCCATGATGAGATATACAGGCGCAGGAAACCTGCTGATCGTCGGGAACCGTACACAGGCCCATGAGCACGCGTTAAAAGCGGGTGCAGCGGTGCTGATCACCGGGGGATTCGATACCGAAGAGCCCGTTAAAAGGTTAGCCGATGAATTGGAGATGCCAGTCATCTCAACGAGTTACGATACATTTACCGTCGCAACGATGATCAATCGGGCGATTTATGACCAATTGATCAAAAAGGAAATCTTGCTGGTGGAGGATATTTTGACACCCGTACAGGAAACGACCTTTTTGACCGTGGGTGACCGGGTTCAGACCTGGCATGAACTGAATCAGGAATCGGGGCATAGCCGTTTCCCTGTTGTCGATGACAATATGAAGGTTCAAGGAATGGTCACATCAAAAGATATCATCGGACAGGAAGAGATGACGCTCATCGATAAGGTGATGACGAAAAACCCGATGACCGTAGGCGATAAAATGAGTGTGGCATCTTCTGCACATATGATGGTTTGGGAAGGGATCGAGTTAATCCCGGTCGTGAATGACAGTCATATCCTAAAGGGTATCGTGAGCAGGCAGGATGTGCTGAAGGCATTGCAAATGAGTCAAAGGCAGCCTCAGGTCGGCGAAACGATCGACGATACGATCACCAGCCAGCTTGTGATGACTTCGAATCGCGGCAAGGGCGAGGAAGTGTATAACTATGGAGTCACCCCGCAGATGACCAATTACCTTGGTACCATTTCAAGCGGTGTGTTCACGACATTGGTCACCGACTCGGCAAATCGAGCACTTAGAAGCTATAAGCGCGGTGACTTGGTCGTGGAAAACATGACGATCTACTTCATCAAGCCAGTCCAGATCGACAGTACGCTTGAAATCCATCCGCGTGTCCTTGATGTAGGACGTAAATTCGGAAAAGTCGATGTCGAGGTGTTTAACCAAGGCAAACTTGTCGGCAAGGCGATGTTGACGTGTCAATTGCTGGACCGATCATGAAAAATAAAAAGGATAATCGAAATTCGATTATCCTTTTTGATTTGCAGCTTCTTCGATTGCATGCGGCAAATAAAATTTATACATTTTATAGCCGCCCCAAATACTGAATAAGCCAACGAAGATGAAAACGGCGGCAATGATATAAGTGATGGTCGTGTGGAATAGAAAAAGCTGATTGATTCCGAATAGTGCGACAAACGCACCGAGGGCAATGGAAGACTTCCCTGAAATCCACTTTTTCTCCATCGGCATTCTGGTTCGGACCGATTTGATTTTATAAAACAGATAGACCCCTAGTGAAAGAACGATCAAGGTGACAAGAATAGGCATCGTTTGAAATTCCCCCAATTTAACATATGTACCTTTTTATTGTAGCGGGAAATGAAAGAGAATGCCACAGTAAACAAGATGAGACTTCCTATTTCCGCAATTTTTTGATTAAATGAAATATATCATCTTTATAAGGCTCGATAATACATATGTTAAGGGGAGATCAATATGAAAGCTGAAATATTAGCAGATATAAAGCGTTATGATACTATCATTCTCCATCGTCATGTCCGTCCAGATCCGGACGCTTATGGTTCACAGGGGGGATTGGCGGAAATCCTGAAAGCATCTTTCCCCGAAAAGCGAATTTATACGGTCGGGAAAGAGGAACCGTCATTGAATTATTTAAGAAGGCTCGATGTGATTTCGGATGAAACATATCAAGGTGCCTTGGTCATCGTTTGTGATACCGCAAATACGGACCGGATTTGTGATGCACGTTATACGACGGGGGATAAACTGATTAAGATCGATCATCATCCTAATGAAGATCCATATGGGGATATGCGTTGGGTCGATACATCGGCAAGTTCCACAAGTGAAATGATTTACGAGTTTTACCAGTTCGGTAAAGAGCAGGGCTTGAAGATGAGTGATGAAGCGGCACGCCTTCTTTATGCAGGCATTGTTGGCGATACAGGTCGTTTCCTATTCCAAAGCACGACTGAAAAGACATTTGCCTATGCCAGTGAATTGATTCACTATTCGTTCTCCCGCCCGCAGTTATATCAGGAGATGTATGACGTCGAGGAAAGCATAGTCCGGTTGAATGGATATGTGCTGCAGCATTTTGAAATCCTTCCATATGGAACGGGGAAAATGATCATCACGAAAGATATACTTGAAAAATTCAATGCTTCCACATCTGAGGCATCGCAGCTCGTTTCCTCGCTAGGTTCGATTAAAAATGTTAAGTCATGGGTCTTTTTCATTGAAGAGGATCAAGAAATCAGGGTTCGTTTCCGTTCTAAAGGACCGGTCATCAATACGATTGCCCGTAAATATAACGGCGGAGGCCACCCGTTTGCAGCAGGGGCTTCGATCTATTCTTGGGATGAAGTGGATAATATCCTTGCCGACATGGAAGAGTTGAATAAAGCGGAATGATAAAATTTAA